>RPRI01000045.1 GCA_003818505.1 Desulfobacteraceae bacterium | reverse complement strand
GATTCTACCAGTGACCAGTATCCGTATTCCTCTCCATCAACTTTCTTGCTATAACGCCGCAGGTACATAACAGATAGTTGCCTTTTTGATGAAATTCGAGCCGTTACTGCGGATGTCGGGCTACTATCCGGTTAAAATATTTAAAAACTTTATAACCAATTAAATCTTTTGACGAATCATATGACTTTGCCGGCAGCCATAATCACATAGCTTTACCGATGCGGATGGCAAGTCGAAGTGTTTTTTTAAATGGATAAAGCAGCACCTTCGGATTAAAGCCTTTTATGGTACATCCGAAAACGCAGAAAAAAATCAAATCCGGATTTCAATTTCAGCGTATGTTCTGGTAGCCATAATAAAGAAAAAATTGAAGACAGCCCAGATCTTCTATACAACTTTACGGTTTTTTAGTATTACTCTTTTGGGGAAAATGCCAATATTACAAGTGCGCACAGCAGATATACACAAAAACAAAATTACTGACGACCATATACAATTGAATTTATTTGAATCTTAACAGAACACTAATGGTCTAAGATATATTATGACAACCTCAAGCCAGTGATATTAAGTCTAAACTTATTGTTTTGACCTCGTAATAGGTATTAACAGACATCCCGGCAAACAAAACAGCGCCAGGACATGGGACGACGAATTTTTTCTTGAAATTTGCGCCGATTATATTGAAAAATTCCAGACAGGCAGAGCATACCTGCTTAGTCACGCCAATAGAGTAGGGTATAGGACCTTCTTCAGAGTCAATAAAATAATCCGGTTCAATGAAATTAGCATGATTGGCGCATTGGAAAGCAAAAAGATCTTTGAAGGTGATGCCGCCTATACCCATAATTTTAAGCCAGCGCAACTGCATTCCGTTGTCCATTGATTCAATGTCCTTAAAGGTGGAAGGACATGAGAGCATAAAACTCTTTCTGTCAGTCAGTTCCTTAATTTTTCCATTATCTGATCCAGGCAGTTTTCTGGGTTTGAACTTAACCTTTGAGATGATAGTTGATGGTTTGAAATCAAAGCCGTATCCGTTGATATCCGTTCCACTGATTAATAGATATCTGCCCGCAAATTGAGATGCGCTATACCAGGAAAGCTGCCTTTTGCAGATATCAAAGTTTGACCATGCTTCCGGTGTTACATAGCCCAATGCGATTTTGTTGGACAAAGGGAGGCAAATAGCTTTTCTTGTTTCATACAGCGGAATCCCCATTTCTGACAAAGTTTTGTGCATAACAAGAAAAGTTTGTTTGTCCATCCAATAAGTGAATTTTGTGTACATATCAACCGTCACTATCCGCCTCTTTGAACTTTTTCTCATCTTCCCCGGAGAGTTGCGCCTCTTCCTTTTTCTTCTTTTTGGCGGCTGCATCCTCATCTGCTCTTTCAAAAACATCATATCCCAGGAGCGATTCTGCAATATAAGCCGACATGTCTTTGATCACGATGTCAGATGCCAATGAGGAGATGCCGACCTGCAATCCCTGATAGCAAAAGGGGCAGCACGAAACCAGCTCTTTAGCGCCAGTCTCTTCAGCTTCTTTCACCCGCCTCTGTGCCATCTTGTTCTGGATGTCCGGATACCCTGATTTTAATCCGCCACCTGCTCCACAACAGCGTGAATATTCTTTGTTTCTTGGCATTTCAATAAGTTTGAGCCCTGGAATGGAATTCATGATAAGCCTCGGCGCATCAAACCCGCCGGTTGCCCTGCCCAGATGGCAGGGATCATGATAGGTGCAGATTCGGTTGACCGGATGAGGAAATGTTAGTTTGCCCTTCTTTAGCAGCCGCGCCAAATATTCCACGGTATGCAGGACTTCAAAATTCAATTTTCCAACTTTTGGATAGTCCTGCATGATGGTTTTAAAACAGCCTGCACATGAGCTGATCAGCGTTTCTATGCCCAGACCGTTGAACTGATCGATGTTTTCCTGAAAAAGCCGTTTATGCTCCGGGTCTCCCATTCTGAGCAACACGCTTCCACAGCATTTTTCATCTTTACCCAGAACTCCGTAATCAATATTCAGCGCTTCAAGAATATTTACGGTATTGATGGCGACCTGCTTTACATTGGCATCGTAGGATGCCGTGCATCCGAAAAAAAGCAGCACCTTGCCCTTTGATTTGATAATTTCCCTGGGTTCTTCGATGATTAGATTGTCCTTTTTTGCCCGCCGCGACCATTTGGTTCTGCCTGATCGAGGCTGCTGCCAAGGGTTGTCAAAGGTAATGACACTTTTACGCAAGGCCTTTTGAGGCTCCAAAGGACCGTATCCTGCGCTGACAATCAGTCTTCGCAAATCTTCCCAGAGATTCACCGTATCGATATGTGCCGGGCAGACCACTTCACACTGGCCACAGGTGGAGCACTCATACAGATTGGCAACAAACTCTTTAATCTGTTCTTCTGTCACTTCCTGATAGCAAAACAGAGCCCGGATCACTTTCTTAAACGATTCCCTGACATTTTCACTTTTCATGATTTTTGCCAGAAATCCGTTCTGAGCCCTGGCAATTTTCAGAAAATCGATGACCTTGCGTCGTGGAACGATACCCTCTTTGGAGTCCTGATCGTATACTGGACACCATGAGAGGCATTCACCGCATCGCGTGCAGGCATCAAGCTCAATTAAACGTTTTATATCCAGATTATGTATGGGTATCTGTCTGACATCTTGCTTGCTGTCTGTTTTTTCCGGTGAGACGTCAGATATTTTTTCTTCTGCTGTGGTCATTTTCAGTGCCTCATTTAAATATAAGCCCTTTATTATATCCGTTTCTCCTTCCTGACGCCGGACACCTCTTCCAGAGCATAAGTAAGAGGTGTATTGAGGATGTGCCGCATTTTACCGAATGGCAGATAGGCCACTAACAGCGCGCCGACGATTCCATGTGCATACCACAGGTATGAATAAATGGATGTCCAGTTCAATCCAAAGATGGAGAAAACCTTTGACAGGGGGTACCCGATAAAGGAGTAACTCGCCATTTCAGCAGGGATTCGGGTAACCAGTATTCGTGCGCCTTCAAGAAAAAAGCCGAGAAGAATCAGTGTCCCGATAATCAAAAGTGCTATATTATCCTGATTTTCCGTTGCTACATGAACAGGCTTAATGATGAACCTTTGAACCATGGCCCACAGGATGCCCAGAAGGATGAAAAGACCCAGAAGGTCGTTGGCAAACGCGGTGAATGGGCTGTTCTTGTCTATTAATGCAAGCGTCCAGTCCCCACCGGGATGAAAATAAAAGATGACGGCCGTGAAAAGGCTTAATAGAAAGCGTATTAAAATGGCGGAAAAAATCAGTGAGTGCATGGACCATCGTCCGACGCTCTCTTTAAGAATTCTTCTCTGGAAAATAATATCCAGAACAACCATCTTCAATAAGGAGAATATCTGTCTTGAAAAAATGATGTTCCAAATGGATTCGGAACTTAAACTGATCTTGCGATGGAGAGAGTTTTCCTCGCCCTGGACACTGCCAAGATACCAGAATCGCAGGGTGGCAAAAACGCCCACAAGGAAAATAAGCATTGCTACACCGAATATTGGATGGCCCATGGATAGGGGTGAATTATGGCAGAGAATACAAAGGGCGCTTTTTGAAGGTAGAACCGCAGCGGGGGCTCCAATGCGATTGTTTTTGAAATGGCATTTTTCACATGATTTCAAATCGTTCACATCTGCAAGCGTGTGATCTGCAAGACTTATCGGCTTGGATTCAAGAGTAATGTGGGCCAGCTTGATATGATTGTCTTTAGGATCGAGCTCAACAAATTTGGATTTGAAATGGCAGGCCTGACAACTGACTCTGAAGTGTGGATCATGGGCAGTAGATTCTCCATGGACGGGATGGCACTCCAGACATTTTGCTCCTGCCAGAGTTTTATGGGGCGAACGGGCCACGTCTGTATGGCATTTGATACAGGCGACAAACTGGTGTTGTCTCTGATTTTTGTTAAAATCATCATGCGTAATCTGGAGCGTAATTTCTTTTCCGTCAATTTTTCTTGTACAGTTCTTTTCTCTGTGGCAATCGTAACAGAAGGCATTAGAGGCAAATACCCCTTCGTTGGTGTTGATGTTGGGGAATCTGTGGCAATCCAGGCAGACCTGAGGCTTTGTTTCGGAATTCTTTGGGGGGGTAACCTGTTTTTGCATCGGATTTAAGCCTGCCAGCGTTATCGTGTATAAGCCCGCCAGCGTTATCATAATTACAACACCGGCAGCAATAGAGATAATCGTTTTCGAATTCATAAAGAAGTTCTCACTCTTTCGATTGTTTTTATATTGAAGGCCGGTTAATCCTTTAGCAGATTGATGCGTTTCCACTCTTCAGGGTGTTCTGCCGCGAGTTTTTCTTTTGTAATTTTTCCATTGAAAATTGATTTCTCCAAGGGGAAAACCTCTGGAAGAAGATGGGTGTCGGACATGTGTACGATACCTATATACATGACAGCCAGCGTGGCTTCATGAAAGTGGAAATGATTGGCAACATTGACAAAGTGTCCGGGCAGTATCGTTGAAAAATATTCAGGGAACCACATTAATAAGCCAGTTATGCCCATGCTCTGCATTCCAAGCATGACAGCCCAGTAATCCACTTTCTGAAGATAGCTGAAGCGATCAAAAAGGGGAGGAGGCCCTTTGCCAAAAACATATCTCAGGTTCTGATATAGATCGTTTAAATCTTTGGAGTTCGGGACGAGGGAAGCAGGACCGAACAAAATTCCTTTCAGAGAAATCTTATAATAGCAAAGCCAGAGGAGGTGAACAACAATTCCAAGATAGAGAAAAACAGCGCAGAACCGATGAAGGGAACCTGCTGCGGCTGCTCCTCCGATGATGGAGACAAGAATTTTCGTCCAGTTATAATGACTCAGACTCAGCAAGAAACCGCTTATGGCCAGACCCGTAAAATTCACTATAATGACAATATGCAGCAATCTGTGCAGCACATGGAACCGCTGGTAGAAATGCATCTGGTTTGTTTTCGTTTCCATTATGTATGCTTCCTCAATTTTTCGTGAATTTTCCTCAACATCAACAGAAAGCTGTGGCTGTAAAAAAACGCCAGTACCATAACAATAAAAATCAATGAAATCAGGCTCAGAGCATGAACGGTCTTAAGGCCTGTTTTCTTGGAATCACTTTTATTATCCAAATCTGTTTTGCTGTCATGGATGATGATATCGGCAAATTGCGGCTGGGCATCCGGGTGACATCTCCGGCATGATTTCAGTGCGGTCTCCTTCTCCTTCAAAGAAGTACAGTGATGGGCGCCGTGGCAATCGGTGCAGGAAGCGGATTTGTCAAATCCCAGGTTGACCGCAGTTTTGCCATGGTAATTGGCAAGATAGCTTTTCATCTGGCTTGGATGACAGGATCCACATGTTGTTGTCATTGCTTTGTTGATTTCTGCATGGGATAGATGAGAAACAGAGTAGTGGGCGGAGTGACAGTCCCCGCAGATCGGAGCAGGACCGGTTTTGGACATCACGCCTGTTTCCTGTTCTTTGATAAGGGCTTTTGCATGTTCCCCCGAGAGAAATCGTTCATAAGAATTCTTGTGGCATTTTTTACAGCTCTGGTAGTCAAAATTTTTTTTGGTCTCTATCCTTAGAAAGTCTTTGACTTTGGGATCCGGATGGGATTTTCCCGCCCCTGCCATTGGGCCATGGCAATCCTCACATTTGATTGAACCGTGGGCGGAGCTGGAAAAGCGGTTCATATCCACAAACCAGCCTGACTGGGAGGCGGAGACAATACTCCCCCAGGCGTTGGTAAATCCCGAATATGCCTGAAGAGAATACCAAACCATCAGCAGAGAAAAGATCAGTTTGATTTTAAACCATAATCTGTTGTTAACTGATCCGGTTCGCAATTTAATCTCCTGTTGTGAATGTTAGAGCTATTCCATTTACCCATTAAGTCTGAAAAATTTTAATGCGGCACTATGTTATCAATTGGGTCCTGAAAATAAAGCTCAAAAAAAGATATGGACAATCTGTGCAGCAAGTCAAAAGCTAAAGTTGCCGAATTCAGGGTGTCTATACTGTTATCCACTCCTGTTTTAATCTTTCGAATCTCTTCTGTGGTCTGTTTGGCGCACTTAACAATCTGTTCCGTAAGGCCTGGTTTAATTTTAAACCCTTCTCGCTTCTCAAGTGGTTTTATCCGCTTCCACATGGATTCGAGAAAGACTCTGATTTTTTCAGGTTCGTAAACCTTTTTCCCGATTAACCAGCGAATGGGAATAAATTCCAGACCGGATGCGGCAATCCTGGAATTACTCAGCTCACGTTTAAGTTCCCTGATAAAATCATTGGCTCTTTTTCCGGATAAGATTTCAGTGCCTACTGCGAACTTGCTCTTTTCGTTGTCCGATATAGTCATTTCCTTGCATTTTCCAGTCTCCCAGAAGATTGCATCTGCAACATATTTGTTGGCATAAGGATAATCGGGGTGTTCCAGATGGGGGCCGAAAAGGTAGAAACAGCCTTTGCCTGAAGGTATGCGGACAATGGCCGCCTGTCCAACCAGGGTTTTTGAAGCAATTGCCTCGTTGACAAGAAAGGATGTCTTTTCGGTAAAACCGCAATAGTAAGCCAGAACAGTGGTTGTATCGGAGACTTTCATGCCGGGCCCACCGTACATGGGAGCATTAAATTCAGAGATAGCGGTGAAAATGTTGGTGGATTTGAGTCGGACCTCCTCCCGGACCGGATGAAACACAAAGTCACATCCATAGGATGTGCAGAATTTGCAGGAATCCCTTACAGATTCAGGCAGTGTTTTGCTTAAGTTTGTGATCTTTACATCGATAAAATTAAACATATTCAAGGGTTTTTTTGATGAATTCATGGGAAGATAGGCCCCGGCACAGGAACCTATATAGATCCCTCCATGCACTACAAAAGACTTGATATTTTCAGCCCCTCGTTGACCCAGGGACTCTGCAACTGCAAAGGTATCACCTCCGGATATTACCATAACATCCAAGTGGTCCAATCCATAATTCTTTACGGCTGTCTCATCTAAAAAAAACAGATTTAAAAAACCCATCTTCTCGAACATATCCACAAACCAGAGCCAGGAGTGGGAAGTACCGCTACCTGCATATATGCCGATCTTAGGATAGCGCATCCGTCTGCATTCAGGATCAGGGACTCCGGAAATCCTTATATCGGTATCTCCCTTTATGATATATCGGGCCTTTCCCTGCGATAGTTCGTAATTTATGTCTGCATATGACTGGTAAAGATTCATTAAAGCAACTCAGTTATTTCAAAAGATCGGCTACAACCCTGTCCAGGATATCCTGAGTAAGATCGAGTTCTGTTCCAATACGAGATAGTTCTAACAGTTTCTCTTCCGACAGCTCAGGGCACATGATAGAAAAAATTGGCTGGATTCCAAATATCAGGGCAATTGCCTGCCTTCTTTCCCACCAGGTTTCGTCCTTGGCAGCGTCTCCGGAAAGCCCAAAATTATTAAAAATGGGTTTCAAGGGGCACCAGGAACTGAAGTGGCCCTTGCCTTTCAAGGTGACAGTGCCGCTTAATCCATCAAACGAATCGACAATCTCTTGCAGGCTTGATTTTCCGGAAAGCTCGGCAACAGCCGCAGGGTCAATGCCGTATTTTGCACATGCTTTAAATGCACGGCCAGTATCTTCAGCCGAAAGCCCCAGCTTTTTAAATGCGAGCAGGGCAGGGACATCCGAAATAAGCACTCCAGGTTCAGCGACCTTGCTTTCCTCAACACGTTTTGGATCTTCATCAAGAAAAACAGCGGTATTGGTAGCATAGGGAGTGAAATAGTCAGCGCTGTGTCTATGCACAATGGGTTCCAGCCACTCTTTTATACCCGCTTCGCCAAGGGCTGAGGCGATCTCTGCGATGCCTTTTTTCGTCATGAAATCATTCGTTTTAATCTCCTTTAGGATTTCAAGCGAACGCCTGACAAAATTTTCATGATCAGCGACCTCTATGAGTCCCATGCCTCTGAAGGCCAGGCCTTTAAGCTTTTTGCTGCCAAAAAGTTTGCCAAATCCAAAACGATCAGGGCTGCTCCAGTAGTTATAACAAATTTGTGCATAATCAGATCTGTTTTCGCCGGCTTTGCCGATTATCATAGTCTGGAGAAGGTCGTCTCCCACATGCTTACGCAGTGAATCCGTTGACTCCCAGACATCCTTACCCCAGATTTCCGAAGCATCGGAGATATCAGCAACACCATCGTGGATCCAAAGGTACACAGGGTTATCTGATACTCCTTTAACAACAATATGATCGTAGCCCGAAAACTTGATCTCTATACCAACCTTATATATTATGGGGCAGTGGCACAATTTTCCGGTAACAGGACTTTTAGCCGTAATCAACCCTATAGCGGACGCTGGGCAGGTTGTGCCTGTGAGTAACCCGGTTCCAATAACAATGGGATCATCATTTTGAAATTTATCGTAGAGGTATTTGGTTATTCCGGCTCCACCTATTTTTTCGCTGACAAGAGATTCATCCAGTGCTGTTTCTTCAATTTCAGATGTTGCCAAGTCAATGACAAGGATCTTATCTGTTGATAAATATTCCATATTAGTTTTCCTTATTTATTCAAGGGTAATCGCATCTACAGGACAAATTACTATGCACATCGGCCCGTAATCATCCATATCTTCACAAAGGTCACATCCTTCCCTCAGGAGCATGGGCTTGGCTGAAGCATCTGCTTCCTTGTTCGGGTCTGCCGCTTCCCCAATTCTATTAACCTCAAGTCCTTCCGGGCGGGCAACCTTAAGAAATTCCTCTTCTTTAAGAAGAATACCAAAGTAATCCCGCTTTTCCCTAGCTCGATACGCTACAATACAGGCGGAGAGAAAGGCAAAGCCATCGTCTCTATGGTAACTGCAAGCCATTTCACAGGCCATGCAATTTATACATTTTAGTGCATCAATTTTAATTCCCATTTAACTACCTCACTTAACCATTTAATTTAATTCTGATTATAAGCTTTTTATAAACGAATAAAGCTCCCATTAAGAATAATAACTCGATTCTCCATTATCCAAGGCAAAAACAAAAGTCAATGATATATTTTGAAACATCTGATATTTAAAATATTAAAATATTTCTTGACTCGGGTCAAAATATATGTGATTTATTGAACCCAATTCACTGAAACCAAATCGATAATTTAAAATTGTGGGGGATGATGCACGAAAGATGCACGATATGAAAGATATTTTTGATACTGTAAAATCTAACAGGATGTCAGAAAATATTGTTCATCAGATACGCGGCGCCATTTTGAGTGGAGAATTAAAAATTGGAGACCGACTCCCGTCTGAAAAAGACCTTGCCATGAAATTTGGTGTAAGCAAGTCGTCTCTCAGGGAAGCATACCGTGTGCTGGAAGCTTACGGGCTGCTGGAAATAAAGCAAGGTATGTCCGGTGGCGCATTTGTCAGGGAAGTCGATCTGAAAACGATAAAAGACGGGCTTGTAAATTATTTTTTCTTTCAAAATCCCAGTATCCGCGAATATACCCAGATTCGAACCTTTATTGAACCGGAAGTTGTTAAGATATGCGCTTTAAAAATCAAGGACAATGATATCGATTATCTGAAAAGCAATATTTTAGAGATGGAAAAAGAGGTGGATGGTGAAAATTTCATGAGTGATCTTGACTGCGCTTTTCATAAAAAGCTTGCTGATATTACTGAGAACACTGTCATTAGTCTCATTGTTGAAACTGTCCAGACTGCCTTGATAAATGTTAAACGCATGTTGCAAATGAACCACGACTTTTTGATGATGGTCTGTGATGGCCATAAGAAAATAGTTGAAGCCTTGTGTGAACGTGATCCAGAGAAGGCCAGTAAAGAAATGCTTCAGCATATCATCGAGGTTGAAAAGGGGATGCTGGCCTGTAAAAACGGAGATATGGTTTTAACGGAAACAGGCATTTTAAAACCGGATACGGGTAGTTGATAATTATTATATTTTTGGAAAAACTCACCTCGAAAAAATTTTCAGAATAGTAAGACACAGCTTATACCTCGGGTTGTTTTTTCAAAAAATCTGAATGCGCTTATCCGATTGCTGCTTGGAGATCAGGCTGTTTAATTGCCTAAAATAACTATCAGGAGGAATTAAATGACCGAAAAACCAAAAGAGTCAAAAGTTGATCCACAAATCACAAAAAAGCTATGTGAAATTGTCGGCGAAAAAAACGCTACGGACTTGAAGCACATCCGTTACGCCTATTCCTATGACTTGTCTTTTGTAAAGCGTAAAAATCCTGATTATGTTGTGATGCCGACGACCGTTGGGCAGGTTCAGCAAATTATGAAATTTGCCAGCCAGAAGAAAATATCGGTAACTCCTTTCACGGCCGGCACCAATATAGGCGGGCTCTGCATCCCGGAGAACGGTGGTATTCTTCTGGATCTCAAACGAATGAACCAGATCATCCGGATTGATGCAGAGTCTCATTATGCAATCATCGAACCCGGAGTTTCACATGCCAAATTCGCCAGCGCTCTTTATAAACACGGACTGAGATGGAGCTGGCCGGTTGGACCACCATCGGGCTCGGTCTCTTCCAATGCCATTTGCCACGGTATCGGTGGGATGAGCGGGCGGTATGGTTTGAACAGTGAAGAAATCACCAGCATGGAAGTCGTGTTACCCTCTGGAGAACTGGTCAGGGTCGGCTCATGTGCGATCCAGGAGGATGCATGGCACAGCTGCCTTCCTTTGCCCCGCGTTGATGGTCTGTTTACAGGATGGCTGGGAACAACCGGGATCATAACCAAGATTGGCGTCAGGGTCCATCCCATTCCTCCGATTCTAAAAGTTTTTACTGCATCTACAGAAAAAATTGGAGATATGGCATCTTACCTTCGTACGCTGGGTAATTACGAAATTTGCGATGACTTGACAGGTGTATCCTGGTGGCTTTCTCAGGTACCCATTCCCTATCCATATAAACCGAAACCGGACGGTGTTCCGGAATGGGTGTCATTTGCAACGACTTTTTCTTGGACCGAGAAAGAAAAAGAGGCCCGGGAAGAGATCTGGAGAATGGCCTTTGATGAGGAGATAAAGAAAGGCAGTTCCCTCAAGGAGACCCAGTATCCCGCAGAAGCCCTGAAGGCAAGGACTCAATTGCCTAGTCAGATCGTGGGGTCAACCAAAAACTATACAAAACAGGCGGGTGGTGGTATTTCTTGGCCTGGAACCTTTACACCCCTCAATAAGTGGGAGCCGGTTTATGATGCGTGGAAAAAAATTCTTGTTGCCCGTAATCTTTCCCCCTCTGTTCGCGTGACCAATTACCGAGGTGTCCACTATGGAATGCTTCGGGCCATGATCCCATTTCCCAAACAAGACCCAATTGCTGTAGAAAATGCCAGACAGGCTATTGTCGAGTGCCTGAAAGTTGACCTGAATAACGGCGGAATTCCTTACAAACCACCGGTGGATTTTGCGCTGGAAATAAATAAGCGAGCTCATCCCGGGTATATTTCCCTTTTAAAACAGGTAAAAAACATGCTGGATCCTAACGATATTATGAATACAGGAAAACTTGCATTGTAAAGGCACAATTTATTTAAACAATAGGAACAGGCTTATATTTACGGAGGTGTTATGAAGTGGGATATACCAACTCTTGAAGAATTGGAAAACATTGTTTGGAAGTGTACGGCGTGCGGCAACTGTAAGGGTACTTACGAATTCGGTCCTCCTCCTACATTTGGAGAAATCTGTCCTGCAGGGGTTGAATTTGGCTTTGACGGAAACATGGCATCCAAAGGCAAGATCGCCTTTGCCAGAGGAATTCTTGACGGAGAGCTGGAATGGAATGATGATTTTCTGGATGCGATTTATAAATGTACGGTATGTGGAGGTTGTCAGAATCAATGCGAACTCGATCATAAGCCGTTTATTCCCGAGATCATCGAATCGATGCGGCGAAAAGCTGTAAATGACGGCGTGGGACCCATGCCGACACAGAAAGTCATTGCCCAGTCCATGCGGAGCTACAATAACCCCTACCAAGGGCCTCGCAGGGTGAGAACCGACTGGACCCGCCCGTTTAAGAAGGCCGGGAAACCCATCAAAGATATCATGAAGAAAGATGCGCCGATTCTTTACTATGTCGGGTGCACCGGCGCTTTCAATCTTCCTGTCAGAAATCTTCCCGTGGCAACCGCTTCCATCTTTCAGAAGCTTGGTCTGGATTTTGGTATCCTCGGAGAAAATGAAATCTGCTGCGGCTCCACGGCGATGAGGCTTGGAGATGTGGATGAATTCAAACGTGTTGCGGAAACCAACATGAAAACTTTCAAGGACCTCCACGATAATCACGGAGTTAAAACCATTATCACTTCATGCGCAGGGTGCTTCAGAGCGATTAAAAAGGACTACAGTCTTTCGGACGAATACGAGACGCTTCTTGGCGGTATCCAGGTAATTCATACGACTGACTTTCTCTATAGTCTGTTTAAAGAAGGAAAGATGAAATTCACCAGAGAAGTTCCATGGAAGGTCACTTATCATGATCCATGCCATACCGGCAGACATCTGATCGAGTATAAAATTGATAAAGACGGATCCCAGCAGTGGATCGGCTCTTATCTTGGTAAGAATGAAGAGCATTGTCTGTATGACATTCCGCGTGAAATGCTCAAGGCGCTTCCCGGCATCGATTTCAGGGAAATGGACCGAATCCGGAGCAATTCTTATTGCTGCGGCGGCGGCGGCGGCGTTATGACCGGTTATGGAGACTGGGCATCAAAAAATGCCGGACTCAGAATCGAGGAAGGTATGAGTACCGGGGCTGAGCACATGATTTCCATCTGCCCCTTCTGCCATTTCAACCTTAACGAAGGTGCGAAACGTATAAAAAGCCCGATGAAACTTTATGACCTGGTTGAACTCATTGACATGGCATTGCCGGATTAGGAGCCGTTACAAAATAACCATAACTTTTTTCACTATTTCGTTACGGCTCCATATGCCGTTGTATGATTATTCTTTTATGACGGCTTAGACGACAGATAAAGAAAATATTTTAAAGCGGCATTTAATGCCAATGAAACACTTCAAGTCGATTACTATCCTGGCGCGCCAGTTTTACCTTGTGTGCGTCAATAACATTCATACATCCAAACATCTTTTAAAAGAGAAAAGGGGGCGTAGATGAAGAAGCTATTGGTAGTAGCGATTAGTCTGTTTTTTTCGGTTTTGATGATCATGGCTCAGCCTGCTGCAGCGATCGAGCCGGTAAAAATCGGTGTGCTGGTTCCGCTGACCGGTATTGTTGCGCAGGGTGGTTTGGAAATGAAGTATGGCATGGAAATGGCGGCCGAGGAAAAAGGCAAGATATTGGGCCGGCCGATCGAACTGCTGGTAGAGGATACCCAGTTGAAGCCGCCAGTTGGGGTGACAAAGGCTGAAAAACTGGTTTACAAAGACGGCTGCATTGCGTTGATCGGTGTTTTTTCAAGTGGTGTGGGGCTTGCCATTGCGGAAAATATTGACAAACTCAAAGTTCCCTTTGTTACCACCCATGTTATGACGACCGAGTTTTATAACCTCAACCCGCTGGTCTTCAGAAGCGGCCAGCTGGCAAATGATCAAACCGCTATCGGAAACGTGCAGGGCATCCTGTCCAACCCGGAGCTTAAAAATCGTACCTATTATGTCATTGTTCATGACTATGCCTGGGGCCATGACGCAGGAGACCGCTTTATTGCCCTTGCCAAGCAAAAAGGCATCAAGATCTACAACGAGGCTTATGACAAGGCGCCTACTTCAACAAAAGACTGGTCTTCCTATATCAGCAAAATCAAGGCTTCCGGCGCCGACGCCGTCTACATGGCATTCATCACCAACGTCATTCCCATCTTTGCCAAACAGGCGTCTGATTTCGGACTTCAGGCCAAAGGCATGAAACTTGTTTCAGCGGCGGCGCCGGGGCCCCTTGAACTGGAAGCCGGAGGAGAGGCCTGCTACGGCATTTACGGCGCATCTGACTGGTCCTGGGATGTCAACACTCCCATCTCGGACAAATGGGAAAAAGCTTTCTTCGACAAATATAAGACGATCCCCTCCGATGCGGCGGTTCACAGCTATGTGGGCGCCATGAACCTGTTTAACGCTATTGATAAGGCTGGCAGCACGGATGCCAAGGCCATCTCTGCGGCGCTCAAAGGCATCAGTTTTAACGGCCCCTACGGAACGGTGCGTATCGCGGCCAAAGACAACTGTGCACGCAATGACGCAGTCTGGACAGAAACCGTGGCCGCTCCGAAGAATCCTTACGGTGCCAAGGTTTCCATGAAAGTTCTGAAAACATTTAAAGCGGCAGAGCTGGGACCGCCTGAGTGATTAGACAAACAGGATAGGAGCATAGAAAGAAGACTGAAGGAAGAGAGTAAATGTCATCGCTTTCCCCTTCAGTCTTCAGCCTGAACACCTCAGCAACGAATTCCCCGCGCGGCGGGGCAAAACATACATAGAAGATATCGAAATGAGTGGAATTGCTACCGCTGTCGACATTACGCTCAACAGTCTCGTTCTGGGCGGCGTCTTTTTAATTGTGGCCGTAGGCCTGAATATCATCTACGGGCTCAGCCGGGTGATGAATCTGGCGCACGGTTCGCTGTATGCCATCGGCGCCTATACCGGATATACGATCGTTTCTCTTGGCGTCAACTTTTTTGCTGCCCTGCTGCTCGCGCCGGTCATCGTTGGCGTCATGGGGCTTATTATAGAGCGCATCGTAATTGCGCCCATGCGAAAGCGCTCGATGATCTACACCCTCATTCTGACCTATGGCCTGATGTTTTTTCTAGACGGCCTGATCAAGTACAGCTGGGGCAACGAACCCCGGTTTGTCGCTATTCCTGCCTTTATGCGCGAGACCCTGTCGATTTTCGGCACTCATTACCCGGTCTTCCGCCTGGCTACCCTGGCAACCACTGCCGCAGTCATGATCGGCCTGATGCTTTTTTTGAATAAAACACGCATCGGCATGATTCTCAAGGCCGCCAGCACGATTCCGGAAATGGTTTCCTGCCTGGGGATCAATATGAATTATGTTCATATCGGCGCGTTCATTTTAGGCTGTTCCCTGGCGGGTGTTGCCGGCATTATCGCAGGTCCCTTAACGACGATTGACCCGCTCATGGGCCATGAAATGCTGATCAGCTCCTTTGTGGTAATCGTCATCGGCGGCCTGGGCAGCCTGCGCGGCGCGGTGTTTGCGGCTCTTTTGATCGGCATCGTGCAGACTCTGGCGGAATTTTTTATAACGGATCTGGCTATGGTGATCGTGTACATGTTGATGGCGGTAATTCTGGCATTTATGCCCCGCGGACTTTTCGGAGAAGGAAAATTTGAATAATGAGTGGCTCACCCTCAATGCCCAACGAGCGCACCTCGCTATCGCCCCTTAAACTCATCGGCCTGGCGGCGCTTTTCATCTCACTTTCATTGCTGCCTTTTGTGTGGAGCAACCGGTTTTATATCAGCTTGATCACAGAAATCATGATTTACGGGCTGCTGGCCATGAGCCTGGACGTGCTGCTGGGATACACCGGACTGCTCTCCTTCATGCACAATGCCTATCTGGGCATCGGCGCGTATGTGGTGGGACTGTTTCTGATTCACGTATCACCCACATCGCTCTGGCTGGCATGCCTGATCGGCATCGTTGTCACGGGGTTAATAGCCCTGCCGGTCGGCTGGATTCAGGTGCGCACAGGCGGGCTCGCCTTTGCCCTGCTGACACTAGCCTTCGGGATGATGTTTTATACCATCGTCTGGAAGTGGTATGGCCTCACCGGTGGAGATGACGGACTAATGGGCGTGCCTAGTCCCGATATTCAGGTTTTCGGATGGTCCGTCGGGAACGCCGGCAACCCGACGCATATGTATCTGTTGACCCTGTTTGTGGTCGCCATCGCGCTTGTCCTGACCCGCCGAATTATACGCTCCCCCTTTGGCGCCGTGCTGGAAGCCATTCGTGAAAATGAGGAACGCGCTGCGTTTGTCGGCATCGCTGTCAGACGCTACAAGCTTTTCGGATGGGTACTGGCCTGCATTCTTGCCGGAACATCCGGCGCGCTTTTTATTCTATACAAGGGCTATATCGGTCCCACCACGATGAGCGCTTTTGCCGGCGCCGGGGTCTTGATGATGGTTCTTTTAGGCGGTTTGGGAACACTCTGGGGACCAATTATCGGGGCGGGCATCTTCATCTATATTCAGGATTATATCAGCACCATGACCGAGCATTGGGAAATCTTCCTCGGTCTCGTGGTGATTTTTCTGGTCTTGTTCATGCCGTCGGGATTTGTCGGCCTCGGCAACCTTTTCAAACGTCTGCGAAGGAGTTAATTCAATATCATGGATGCGTTTTTATGCACCGATAATCTGTGTCGGCATTTCGGCGGAGTCATGGCAACGAATTGCGTGTGCATAGAATTTGAAAAAACCGGGTTGAGATCCATTATCGGGCCAAATGGCGCTGGTAAAACCACATTTATCAACATCATTACCGGCCGAATACCGGCCAGCTCCGGGAAAGTGTATTTTCAAGGCGCCGAAATCACCAACAAGCCGACCCATGAACTGGTCAAAAAGGGAATCTGCAGAACCTTTCAAATTACGAGCATCTTTAGCAATCTGACAGTGTTTGAAAATGTAAGGATCGCCAAACAGGCCCGCTCCGGCGGCTCTTTAAGAATATTTTCCACCAAAATGAGCCTGAAAAAAGTGGCAAGCGATGCATGGGTGATTCTGGAGCGGCTCGGCCTTCAGGATCTTGCCGGTCTACCCGCCAAAAACCTGTCTTACGGCGACCAGCGGATCCTGGAGGTGGCTATCGCCCTGGCAGGAGATCCGAAAATTCTCTTTCTGGATGAGCCCACGGCCGGTATGTCGCCCGCGGAAACCAACCATATCTCCGAGCTGATCAAGGGTCTTTCCAGGGAAATATCGATCGTGCTGGTCGAGCACGACATGGATATGGTCATGAGAATCTCGGATACAATCAATGTGCTTCATTACGGCAGTATCATCGCTGAGGGCGCGCCCGAAGAAATCAGGACGAACCAGTTGGTCAGGGAGGCCTATCTTGGAAAAGACGAATAGAATTCTGGAGATAGAAGATATTCACACCTATTACGGAGAAAGCCACGCCATTCAGGGACTCTCTTTATTCGTCAATGCTCACGAGGCCGTCTCCATTCTGGGGAGAAACGGTGTCGGCAAGACCACGACTCTTCGATCCATCATGGGACTCACCCCGCCGCGCTCCGGATCGATCACCATTGACGGCCAAAAAACCATTCGCTGGCCCGCGCACCGGGTTTCCCGGCTGGGAGTGGCCTATGTTCCGGCGGAACGGCATATCTTCCCTGGCTTGACCGTGAAAGAAAATCTGACGATTGCCTCGCGTCCCGGTAACGGGGGAGAGCCCTGCACTCTGGAGCGGGTTTACGACTATTTTCCGGTACTGGCCGATCGCATCAACCAGGATGGATCTACGCTCAGCGGCGGCGAGCAGCAAATGCTTGCAATCGGTCGGGCGCTAATCAGTAATCCCAAGATTATCATTATGGATGAGCCCTCCCAGGGGCTGTCCCCATTGCTGGTAGTTTCGATCACCGAAATTGTGAAAGATTTTTGTGTTGGTTCGGGAATGACGCTGCTGGTCGTGGAGCAGAATTACCGAATGGCCCTGAAAGTCGCCAGTCGACATTATTTAATGAGCACCAAAGGAAAAATTACCGGTATCGCAACGACTCAGGAATTGATCGATAATCAACAGATTATTCTTGATCATCTGGCGGTATAATTCAGCCGTCGCCGGAAGCAGGCGGTTTGGGCGAAAAGGAGAGAGATAAAATGAATTTAAAAGAACGTTTTATGAGACGTCTGGAGGGAAAGGAAGTGGACATGACGCCGGTGGGCTCCACCACCACTTACGGCATCGTGGAAATCATGAAAATATGCGGCGCCGAACGCCCCTTGGCTGACACAGATCCGGAAGCCATGGCCAAACTGGCAATTGCCGGGTATGAAATCGCAGGGTTCGAATGGGTCAAAGCCATGGGTTGGGATATCACTCCGATCAGTCAGGTGATGGGCTGTACATTGGGTGAACCCAAGATCGATCTTCAATATTACATCAAGGAACATCCGCTTGCCGACAGCCTGGATGGGCTTGCGTACCCGGACAATATTTTTGAAAAGGGACGGTTTCCCGCCTATAAGAAGCAATTTGAAATATTGAAGAAACGTTTCGGTGAAGAACTGGTTGTTTTTGGTGAGAGTGAGGGAGCCTGGACCTGTGCCTGCAACCTGGTCGGAACCGAGAAGTTCATGAGATGGACTTTCAAGGAACAGGCCAAGATACAACAGGTCCTCGATGTTACTAAGGCAGTTACCATCGATGTTATAAACTGGGCCTTTGACCAAGGGGCCGATTATTATTGTCTGGCCGAGCCTTCATCGGGACCAGCGCTGATGAGCCCCAAAACCTGGAAAAAATTCGTTCAGCCCATGATGACCGAGATTTGTTCCAAGGCCAAAGGTCCGATTGTTTTGCATATTTGTGCCAACACAGATCTCATTATTCCGATGATGTGTGAAACCGGTGTAGCTGGAATCAGCATTGAGGAGAAAGCCGATATGAAAAAAGCCGTTGATGTGGCGCATGCTAAAAACGTACGCGTTTTTGGTAATGTGGCGACGGCAACAACCCTGTTCATGGGCACTCCGGAAAAATGTTATGAGGAATCGATCTCGAGCCTGGAAAATGGAACCGATTTCCTAACACCGGGTTGTGGCGTTGCACCGGGATCCCCCCTTGAGAACGTCAAACAGCTTAAAAAAGCCAGAGACGATTTTTATAAAGCCAGAGGGTAGTATTGGAGATGGCGAATGGCAGCTTGACCCTGATATTTCCCATTCTGCTGGTTTTGGATGATCCGCTTTCATCATCACGACAGCCCAATATCCTCAGTTCAAATTCTCTTTTTAAAAAGGGAATTTGAACTGTTGTGAATGTATTTGCAGATAATCCTGAATTGTTTTCTCTCCTACCAAAAACCGGGTTTGACATTCAATAGGAGCGATAATGTTCAAATAATTAAACATCAGATGTTTTAATCATTAATGTTGACGTGGTAATTATTTTGTTTTAATGTTTCTATGATAGACTCGTAAAAAGCAGTTTTATGCCGCTTTGCGGCAATCTATATTCGACGAACTCGTTGGAAGTCTTAATATGCTCTCTTAGCCACGATAAACGGGACTCTTTTTAAGTACCCCCTTGAGGGGTGTAAGTAAGTTTACGAAATTATTTCCGTCCGGAAATAATTTCTAACTTACTTACAACAAGCCGAGGGCGGTTAAGCACCAGTCCGGCTCAAGCGGATTTACCGCCAAGTAAAAAGTGTTTTTATGACTTTTTACGAAGGTATCATCGATAGTTGTGGAACAATTGAAAGGAAACTCGTTTTAAAGGGAAGCGATGGCCACAGGCAATGAATGGCATGACTGATAAAAAACTGGTTTTTTTTGGCTGCCCCCTGGACTGCGATGAACAATTTGATTCAATTTATGAAAAACGCAACAGCTTATGGACAGCGGGGAAAAGTGACGATCCTTTTAATGAGGTTATGATGCTTATTCGTCCGGAAGTCCAACAGGATTTATGGAGGGAGCTTGGTTCTGTGAATATTCCAACTTGGCTTCGCCCAAAACCCCGTGGTGAGGATATTTTGAAGATCAACACCGAAAATTTTATCGCATTCATTGATGGTGACGGCTGCAGAAGAATAGCGGAGGAGGTCGCAGATATTGTCTCAAAAAAGATACTGCCCGATATTCCCTGTATGATCGGAATAGATCACTCATTGACCGGAGGTGCGTATAAATCTTTAACGGAATTTTATGGCAGGGATAATGTATCGCTGATTATTATTGACAGTCATACCGATGCTATTCCCATGTCTGTTCTTTCCGATGCCATTCAATACGATATTGAAACGAATCCCGGTTCTGTTCATGACCCTAGGGATCCTTATTTATATAACCGTCCGGATTCATACAATGCCAGTTCCTTTATCCATCACATGGCTGCTGAAGGGATAATTAATCTGAAAAATCTCTATATTTTTGGTGTGAGCGACTACCCGGAAAAAAAATCGTTCCGAATTAAAGATCCACGTATTTCCAGATACACAGACGCCTACGCAGAACTGAAACGCAGAGGATCCACAATAATGACAAAAAAGGAGTGCACGATGGCTCCTCAAAGGCTAAATACGCTGTTGCAGATGATATCTACACCTTATGTGTATATCTCAATTGATATGGACATTGGTGCGATGAGCGCTGTTGAGGGCGTCAGATTTCGGAATTGGAAGGGCTTAACAGAGTCAAAGATTTATAATATTGCGGACACACTTAAAATCCTGTTCAACCGGAAAATTCACCTTGCAGGAATGGATATCACGGAAATTGACCAGAGAAGAGCCGGAGAAGATTATCCTGCCGGCAGAGATCAAACCTTTAGAATCGCAGCAAATCTGATCAAGAAGATAGGGTTTGGTCTTTGAACCGAAACAGCGAGAGCAATCCCCGCCGCAAGTCCGCCGCGGCGGACTTGCTACTGGGTTAGCGAGCAAATTTTCAATAGACGCTGTTCCTTACGGTCGAGGATTCCCTGTAGCTTGCTGCGGGAGCTTCAAAAAAAGACCTGCAAAGAAAGCGGCGACCGATAAAGTCGGATTCTATTAAAATGCGTTTACTGTTTGATAAAATGAATTTCATGATTTTAAACTGTTAAGGAGGTTTGAATGTTGCCAGAAAAAGACGAAAATAGATATTTTGATATTGAAGATTCTTCTGCAGGAAGTCCCATAAAAAAACTGAAATATTTTGTGGATGGTGAATTTCGCGTCTCCAAATCCGAAAAGTACATGGATTGCTTCAATCCCTCAACCGGGGCTGTAATTGCGCATGCTCCGCAATGTACTCAGGCTGAGGTAGAGTCCGCCATAGAGAGTGCAAAAAAAGCGTACCCAGCCTGGTCGGAAACGCCCGTAAGCAAGAGGGTGCAGGTGTTGTACAAGTTTAAGGCTCTTGTTGACCAGCATCTTGAGGAACTGACCTATCTTCTATGCCAGGAGGAGGGCAAAAACTGGACGGAATCGATGGGTGACGTGTTAAAGGTAAATGAGGTGGTTGAATTTGCATGCGGGGCACCCCATCTTATGAAGGGCGAATCTCTTATGAATGCAAGTAAAGGATATGATACAGTCCTGTACCATCATCCCATAGGAGTTTTTGCTGGAATCGCGCCCTGGAATTTCCCGGCCATGATTCCCCACGGATGGATGACTCCCATCTGCCTGGCCACCGGAAACTGCATGGTTCTCAAGGCGGCCAGCTTTGTGCCCCAGTCATCACTGCGGCTTGCAGAGCTTTGGCGAGAGGCCGGGCTCCCCAATGGAGTGCTCAATATTGTAACAGCAGGACGTAATGAAGCTGAAATTTTTCTGAAACATCCGGATATTAAAGGAGTCTCTTTTGTCGGATCCACTTCAGTCGGCAGACACATCTATAAGACTGCCGCTGCTCATGGCAAGCGCGTTCAGGCTTTAACCGAAGCCAAAAACCATGCCCTTGTATTGCGGGATGCCAAGCTTGAAAGAACAGCAAGAGGCATCATCAATGCCTATTGCGGATGCGCGGGAGCCAGGTGCATGGCCTGCCCGGTTATTGTTGTTGAAAATTGCATTGCTGATGAGCTCATCGGTTATCTCAAAAAGTTTGTTGCTGAGATGACTCTGGGACCGGCCTATGATCCTACAACTGGCATGGGTCCAATCATGAATGCCGGTCACAGGAAATTCATTACGGACTGGATTGAAAAAGGCATTGCAGAAGGAGCCAAACTAATTGTTGACGGCCGCAATCCGGTAGTGCCAGGCTATGAGAATGGATTTTATCTGGCGCCCTCGATTTTTGATCATGTTACAGAGAAAATGACCATCGGAGATGAAGAGGTATTCGGTCCTGTGCTCTGTATCAAGAGAGTGAATTCCTTTGAAGAAGGTTTAACCTTAATGAATAAAAGCCGTTTTGCCAACGGTTCTGTGATTTATACTCAAAACGGACATTTTGCCCGTCAATTTGCCGCACGCACGGATGCCGGAATGGTGGGCATCAATGTCGGGATTCCCGTTCCTCTGGGAATTTTCGGTTTTACAGGTCATAAGAACTCATTCTTTGGCGATCTCCATGTCATGGGGAAAGATGGATTCTCGTTCTTTACAGAATCCAAATGCGTGACCCATACCTGGTTTCCGGAAACCGATCAGGCATCAGGCAAAGTTGATACCTGGGATGGAACGATCTCTTCCATGCCGGATAAACATAAGTTAAAATAGAAAGATTATCTCAAAAAGAATTGGTGATTCAATGAGGATTCAAGGGGTCAAGGGTTCAAGGGTCCAAGTGACTCAAAATGACACGGAGTGAAGCGTAAGCGCTAACCATCAGCGCTAAATACTCAGGATATTCAAACCTCTAAATGCTGTAAAAAATGGGTAATAAACCCTTGAATCCTCGAATCCTTGACCCCTTTTTCCCGACTAAATGGGAGAAAAACAACGTTGAACCGAAATAGCGAGCGCAATCCCCGTAGCTTGCTACAGGGAATCTTCAAATATCCTGAATGAATTACCGGAGACCTTGATATGCGTCATCTTATCACCGAGATACAAAGCCTGGGAATCAGGGTTCATAAGGATATTCAAGGGCGAAAAGGCGGCGCAGGTCCGGCCGAAGGGAAATCTTTTCTCATAGGCGGCATCCCGGTTAATGCACCCATTGCCGGTCACTATGTCTCGCATTCTCCTTTCAGCCTGGAGTCCATGGATAATTCCTATGTTCTTGTAAAGCATGGGAAAGTAGTTTCGTCACTGGAAGTGGTTCCTGACCCGGCGTTCTATACCCAATCCACACGGGATGGTGTCGGCTTCAGAAATATCGCCCTTCTCCACGGCAGGGATTGTCTGGCTACAACCGTTCTTCAACAATGCGTTCACTGGAAACAATTTAAAAAGTGCGGCTTCTGCTCCACTGAAACATCCCTGAGAAACAAGGAGACCATTGCGAGAAAGTCTCCGGAACAGCTTGCCGAAGTAGCCAGGGCCGCTTGGGATATGGATGGCGTATCTCATATGGTTTTAACTTCCGGCACGGGTGATCCGGCTGGAAGTGAAATTACGTATCTTGCCGATTGCGTTCGCGCAGTGAAGGCCGTTGTGAATATGCCTGTTCAGGTCCAATTTGCTCCCCCGGGGAATCTTGATCTCATTGATGCGTTAAAGGATGCAGGTGTGGATGCCGTAGGCATTCATGTGGAAAGTTTTGATTTGAAAGTGCTTGCTCGTATCGCTCCTGCCAAAGCAGAAATCGGAATGAATCGATATGAAAGAGCGTGGAAAAAAGCTGTTGAGCTGTTTGGACCAAGCAGGGTAAGCAGTTTTCTGATTGCCGGTATGGGAGAATCTTCCGAATCCATTGCATGGGGCAGTGAAGTCCTTGCAGATTTGGGAGTATACCCATTTGTCGTTCCCCTACGCCCCCTACCCGGATCAACCCTTGAGAACGCCGTTCCGCCTGACCCGGAAAGAATGAAGCGTATCTACGATGCCGTTGCAGTGATTCTCCAGAAAAAAGAGGTTTCAACGAAAGAGACATTAGCGGGATGTGTGCGATGCGGCGCCTGTTCAGCGCTTGGCGCTTATGAAAAAAATGAATCCGGAATCGTTTGTCACAGTGCTAGAAATACCCACGAACGGAATGAGGCCTTCAAAATCAGAAGAGAGGTGTTCGTTAATGAGCAGAGGATGTTCAGCGATTCGGACAGGGATGAAAACGATTCGGAAAGCATCTTCCTGGTGGCAAAAAAGGATGGCAAGATTATCGGAACTGTCAGGGTTTTTCCCGTAAAAGCTGAAATCGGGCACTGGATCGGCGGCAGGCTTGCGGTTCAAAAAGAGTATCGCACCGGTCGAACCGGATCTCTCCTGGTCAAAGAGGCCATGAAACGGGTAAAGAAAAATGGATGTACTGTTTTTACGGCGGAAATTCAGGAAAGGAATGTCCGGTTTTTTAAAAAACTCGGCTGGCAGCCTATAGGGCAGGTTATAGAGCATTTTGGATTTCCCCATCAACACATGCAGGCGGACTTGAGTCTTGTTCCAGGTGACTTATAACTGACGGCTTCGTAAAAAATCCAAAATCCCGTCACTCCCGTGAAAACGGGAGTCCAGAAATAGTTTAAAAACCTGGATAGCGCTGGCGATTCACATGTGCCCCGCTTTCGCGGGAATGACATAAAAGAGAAAAATTCGACTTTTTACGAGAGCATCATAACTGTTATGGAAACAAGCTTAATCGATATCGTTGAAGAGGTTAGAAATTATGCGGGGGTATTGCGCAAACAGCCCATAAAAAAAGTTGTTGAAAAATTGAAGCTTACCCATCAGTATGGTTCACAGCTCCCGAATTTTGGTGATGACGCTGCAGTTATTCCATGGAAAGGGGAGTATCTGCTTTTAGCTGCCGACGGCATGATGACAGGCCTGCTGATCAATGAACCCTATGCAGCGGGCAAGGCTTCGGTAATGGTAACGGTGAATGACATCTATTCCATGGGCGGAAGGCCCATTGGAATGGTAAACGTTCTGGCAAGCGGTGGCGAGGAACAGCGAGCCCTTATTGTGGAAGGTATTGAAAAGGGATGCCAAAAGCTCAGAGTTCCCATGCTCGGCGGACATTTGCATCCTGATGCATCTCCTTCATCCCCTTCACTAAGTGTGGCTATTCTGGGGTCTGCAAAAAAGCTTTTGAGATGTCATCTTGCCGAAGCCGGGGATGACCTTATTCTGGCCGTGGATCTGAATGGACAAAAGGGGTGTCGTTCCGTTGTCAGCTGGGATGCCAATTCGGGAAAAACCTCTGAGGAACTGCTGTATCGCCTGGAGGCATTGCCCCTGATTGCTGAACAGGGGCTTTCGTGTGCCGCCAAGGACATCAGCAATGCCGGTATTCTAGGCACGATCTCCATAATGCTTGAAAATTCCGGCAAAGGAGGATGTATTGATCTTGATACTATTCCCAGGCCCTCCGAAATCGCTTTGATTGACTGGCTCCGCTGTTTCCAGAGTTTTGGTTTTATTCTCTCGGTAAAACCTGAAAAATCTAAAGAAGTTCAGGCGATTTTCAGCAGGAGAATGATTTCTTCAAGAATCATCGGCAAAGTCTCTGAGGAGCAGATCGTTACATTGAAACAGAAACAGGAGTTAATCATCCTGTTCGATTTTCGAAAGGACGAAATTACAGGCATTCGCTACAACGGGACAGGAGGATTTGAATGAAACGATCGGTACTCATGCTGCTTTTCCTTGCGCTGTTGGTAGTTGGCCCTGCAGCTCATTTTGCCGGGGCGTCCGAGTCGCCGATTCGTATGGCCGTGCTGCAAAGTGATATTCACCAATTGGCGTTCTGGGTGGCTTTGGAAAAAGGCTTCTTTACAAAGAACGGCGTTTCCGTCGATCTTGTGGGCGTATTCAAGGCAGGGCCGGAAATTATGACAGCCTTTTCTGCCGGAGAGCTGGATATGGCCTATGTGGGGGAAGCACCCGCAACAACAGCTGTTGCCAACAAGGCCGCCAATGTGGTTGTGGTGGCCCAGGTCAACACCGAAGGCTCGGCCCTGGTGATAGCGAAAGATAACACCGCGATCAAAAGCCTGGCCGATCTAAAGGGCAAGATGGTGGCTATACCGGGCCATTCCACGGTTCAGGATTTTTTACTTCGAAAGGCGCTCAAAAATGCTAGGCTCAACCCGGCGTCGGTCAATATTATCGTGCTAAAGCCACCGGAAATGATCAGCGCGCTCCGCACCGGTCAGATCGATGCTTTTATTGCCTGGGAACCCCATCCGTCCAAAGCCGCCACCATGGGCGTGGGGCAAAACCTGGCGACATCCGGCGGCATGTGGCCGGGGCATCCGTGTTGCGTGCTGGTGACCGATAAGGGATTTATCGCCAAACAGGCGGAAAAAGTCCGGGCCGTCGTGGCAGCGCATGTTCAGGCAACCGATTACATTTACCATAACGCTGAGGAGGCGATTACCATCGGCGTTAAATCCACGGGCATGGATGAGGCCACGGTTCGAAAGGCCATGCAAAACGTTCACTTTACCTATGAAATAAACGTAGAGGGAGAAAAAGAATATGTCCGGTTTCTCTCGGAACTCGGCCTAATTCGGATCGATAATCCGGACGGATTTGTGGATCAATTTCTTCAACCGAAAATCTTACGGGACATCCTGCATCAATGAAAGGCAAGAGAATTATTCCGCCCATCATGTTGCTGCTGTTGTGGCAGCTTTTGTCCGCCACCGGCGTTATACCTGCATTTAAACTGCCCTCACCTGTTCAGGTGGCGGCCGGGCTGGCGGATCTGATCGGTACGGGAATGCCTCCGGGGCATCTGCTGCATCTGCACGTTTACTACAGCCTGCAACGCGTTCTCTTGGGGTATGCGCTGGCGTTGGCGACCGCCGTTCCCCTGGGACTTCTCATGGGATGGTCCCGAACCGTTTGCGCCATGATCGAGCCGTTGGTGGAAATCGTGCGCCCGATTCCGCCGCTGGCCTGGATTCCCCTTTCCATCCTCTGGTTCGGCATCGGCATCAAATCCGCGGCGTTTATTATCTTTCTCGGCGCCTTTTTTCCGATTCTCCTGAACACCATCAATGGGGTTCGCGGAATTGAACCGGTATTGATCGAGGCGGCCAGAATGCTCAATGCCGGCCGGCGCTTTTTCTTCCTCAATGTCCTCGTCCCCGGCGCCATGCCCTCCATATTGACCGGCATGCGCATCGGTATCGGCGTGGGGTGGATGTCTCTGGTGGCGGCCGAATTTACCGGCGTCAGACAGGGCTATGGTTTGGGCTACATGATCATGACGGCGCGGGATATTCAACGTTCCGATGAGATTATCGCGGGCATGCTCGTTATCGGCGCGATCGGCCTTGGAATTGATGCCTGCCTGCAACTGGCCGAAAGATATCTGATCCGGTGGCGATAATAGAAGCTTATGAGCATTCGACTTGAAATAACCGACCTAAAAAAAGTATACGCCGGCAATACGCCCGAAACCGTCATCGACGTGTTTGACGGGATGAACTTCTCGATTCAACAGGGGCAGATTTTCTCCATTGTCGGACCGAGCGGCTGCGGCAAAACCACGCTCCTGCGTCTGATAGCCGGGTTGGAAGAAAAGACTTCGGGCGGAATCCTGTTGGACGGAAAATCCCTTACCGGATGTGATGAGCAGGTTGGGATGGTGTTTCAGGAGTACGCGCTGTTTCCCTGGCGAAAATTGGTGGAAAACATTGAAGTGGCCCTTGAAATCAAGGGCGTGGATGCCGCGGTCCGCCGGACCATGGCAATGCAGTATGTCCGGGATTTTGGCCTTGAAGGATTTGAAAACGCTTTTCCCAAAGAGCTTTCCGGCGGCATGAAGCAGCGCGTGGCCATCGCGCGCACCCTGATCGCCAACCCGCAGGTGGTGCTGATGGATGAACCGTTCGGATCACTCGACAGTCAGACCCGAAACGTCATGCAGGAATTTCTTCTGAAAATCTGGGAAGAAAGAAAAGATACGATCCTGTTTGTCACCCATAACGTGGACGAGGCGGTGTATGTCGGCGACCGGATTGCCGTTTTATCTCCGCGCCCCGCCGGCATTTTGAAAATCTTCGATGTCGGTCTGGATCGGCCCAGAAACAGGACTGGAAAAGAAGAGAACCGAATCAAAAGCGATATTCTTCAATTGCTCAATGCCTCGGCAGCCGTCCGTCCGCCGTCTTAGAAGCCGCGAGACCTCGCATGACATGTCCTTTGAAGCCGGCCTTTTGAATTGTATAACTATCGGCTGCGGCATCAAAGACTTGACAAGAGAACACCAGCTGTAGTTTACTGGATAACACTTCCTAAGAAAGAGGCAGCAGCTTTAACAAGAGCAGCTTATCTCTTCTTTTTTTGCTGTTCAAGCAATCCCGACCACCGCTGAATGGGTCTTACTTATGAACAAACACAGAGCAACAGATATATCTTCTTTTCTTCTTGAACGCTTTGATTTCGATCAGTTCAATTTTCTCCAGTTGCTCAGCGATCTTGATCAGGGAGTGCTCATGACCGATGCGAAAGGAGTCATGATCTTCTACAACGCGGTTCAGGCCAATATTGACAATTTAAACCCCTCGGATGTGCTGGGTAAAAAAATAACCGATGTCTATCGTTACCACAATGACAGCAGTACCTGTATGCGGGTACTGAAACATCAGCGCCCAATTATCAATTATGCCTTGTCCTATGAGTCGAGAAATACCAATGTCGGCAATACCATCCACAGTGTTTTTCCGCTGTTTAAAGATGGCAGAATAGCCGGAACCATCTGTTTTGTGAAAGATTACAACATTCTCGAACGCAGTATCCCTTCCTTTTTGGCGCCGAAAAACAATGAAAAGTTCGCAGAAGGCACCAAGTACACTTTCGCAAGTATCATCGGATCAGCCCCTGTCTTTATCAACGCTTTGAAAACGGCCAAGATGGCAGCCAACTCGCCTTCTCCGGTCTTGTTGTACGGAGAGACAGGGACCGGCAAGGAGTTGTTTGCACAGGCCATTCATAATTTTTATCATGACAAGCAGAAAGCGTATGTTGACATCAACTGTGCCGCAATTCCCGAATCGCTGATGGAGGGGCTGCTGTTTGGTACTGTAAAAGGGGCATACACAGGGGCTGTTGACAGGGCCGGTCTCCTTGAAGCTGCCAACGGTGGGACTATCTATTTGGACGAGATCAACTCCATGCCGCTCGCCCTGCAAGGTAAACTTCTCAGAGTGTTGCAGGAGAAAAAAAATCGGCGAGTCGGATCGTTGGAGAATACGCCACTGGACTGCAAAGTGATCTGTTCCGTCAATGAAGAACCCCAGCAAATTGTAAAAAGTGGCAGATTCAGAATGGATTTGTTCTACCGGCTGGCAGTTGTTTATGTCCATATCCCGCCATTGCGGGAGCGGCTGGTTGACATTGAGGAACTCGGGCGTTATTTCCTGCAGAAGTTCAGTCGTATGCTTGGTAAAAATCTCAAAAATATTTCAGCAGAGGTCATCGACTTTTTCTGGAGCTATTCCTGGCCGGGAAATGTGCGCGAATTGGAGCATATCATAGAAAGCGCAGTCAATATGGCGAGTGACAGTGACGACACATTAAAACTTGAGCACTGTTATTTTGCCAACCTACTGGGAATTTCAGACGAAACTGCTGCTGCATCCCCTGAGAATCGCCCGAATCCCAGTTTTGCCTATCCGCATCGCAGCCCTGCAGATGGAAACGCTGAACGTCAGTCCCTGAGTGCCGCAACCACATCTTTGGAAAAGGAAAAGATAATTGATGCTTTGACCATGAGCGGTGGCAATATCGCAGCGGCAGCCAGGATACTATCCATATCAAGGCAGCTTCTCGGCCATAAAATCAACAAATTCAATCTCCGGTCTTTCCTGAACGGAATCAGAAATACTTCAACAATATGAATCTCATTGACCGTTGTTCCTCATTCGCCTCACGATATTTGCGGCGCTTGCACCCCGACAACAAGTAATTCTTGCTGTAATTTTTTTCTTGCCCATTCCAACAGAAGTCATTTTGTGACCGCAAGCATATTTGCTATTTCGCAAATTTATTTGCGCAAGTATTCATCCTCCCATAATTCAGATTATTGTTAATATCTTAATATGAAGACACAATATTAAGATTTACCGGTTGGCCCCATTCTTGCTCAATATCTACATGCTATGTCGATACAGCTTTGGATATTACCATAACGCACCGGACCTGAGGGGTATTCTGCAGAAATCCCCGCAGGAAAAGATGAAGACTGAATGAAAGGACAAAAGATGGAAGAGAAATCGAACAGAATAGATAATTCTTTAATGTATCCCGGAGTCATAATTACGTTGCTTGTAGGGGTATTGCTGTCTCTTTTTCCTGAAAAGGGAAAGGCTGTGGTTAATTCGCTTTTTGCTGTTTTGACCCACAATTTCAAATGGTCTTTTTTGCTTTTTGGCTTGTTTTGTGTCATTTTTCTGGTATGGCTGGCAATCAGCCGCTGGGGAGATATTAAACTTGGCTCCCCAGACGATCAGCCGGAGTTTTCAACCTACGCCTGGGCAGCAATGATATTTTGTGCCGGCATCGGTATAGCTATTGTCTACTGGGCATTTATCGAGCCTGTATATTATCTAAACACCAGCATCCTGCATACGGATGTGGGCGCGCAGAAAGGACTGGCCGGAGAACTGGCGGGCATGTACGGTCAGTTTCACTGGGGCATCACCCCCTGGGCGATCTATGCCCTCCCGACATTGCCGATAGCCTACGCGATCCATGTCAAAAAAATACCCGCGCTGCGTCTCAGCGCCGCCTGCCGCGGCGTTATTGGCCCCCAGGCAGATGGAATTGTCGGTAAAAGTATTGATACGATCGTGATCTTTGCCATGATCGGCGGCGTCGGGACCTCACTGGGACTGGCCGTGCCACTGGTCACAAGTCTGGTTTCATCAATCACCGGCATTCCAGGATCGTTTGCCCTGCAAATGGCAGTTCTTTTTGTCTGGACCGCTCTTTTTACCTATACTGTCTGGGCGGGCTTGAAAAGAGGAATATCCATGCTTGCCGATCTCAATACCTATGTCGCCTATATTCTGCTGATCTATGTCTTCTTGATTGGCCCGTCAACTTTTATACTCAACACATGGTGCAACAGCCTGGGGCTCATGTTCAATGATTTCTTTAAAATAAGCCTTTGGACAGATCCGATAACAAACGGCAATTTCCCGGAATCCTGGACCGTCTTTTATTGGGCGTGGTGGGTGGCCTATGCCCCGATGATGGGACTTTTCGTGGCCCGTATTTCAAGGGGCAGAACCATTCGCCAGGTAATTTTTGGAGAACTGGTTTACGGCTCGCTCGGATGCTGGATATTTTTCGCAATCTGGGGCGGGTATGCCATCAACCTGCAGACGTCCGGAACACTCGATGTATATGGCATTCTAAAGGCTTCCAAATGGTCTAATGACGTCACCATCGTTGCCATTCTCAATACGATTCCGGGCGCAAAATATCTTTTTATTCCGATTTTTACCATTCTGTGCTTTATTTTTCTGGCCACAACGCTCAATTCAGCGGCCTATACGCTTTCTTCTCAGGTTACCCGGACACTGACCGGCGATGAAGAACCCCCGCGCTGGAACAGAACGCTGTGGGGAATTATTTTGGGACTCTTTGCCGTCGGCTTGCTTTCAACCGGTCAGTTGAAGGCGGTTCAACTCTCGTCTATTATCGTCGCTCTGCCGCTGATGCCAATATTGCTGATCATGGTCTTTTCACTGATGAAATGGGTAAAGGAAGATTATGGTGAAATTCTGGGCCGGAAAATGATTGTCATTGCGCCGGAACAAATCAAAAAATCATTATGATCAGCGAGGACGATAAGAACATGACAAACCAAGACGCATTGCGGGTATCATCCGCAATGCTCAGCAAGGCAAGAAAGCTCGGGGCAGACCTGGTTGGTTTTGCCGCTGCGGCGGATCTGAAAAAGGCACCGTCTTTTACCTTTGCCCCACAGATGCCGGGAGCGGGTGAAGGCATCGGTACCCGCAACAATGACCTTGGGTTGAAACCCGGTGAAGTATCGTGGCCCGAGACTGCAAAAACAGTAATGGTCGTCGCCGTTCATCATCCGGAAGACAAACCAGAGATGGACTGGTGGTTCGGTCGAGTTGATCCCCCCGGCAATCGTGTTTTGGCTAAAGTGGTCGGAGAACTCTGCTCCTGGATTCCGGATCAATTCGGAATCCAGGTTTTTCACCTGCCCTATCATGTGGAAAAAGGGGGGACATATTTAAAAGATGCTGCGGTTCTCGCTGCCATCGGCACTGTGGGCAAGAACAATCTTCTCGTTACTCCGGAGTACGGCCCCAGAGTGCGGCTTCGTGCGCTTACTCTGGATATCGAATTGCCGTCCACCGGCCCCTTGGCCTTTGATCCCTGTAAACTGTGCAGTGAAATGTGCAGAAAAGCCTGTCCGCAGAAAGTTTTCGATAAGAAAATATATTCTGCCGATGATTATGGCCAGAATTTTTTGCCTGGTCGTGAAGGAGTTTATTCTCGACCTGTCTGTAACCGGCAGATGGAGGCTGACAACGAGGTTGCGCAGAAACATCTTGTGGATGGCTTTGAGGAGCCGGTAAAGATCATAAAATATTGTCGGCGCTGTGAACTCGCCTGTCCTGTCGGCAAGCCTTTCATGTGACAATCGCCAGAATCAACAAGGATTTCAGTTCATCTCGGTTGACGGACAGAAAACCTTCACCCGCTCATGGTGAATCGGGTTGAAAAACCGGGGTCATTTTTCAATACCGACCCTGGCTGGAACACCTGCATGAAAATAATGTTTGATCTCCTTCATTTCGATTACTTCATCCGCTGATTCGATCATATCCGGGTGAGCCTCCCGACCGGTGACTACGACAGATACACCTGTTGCCCGGTTGCGAATGACGGCAAGAAAATCGCTGATTGAAAAGAGGTTATATTTAAGGGCCACATTCGCCTCATCCAGAACAACAAGATCAAAGGCATTGGTTCTCAAAATGGCCGCAATTCTTTCAAACCCTTTTTGCGCATCCATTCTATCCTCCGGGTGAGGCACACCCTCGATAAAGCGGCCGCGGCCGAATTGTTCCACCACGATCAGGTCATCGAGCCTTTTCAGCGCTTTGATTTCACTGTATTCACCGCCTTTAATAAATTGGCCGATAAACACTTTTTTCCCGGCGCTGGCCGCTTTAATGCACAAAGACAAGGCATAGGTGGTTTTGCCTTTGCCGTTACCGGTCAAAACTAGGAGTTCTCCGGTCATATCAATTTCCCTTTCGTGTAGTCCAAATGTTAGCTTAACTTATTTGCTGATCTTCCCTGTTGTCCGGAGCTAAGCGGGTTTGTTTTTAGAGATCTGTCGGATATTTGGCATAGTACTGATTAAACCAATCTCTTGCTTCCATAACCTGGTCCATATGCTCCAATG
>RPRI01000044.1 GCA_003818505.1 Desulfobacteraceae bacterium | reverse complement strand
TCATTGAGCGCACCAGCACATCTCTTGCACCATGGACCCTCGTGTCGGCCAACGACAAAAATTATGCTCGCGTCACGATCCTTCAAACCCTGGCCAAGGCCATTGAGAAAGCTTTATAGGCTGCAAGTAAAGATCTTTATTTTTTTCTTTTTTTTGAATTCCAAAGACTTACACAGATTGTCCTTATGCCGGGCCGCTCTCGCGCGGTTCTGGCACACATTCCTATCCTTGGCGGTCAATACGCGAATCTCATTGATGTTGGCATTGATATAGTCCTTATTCCACTTGCAGAACAATTTCTTTTTGTGTTGTCCATGGTGCGGATCTCCTTTTAAATGAGCGATCTTGGGAGCCGATGAAAGCACCGTTGAAACCGGCATGCTGCAGACACAAACCCAGCTTGATATTAAACCAAAACAGCGAGCGTATTCCCCACTGCTTGTGAAAGAGCTGTTTTTTAAAAACCAGTATTTCGTACAGAAAAGCAACTCAGAAATATCTTGGAGATAAAATCCGATTTAAATTAGATGCTGCATCCGGATTTGAACCGGATAATAACGGTTTTGCAAATATACCTGGAAGGATTTTTGATTTTTAACCTTTCTTGTTAGTCTATCATTAGTTGATTGTTCTTAAGATCTCCATTCGTTGAAACGAAAGGCTGGAATAGCAACAAGCCCACAGATCGGGCTTTCAGATTGATAGCCTTCCTTTTTATCGGATGACGTTGCTCTGTGCGCCGCCGCTAAGCTTTATTACCCTCGCCACGAGCGCGCCGAGGATGAAGTACGCGATGCCCAACCCGACGATCAGGAATTTCGGGATTGCGCACCATTTTGAGAGCGCAGCAAACACTGCCTGCGGTGAGCCAAGCAGCAGATTGATCAGCGCATAGTTTTCGATGCAATCGAGCAGCGCGGCTAGCCACAACGCCCACGCGAGAACGACACCGACGTAAGCAATAAGGATGCTGCGTTGCTCGAGACTGCGCGCTACCATCACGCAGCCCAAGCCTATGCAACTCGCATACGCGACGATGAATAGAAAATCAAGTCCGAGGTTCATGCCCGCGTAAACGCGTCCCGTCTGCCCCCACGAGTCGATGATTTTCTGCGCGAGAGGCAGCGTTCCTGCAAGTTCAAAAGAAACAATGCCGGAGGGCGCGGCGTCAGTCTTGAGCTTTACACCGAGGACTTGGAGTGCAACCATCACAATAATAGTAAGCACAAATAATACAACGAACGCACGCGTTTGTTCAGCGATGGGCAGCCAATTGAAGGGAGTGCGAAATTTCATAGTGGTGGCTCCTTTTGGAGTTGAGTAGAATGGTTTCTCCCGATGTAACAGGTTGAGTTTTTTTCTCTGTTTATCTCCTAGTTTTATGGCCGTGCTTCATTATTTTAAACATTACCGTTCGTACTTTCGCATGGTTCTCGAAATCAGTCAATCATTGAGCATCCTTGATAGCAGGAAGGAAGATCGTCAGTATCAAATATGCAACCTTACTATACGTAACAAAATCTGATTTTTTCATTGATGTTGATATGTTACATTGTGTTTACGATATCCATAAATTCCTGCTTCCGTCAAGGTGATTTTAGATAGCACCATTACCAGCTCAGCTAAAAGTATCCATAGCTACCACCGCAGCTTTTTCGCGGAGCGTCACAGGACACCCGTTCGGTTACGGAAAAACCTTCATCGACTTGATGACGACCGATGTTTCCGGGACATCCCGAAACCCCTTCTGCGTGCCGGTCTTGATGGCAACGATCTTGTCCACTACGTTCATCCCCTCACTAACTTTGCCGAAAACCGCATACCCATACCCCTGCGGCGTCTTGTCACGATGGTTTAGAAAACTATTGTCGACCACATTGATGAAGAACTGGGCCGTGGCTGAATCGACAACCATGGTGCGGGCCATGGCAAGCGTCCCCACCAGGTTCTTCAGACCATTGTCCGCTTCATTCTTAATCGGCGGGTTGGTCCGTTTCTGATTCAGGTCGGCCGTGAACCCTCCGCCCTGAATCATAAAGTTGTGAATTACCCGGTGGAAGACAGTGCCGTCATAGAAGCCGCTGTTGACGTAGTCAAGAAAGTTCTTTACCGATATCGGCGCCTCCTTGGCGAAGAGTTCCAGTTTCACATTGCCCAGGCTGGTTTCCATGAGTACGACAGGGTTCCTATCGGCCGGTTCGGCGATGACCGCGACCCCGGCGCAGAGAATCGGGAGACCGCAGGACAGGATAACCAGAATCTTTTTCAGCATTGTTTTTCTCCTTTCAAATTGAAATGAAGTAGGCCTACAAAAACCACCGGACACTTGATTTCAGTGTCAGGAAAATAATCAGTATCAAACATGTTATCTACTTATCAATAACTTTGGATTCATTATTGCGGTGAGGAGTATCATTTGAGTTCCCTGTATCGAGAACGGGGAAGAGCTGTTTTTAAAAACCAATATTTTGTACAGGAAAGCAACGCAGAAATATCCTGGATAATAAATCTGATTTAAATTGGAGGCGGCATCCGGATTTGAACCGGAGAATAACGGTTTTGCAGACCGCTGCCTTACCACTTGGCTATGCCGCCAAAAAGAATGGAGCGGGAAACGGGATTTGAACCCGCGACTTCAACCTTGGCAAGGTTGCACTCTACCACTGAGTTATTCCCGCTCACCATTAGAAACCTTGGAAACCCTTGCATAATAACCCATTTTACCTGTTCAGGATATTTCAGAGAGGTCTCCGTCAAGGTTTTTCCAATTATAAGTTTCCCAACATTTTGTCAATACAAATTTATTCCTTAAAAAGCCTCTTGAAATGAGTGAAATAGTCAATCCCGGACCATATGGTCAAAACAAGCGCTCCCCATAAAAAAAACATTCCTATAGCGTGAAAATTTATCCCGAGATAAGGATAATGCATCAGGAGAGGAATTATCGCCGCTATCTGGAAACCGGTTTTATATTTCCCCAGATTTGTTGCAGCTACATCCTGGCCATGTTCTGCCATTATGCTCCGAAGTCCTGTCACGGCAATTTCGCGACCGATAATAATGCAGACCACCCAGGCGGGTATCCAGCCGAGTGAAGTCATCATTATGAAAGAACACGACACGAGGAGCTTATCGGCAAGCGGGTCCATGAATTTTCCGATATTTGACACAAGCCCCCATCGCCTTGCCAGATAGCCGTCAAGATAATCGGTTATGGCAGCGGCGCTGAAAAGAACAGCAGCAAGAAAAGTGCAGTACCTGTTCGGAAAGAGCATAATTACAATAATACCGGGAATTACCGCCATTCTGTACATTGTAATGCTGTTCGGGTGTTTCAGTATATCCTGAATTCTGCTGCTGCTTTTCATGTTATTCCATAAGCCGTTGTTTAAAAATACCTGTAATATTGAAATACCGTGACCGGCATAAGGAGCCGTAAGAAAATGATCAGAGATATAATGGTTATTTTATTATGGCTTCTAATCACTTTTTTGCTTTTTTTGCCTTGTTCCAGTCATCCATGAAGGCTTTGATACCTTTATCCGTAAGGGGATGAGAAGCCAGCTTTCCTAAAACATTAAAAGGGATTGTCGCGATATCGGCCCCAAGCAAAGCCGAATCAAGCACGTGGAGAGGATTGCGAACACTCGCCACGATTATTTCAGTATCGTAGGCATAATTATCATATATATCAACTATCTGTTCAACCAGAAGAAGACCGTCATGTGAGATGTCATCAAGACGCCCAACAAAAGGGCTGACATAAGTTGCGCCAGCCTTTGCAGCCATCAGGGCCTGAAGAGGTGAAAAGACAAGGGTAACATTCGTTTTGATTCCTTCTCCTGTAAGCTTGCTTACAGCCTTCAAACCTTCAACCGTCATGGGGATCTTTACAACTATATTCCTGTGGATCGACGCAAGATGACGGGCTTCTTTCAACATCCCTTTAAGATCAAGGCTTATAACCTCAGCGCTGATTGGGCCGTCGACGATTTCGCATATCTCTTTGATTATCTCCTCGAAATCACGTCCTTCTTTTGCGATAAGAGACGGATTGGTAGTAACCCCGTCCACCATCCCCATGCTGTTTGCTTCCTTTATTTCATCAATGTTGGCCGTATCAATAAAAAATTTCATACCAGATCCTCCTCCTTATGCGGCATACTTCATGTTATTTTTTTGAAATTGAATCAACGAACCTGTCTCTGCATTCAGTGCTGCAAAAATACAAATCCCTGCCGTCAGAATTAAGATATATTCCGTCTTTCTTCGGAAAATATACACCGCAGACAGGATCTTTTATCATTACGTCATCCAACTGACCTGTGCTGCCGTACTCCTTTTTCCCGGAATATGCCGAAGGAGTCATCCATGTTTTGATAACCTTATATACAAGATATATCAGGATTAAGTATATTATAAGTTTCATGCGCACACAACCGTCTTCTGCTCATCATCATCCAGGCTGTCGAGCAGGCATTTCAAATTCTTTTTTAATACCGGATGAACGACCGCAGGGTCTATATCGCACAAAGGCTCAAGTACAAATCGTCTTTTATGCATCCGGGGATGCGGTATCGTAAGACCGGGTGAATTAACTATCGCACTGTCATACAGTATTATGTCAAGGTCGAGGATTCGCGGACCGAAACGAACCGTATCAAATCTTCTGCCGGCCTTTGTCTGGATCGAAAACATCTCCTTTAACAGATCTGAAGGATCGAGCTCCGTTTCAATTTTTACTGCGGCATTCACGAACCAGTCCTGATCCTTGTAGTCAACAGGAGAGGTTTTATAAAAGCGCGACCATGCTTTAATGACCGCAGCACCAGACCCGGCAAGATCTGATATGCCTTTTTTGCAGTTTAAGAGCTTATCTCCGATGTTGGAGCCAGCGGAAATATAAGCAGTGTGTTTTTCCATAACAATTAGAACCCGGTTGCGCGCATCCTCTCTATAACCTCTTTCATCCTCTCTTTTCCTACAGTTAGAGCCATCCTGATATAACCCTCTCCGGCAGCGCCGAAACCGTTTCCCGGAGTCACTACTATGCCTGCTTTTGACAAAAGATGGCTTGTAAACTGAGTGGATGTATATCCTTTGGGCACCTCAACCCACACATAAAAAGTGGCACGCGGCTTCTGCACCGAAAATCCAAGAGCCATAAGACCGTACACCAGAATATTCCGACGTTCCTCATATTCCCTGTTTATGTCATCAACACAGGCTTGGTCGCCGTCAAGAGCCGCGATCCCTGCAACCTGCACCGCCTGAAACGCTCCTGAATCAATGTTGCTTTTTATCTGACCAAGTCCGTTTATGACCTCCTGCCGTCCCACCGCAAAGCCCAGGCGCCATCCTGTCATGTTGTAAGTTTTTGAAAGTGAATGAAACTCGATGCCTACCTCCCCGGCGCCTTCGGTTTCAAGGAAGCTTACCGGCTTGTATCCGTCAAAGGCCATTTCAGTGTAAGCTGCGTCGTGGCAGACAATAATATTGTTTGATTCAGCAAAACGCACTACCTCTTTAAAAAACTCACCTGTGGCAACCGCCGACGTGGGATTATTGGGGTAGTTTATAAACATCAGTTTTGCTTTTTTTGCAATATCGGCCGGGATGGCTCCGAGATCAGGCAGAAAATCGTTCTCCTTCTTCAGATCCATAAAATATGAAACCCCTCCCGCGAACTGAACGCCGACATTGTAAACAGGATAGCCAGGGCTTGTCATAAGGGCGAGATCTCCCGGATTTATGAAAGCAAGCGGTATGTGGGCTATACCCTCCTTCGATCCTATAAGAGTTACGACCTCGTTTGCCGAATCAAGCTTCACATTGAATCTTTTCTTGTACCACCGTGCAACAGCCCTGTTGAAATCATCCATTCCCGTATATGAGGGGTACTTATGGTTTTCCGGATCCGTAGCAGCTTTCTGCAAAGCTTCAATAATGTGAGGAGGCGTCGGCATATCGGGATCTCCGACGCCAAGGCTTATTATATCAACACCGCGCTTTCTGACCTCTTCCTTCTGCCTGTCTATCTCCTTAAAAAGATAAGGAGGGAGATTTTTCAGTCTTTCCGATTTTTCAATTGTAATCATATTATCAGCACCATCCCATATATATAAGGTTGTTTAGACTGAAGACCGAAGGTGTTTAGCCTTCAGCCTGTCTTTCTAATACTTCCATGAGTCCTCCCAGAGTTCTCCCTTGTATATGACTCTTGCATCCCCCTCAAGATAAATATCGTAAAACCTTCCATTATCACGGCTGAAATGGATTGTGAGAATCACACCGCTTCTTGTTATTACGTTTACCGGAGATACAGCTTTGTTCTTAAACGCCGTAACAAGCGCTGATGCAATTGCCCCGGTCCCGCATGCGAGCGTCTCATCCTCAACTCCCCTCTCATATGTCCGGATCGATATTGTCCCGTTTTCTATTCCGGTTATAAAATTCACATTTGTCCCGGCAGGAGCAAAATGCTTATGGAACCGGATCTCCCTTCCCGTGCCTATAACATCAACCCCGTCGATCCCGTCCGTAACTATAACCGCGTGCGGAACACCTGTATTTACACATGAAACTTTCAAAGGGCCGCTATTCAGCTGTATCAGGCAATTATTTTTAAAGCCGGAGGGCTCCGGCATCTTTACCATGCTCCTGTCACCCGTAACCTCGGCATTGACAATACCGGCATCGGTTACAAACGACATGCCGGAGCCTGCAATACCGTTTATATATGCAAACCTTGCAGCGCACCTTGCTCCGTTTCCGCACATTTCGGCTCTGCCTCCGTCTGAATTAAAAAAACGCCACTTGAAATCAGCCGAATCATGCTTTTCTATCAGTATCAAACCGTCCGCCCCGGCCGACATCCTGCGCATACAGACTTTTTTAACAAAGGAGGTAAGTCCGCTTTCATCAACAAGATTGTTCCTGTTGTCTATTATGATGAAGTCATTGCCGCTTCCACTCATCTTTAAAAAAGGTATGTTTTTCATATTATCTTTTCAGCCTGTCTGATGTATCCGGTTTTTATAAAAAAGAGGGAATATTTTCGTCCCTTGTAAGATCCTCATATTTCTGGCGTTTTCTTACAACGTAAAATTTATCGTCCCTTACCATGACTTCAGGAATCCTGAGCCTCGAGCAGTAGTTGGATGACATCACGAATCCATATGCTCCGGCGCTCATGACTGCAAGGAGATCACCCTGGTGGACCCTTTGTACATATCGATCAAGGGCCAGGAAATCACCGCTCTCGCATATCGGGCCAACAATGTCTGCCACGATCTCGCCTTCTCCTGAAACAACAACCGGTTTTATGGCATGAAAAGCCTTATATAGAGTCGGGCGTACAAGATCGTTCATCCCAGCATCAACAATTATAAATTCCTTGACATCTGTCGATTTCCTGTAAAGTACCTTTGTCACAAGAACGCCCGCATTTCCAACAATAACCCTTCCCGGTTCGAGAATAAGCTTCAGCTTCGTTCTGCCTAAATATTTCTTTATCGCTCCCGCATATTCGGCTGGCTGGGGAGGAGCTTCATCGTTATAGGTTATTCCGAGCCCGCCACCCATATCCAGATAATTTATATTAATGCCATAATCTTCAAGATTCTTAATCAGGAGCTTCAGGCTGTGCAGCGCCTCCACAAAAGGTTTTATCTCAGTAATCTGGGATCCTATATGGCAATCAATCCCGACTATTTTAACATTTTCAAGCCCCATAGCAGTCTTATATCCCTTAACTGCAAATTCGTTATTGATCCCGAATTTATTTTTTTTCATACCTGTTGAAATATAGGGATGTGTCCTGGGATCAACATCCGGGTTCACCCTTATTGATATGCGGGCTTTCTTTTTAATAATCCCAGCCCTTTTATTTATTAAATCAAGCTCTTCAAGGGATTCTATGTTAAACATCAATATGTCTGTTTCAAGCGCATAATCGATCTCATCAATTCTTTTCCCAACACCCGAATAGACGATTTTTTCAGGAGAAAATCCTGCTTTTAATCCGCGGTATAGCTCTCCACCCGAAACGATATCGAGCCCTCCTCCAAAATTTGAAAACAGCCTCAAAACCGCAAGGCTAGTATTGGCCTTCGCTGAAAAGCATATAAGGCTGTCTACACCTTTAAACGCATCGCTAAATGCCTTGAAATGCCTTTTCAAGGTGGCATGACTGTATATATAAAGCGGTGTGCCAACCTTTTCAGCAATCCTGCGGACAGGGATATCCTCACAATACAACTCTTTTTCCCGGTAGACAAAGTGATTCATACAACTCCTGATTAAAGTAAATTTAGAAAGGTATCAATAAGTGATGCTCTTGTAAAAAGTCATAATAATTTTATAAAACCACGAAGGAAACAAAGCCATCAATAAATAAATTCAACTATATTGGAATCCTTGCCTCCGGATGCCGTTTTTTCGCTGAAAGCTGTAACCTTGAAAAAATATTTGAAGCCTTTTTCAAGCTGCCCGGCATATGTCATCTTTCCGGACTTTCCAGTTGACCGGGCCGGAATTTCGGCAACAGCATCGTATTTGACAGGACAATTCTTGCATTCGCCTTCCCCAACCGGATTTTTTGCCATATGAACCACGAAACCGGTTATGGAAGTCGCCTTCTCTTCGCTGATTTCAGGAACAGACCACGTCAGGGTAACCCTGTCATCTTCATGAACTGATACTAGGTCATTTACAGCCGGAAGAGCAACCTGACGGGGCGTAACAGGAGGCCCTTTTTTCCCGCACCCGGAGAGGAACAGGGAGGCCCCCAAAACAGCTGCAATCGATATGACGGAAACAATTTTGGGTTTCATGCTCCTGCTTTCTTTTAACTCTTTACTTTTCACCTTTCATGCCCTTACCAGGTTTCCGGTCTCTGGTCTCTCGTTTCTGGTTTATGGTTACCGACTGCTTGAACCGTTTAAGCCGCTTGAATCATTGATCCATTCATCAGCCTTATGCCTCACGGTTTTTTTCTTTTCGATATACGATGTCCGATATCCGATGTCCGGCTTTCCCCTTTGTGCCTCTGTACCTTTACCCCTTGCTTTCCACTTTTCATTTCCTTATCAATATCTTTATTTGCTTTCCTGATTGCTGAAAGGACATTTTTTGTCGCTGTTCCACCGAAGGATTTTCTACGGTTTATCATGCTGACCGGAGTTAAAAGATTAAATACATCTTCCGAAAAAAGAGGTGAAAATGATTTCATCTCAGCAATTGAAAGCTCGTGAAGCTCTTTTTTTTCCCCCAGGGCAAAAGCAACCGCCTTTCCTGCGCAGGAGTGGGCATCCCTGAATGTCATGCCTTTTGTCACCAGATAATCGGCAAAATCGGTCGCGTTTAAAAAACCTCCGGAGGAAGCCCGGAGCATGGCATCTTTTTTTATTATTATTTCAGGCAGCATTTTTATGTAAATTTCAATGCAGGCTTTTAAGGTATCTGCCGCATCAAACATGGCTCTCTTATCCTCCTGCATATCCCTGTTGTATGCGAGAGGAAGTGATTTCATGATTGTCAGCATGGATATGAGATCCCCGAAGACACGGCCGGATTTTCCCCTCACTATCTCGGGGATATCGGGATTCTTCTTCTGCGGCATTATACTGCTGCCTGTGGCAAAAGCATCCGTAAGCTCGATGAAACCGAATTCATTTGATGACCATATCACAAGCTCCTCGGAAATCCTGCTGAAATGCACCATGCAGATGGAGGCTGAAGCGATGAATTCGATAATAAAATCTCTGGACGAAACCGAATCCATGCTGTTTGCCGATACCATCGGAAAGCCGAGAAGTTCAGCGGTAAAAGCCCTGTCAACAGGATAAGTTGTTCCTGCAAGCGCGGCGCTTCCCAGAGGCATTACATTGATTCTACCGAAACAATCGCGCATTCTTTCCGCATCTCTTGAAAACATCTCGTAATATGCCATGAGATGATGCGCAAAAAGGACGGGCTGGGCCTTTTGCAGGTGAGTGTATCCAGGCATTATCGTGCCTGTATGCTTTCCGGCAAGATCAACTATAACCTTCCTTAAAGCGGCGATTCCTTTGATAATGCAACGTACTTCATCCCTGAGATACATCCTTACGTCAAGGGCAACCTGGTCATTCCTGCTTCTTGCGGTATGGAGTTTAAGCGCAACTTTTCCGATATCCTCCGCAAGCCTTGCTTCGATATGCATATGAATATCTTCAAGACTGTCATTATATTTGAACCTGCCGCTTTCAATATCTTTCCTTATCTTCGTAAGGCCATTTATCATCAGCGAAGCTTCCTTTTTTGTAATGATGGAAGCTTTTAAAAGCATCCTGCAATGGGCAATGCTTCCCTCGATATCCTGCGAATAAAGCCTCTTATCGGTACCAATAGAGGAGGTAAACTCCTCTACGATTTTTTCCGTTTTCTGGGAAAATCTGCCCCCCCAAGGTTTGCCTGACATATTGGAATCCTCTTTCGTTACCGATATATTTATACCAAAGCCCTGTTCTTCAAACTCTGTATCCTGAGCCGGAGAGCATTAAGTCTGATAAAGCCTTCGGCATCCTTCTGGCTGTAAACTCTGTCTTTTTCAAACGTCGCAAAATCATGACTGTAGATGGATTCATCCGATTTACGACCGAGAATACTGCAGTTTCCCTTGTAAAGCTCAAGCCTGATCAGACCGGAAACATATTCCTGGGTATCGTCAACCATGCCCTGCAGAAGCTTCATCTCGGGTGAAAACCAGAATCCGTTGTAGACAAGCTCCGCATACCTTGGAATAAGCGAATCGCGGATATGCATAACCTCCCTGTCCATGGTTATCGATTCAACAGCCATGTGCGCCGCTCTCAGGATTGTTCCTCCGGGTGTCTCATAAACCCCCCGCGACTTCATGCCAACGAACCTGTTTTCAACTAGATCGGCTCTTCCTATTCCGTGTTTCCCTCCCAGCCTGTTAAGCTCCTTCAAAAGGGATGCCGGAGAAAGGCTTTTCCCGTTGATCGAGGCCGGATTCCCTCTGACAAATGTTATTTCAATTACTTCTGGCTCGTCGGGAGCGTTTTTGGGTGACACTGAAAGCGTAAACATATCATCAGGGGGCGAGTTCCATGGATCCTCAAGCACTCCGCCTTCGTAGCTTATATGAAGAAGATTCCTGTCGGAACTGTAAGGTTTTGCCTGGGTTGTAGGAACCGGAATGCCGTGTTTTTCAGCATATTCCATAAGCAGTGTTCTTGATCCGAGAGCCCATTCTCTCCACGGAGCAATGATCCTGATGTTGGGATCATGCGCAAGATAGGTAAGCTCAAATCTTACCTGGTCATTCCCTTTGCCCGTCGCACCGTGGCTGACAGCATCAGCTCCTTCAATCTTTGCAATCTCCATCTGCCTTTTTGCAATAAGCGGCCTTGCAAGGGATGTCCCGAGAAGGTACTGCCCTTCGTAAACGGCATTTGCGCGAAAGGCCGGAAAAACGTAATCCTTTACAAATGTTTCTCTCAGATCATCAATGTATACCTTCGCTGCACCCGTTTTTCTGGCTTTATCCTCGATGTAGTCAAGCTCTTCCTCCTGCCCGAGATCGGCCGAAAAGGTAATGACTTCGCACTTGTATGTTTCAAGAAGCCATTTCAGTATAACGGATGTATCAAGCCCGCCTGAATAGGCGAGCACTATTTTCTTTATTTTATCATTCACGTCTCGTCTCCCGTAATATATTCAGGTAAATAGACTGAAGGCAGTTAGCCTTCAGGAAACAATTATACATGCTGTCAGGCTTCAGCCTGCAACCTAAAACCCTCTTTTGTCACAAAGAATCGGAAAATAAATTATCAGATTCACCGGCTCTTCCGCCTATCAATGCTTCAAGTATCGCTTTTGTCATATGGAGCTTGTTTTCAGCCTGATCCCATACGACAGAGTTGGGTCCTTCAAGAACCTCCTCGCTGATCTCTTCCTCCCTGTGTGCTGGAAGGCAATGCATGACGATAACATCTTTTGAAGCATTTTTAACTATCCGGCTGTTCACCTGGTAAGCCTCGAAAACACTCTTCCTTATATTATGCTCGCGTTCCTGCCCCATGCTCGCCCAAACATCCGTATATATGACGTCCGCACCAGATGAAGCTTCAAAAGGATCATCCGTTACATTGATTTTCCCTCTTCCGTTATCAACGGCATTATTTAATATTTCCCCATCAGGATAGTACTCTTTTGGACATGCAAGAACAAGATAGAGTCCTAATACCGCTGCCGCATTAATCCATGAATGGGCTACATTATTTCCGTCTCCGATCCATGCTATCTTTATCCCGCCGTATCCACCCTTTTTTTCCATTACGGTCATTATATCGCTCAAAACCTGGCACGGATGGTATAAATCGGTCAACGCATTTATCACGGGTATCGAAGAATATTCCGCAAACTCATCAAGCAGGTCCTGGGAATAGGTCCTTATTGCAAGACAGTCAAGGTATCTTGAAAGAACTCTCGCAGTGTCCCTGACCGGTTCGTCTCTCGCTATCTGAGTATCTCTCGCGCTAATAAAAAGCGGGGTTCCGCCAAGCTGAATCATTGCAGATTCAAAAGAGACCCTCGTGCGTGTTGACGCCTTGTCAAAAATCAAGCCCAGTGTTTTCCCTTTAAGCGGCCTGTGCAAAACTCCCTCTTTCTGAATTTTCTTGAGTTCAGCTGCCCTTTCAAGCAGTCTGTCAATATCTTCTTTTGTAAGATCCATTATGGTTAGAATATCTTTTTTCACGACACCCTCTATCGAGACCTTTGTATAACACCCCCTTTTGACCGATTACTGCGTCAGGCTCAAATTTCATTCCTCAAAATACTTTAAAGTATTCCTGCGGTTAAAATTATCGCCTTCCTTGTACTTGGGCAAAATCGGGCGTTCTTCAAAGGTCTCATATTAACAAAAATACGGCTTTGATACTTCTATCATTTCTTAATATCTGAAAACCTGATACTTTTTATAATATTTCATCAAGACAAACAACAAGCGAATCTATCTCTTTCCTGCAGATGATAAGGGGCGGAACAAATCGCAGTATATTGCCCTGTATGCAATTTACAAGAAATCCCTTCTCAAGACACTTATTTACCAGCGGCTCGCCTTCAATATCAAGCTCCATCCCTATCAGGAGCCCGATCCCGCGCACATCCTTAACGGACGTATGCCTGCTCTTAAGCCAAATAAGTCTTTCCATGAAATATGCGCCTGTATCGCGGCAATTATCGACGATTTTTTCTTCCGAAATTATCTTCAGAACTTGAAGAGCGGCAGCCGTTATTACGGGAGTTCCCCCAAATGTCGTCGCATGAGAGCCGTGCCCGAATGCCGAAGCGATATTCTCTTTTGCAAGCATCGCGCCTATCGGAAGGCCGTTTCCGAGCGCCTTGGCGAGGGTCATTATATCCGGTTCAACCCCTGAATGCTGATAAGCAAAAAGCCTCCCGGTTCTTCCGATGCCTGTCTGTATTTCATCGAAGATAAGAAGCGCGCCGGCCTTATCACACAACTTTCTGACTTTTTCCAGATAATCAGGATCAGGGGTGCGAACTCCGCCCTCACCCTGCACGGGTTCGATTATAACAGCGCATGTGGATGGTCCTATTTTGTCCGCAAGGGCTTTTACGTCGTTAAAAGGCACAAAATCAAATCCTTCAAGAACAGGATCATAGCCTTTTTTGATCTTATCCTGCCCAGTAGCAGATAAGGTAGCCATTGTCCGTCCGTGAAAAGACCTCTCCATTGAAATTATTCTGTACCTGCCTTTTTCGTTGAAATACTTTCGGGCCAGTTTTATCGCCGCTTCATTTGCCTCAGCTCCGCTGTTGCAGAAAAACACCCTGTCCGCAAAACTGTTTTCAACAAGCCATGCCGCAAGTTCAACCTGGGGAATCGTATAATAAAGGTTGGATACATGGAAAAGAAGATCGGCCTGAGCGCAGAGGGCTTTTATTACTCCCGGATGCGCATGCCCGAGGCTGCATACCGCCACTCCTGCTACAAAATCTATGTAAGACTTTCCCTCCGTATCCCAAACCACGCAACCCTTGCCTCTTTCAATTACAATGGGCGGCCGCTTATATGTCGCGGCAATCGACTTTTCAGCTTTATCAATAATATTATTCTTCATTTCCTTACTTCCGTTCCAATGCCCTTATCGGTAAAAAGCTCGAGCAGAAGGGCGTGTCTCTTTTTCCCGTTTATAATGTGAACCTTCTCAACACCGTTTTTCAGCGCTTTCATGGAGCATTCAATTTTCGGAATCATCCCTCCCGATATTATCTTGCCATCCACCATCTTCCTGACAGCTTTGGAATTAATCGAAGATATGAGATTTCCAGAAGCATCAAACACACCGTCAACATCTGTAAGCAGGATGAGACGGCCCGCCGAAAGCGCGGCAGCAATGCTGCACGCTACAAGATCAGCGTTGATGTTGTATGTCTCGCCTGATTTGCCGACTCCGACAGGTGCAATAACGGGAATAAACCCCTTTTCAGCCAGTGTATTTATTATATCGGGATTTATATCCGTAACCTGACCAACAAGTCCCGGGTCTATTATTTCAGGCGGTGTATTTTCATCTTTCCTGTAAACGATGTGAAGTTTCTCGGCAAGGATAAGCCCGGCGTCTTTTCCGCTCAGGCCTACCGCTTTTCCACCGTGCCGGTTTATCTGCGCAACGATTTCCTTATTAACCTTTCCGCCAAGGACCATTTCAACAACATCCATGGTCGGTTCATCCGTAAGCCGCATCCCTCTCACAAATGTCGATTCTATTCCCATCCGTGAAAGCACCTGACTTATCTGTGGTCCGCCTCCGTGAACAATTACCGGGTTAAGCCCGACAAATTTCATCAGGACTATATCCTGCGCAAAATCCTCTTTCAGCTGAGGATCCGACATGGCATGTCCGCCATACTTGATAACTATTGTCATGCCGTAAAATTTCCTGATATACGGCAGAGCTTCAACCAGTATGTCTGCAACTTTTGGAGTCATTTATTACCATCCGCTCTTTTAATTTACAATCCAATGATTGTAATTCCTAATCGGGCCGGCCTTTTATCAGAACTTTGAACTTCGTTTATCGCACCTCGATTTCCGATATTCGATGTCCGATATTCAGATTTTCGCCTCACGCCTTTCGCCTTATTACCTGATCCCTGTTCCCTGACCACCGGCCAATGATCCCTGACGACTGTTCCTTTATCTCTAAAGTATATACCTGCTCAGGTCCTCATTGTCCTTAATATCTTTCAACTTGTTTAAAACCGCAGCCGCGTCGATAACAACGTCGCTGCCGTTCATATCCGGCGCATCAAAAAGGATATCTTCGAGCAGGCACTCCATGATCGTATGAAGCCTTCTTGCCCCGATATTTTCCGTATGACTGTTGACCTCTTCGGCTATTCTTGCAATCGCTTCGATTGCGCCGGGCTGAAAAGAAACATTAACGCCTTCCGTCTTCAGCATGGCGAGGTATTGGGTCAGAAGAGCATTTTTAGGTTCCGTCAGAATCCTGACAAACTCTTTCTGCCCGAGCGCTTCAAGTTCAACACGGATAGGAAAACGCCCCTGGAGTTCAGGTATCAGATCCGACGGTTTAACCGCGTGGAATGCCCCCGAAGCGATAAAAAGTATATGATCTGTTTTTACGGAACCGTATTTTGTGGCAACCACGCTCCCTTCAACAATCGGAAGAAGATCCCGCTGCACCCCCTCTCGCGAAACGTCCGGACCTGAACCGCCGTTTTTTCCGACTATCTTGTCGATTTCATCTATAAAAATAATTCCGGACTGCTCGACTTTTGAAATCGCATTTTTCACAACCTTGTCCATATCAACAAGACGCTGTGATTCTTCCTGAGCAAGTATTTCCATGGCCTCGGAAACCTTTACCTTGCGCTTCTTTGTGGATTTGGGCATCAGTCCGCTCAGCATCTCCTTGAAGTTCATTCCCATCTCTTCCATTCCCAGTGTGGAAAATATTTCTATGACAGGTGTCTGCCTTTCCGAAACATCAAGGTCGATAATCCTGTTGTCAAGCTTTCCTTCACGGAGCATGGCGCGAAGCTTGTTCCTCGTCGATGACGACTCTTCGTTTTCAGAAGTAACGAGTTCCGGTCCGTTTTCAGTCGTTTCATCTCTTTTATCGGCCTGCTGACGTCCTGGTTTGGGGAGAAGGATATCAAGCATCCTTTCTTCCGCAAGACCCAGGGCTTTTCCCTTTACTGATTCCTGCTCTTTGGCCCTGACCAGATTCACAGTCAGTTCAACAAGATCTCTTACCATGGATTCCACATCGCGCCCTACATATCCGACTTCGGTAAACTTGGATGCTTCCACCTTGTTGAAAGGCGAATCAGTGAGCCTTGAAAGTCTTCTCGCAATCTCCGTCTTTCCGACTCCCGTAGGACCTATCAGTATTATATTCTTCGGAGCAATTTCGTCGCGTAGATCTTCAGGCACCTGCTGCCTGCGCCAGCGGTTTCTTAAGGCTATGGCAACCGATCTCTTGGCCCTATGCTGGCCTATAATGTATTTATCAAGTTCCTTAACTATTTCTGATGGTTTTAAACTGTTCATATTTTCAGAGTTCTTCTATTGTTATTTTATCATTAGTATAAACACACAGGGAGGAGGCTATTTTCATAGATTCTTCAACTATCTCCCTTGCGCCGAGACCGGAGTGCTTCATAAGAGCCGAGGCTGCCGCCTGCGCTCCTACTCCACCGGACCCTATCCCGATAACACCTTCATCGGGCTCTATAACATCCCCATTTCCGGAAACAAGAAACATTCTCGTGCTGTCAACGGCTATCATCAGGGCTTCAAGCCGCCTCAAATACCTGTCTGTCCGCCAGTCCTTTGCAAGCTCAACCGCGCTTCTTGTAAGATTTCCGTTATAGCGCTCAAGCTTCCCTTCAAGCCGCTCCGAAAGGTTCATGGCATCCGCGGTAGCTCCGGCAAATCCGACTATGATGGTGTCGTTGTATATCCTTCTTACCTTTTTAGCCGTATGCTTAACCACGATATTATTCATGGTTACCTGTCCGTCACCGGCAACCGCTACCCTGCCCTTATGCCTTACGGCAAGAATTGTCGTTCCATGGAAATTCATTGTTTGATTTCCTTCATATTTGACGGCTTTATAAAAGGTCATATGCGAACGAATTTGAGGTTTTTGTGAAATATATTTTTAAATTGCTGAGCGTTAAAAATCACAAGGCTTTAACCCGCCGCAGGCGAAATCTTCTTGTGATTTAGCAAAGTGATTTAAAAATCCCCAAAAAGCTCATTAAGTGAGCATATTTCGATTTTTTACAAGACTTTCATATTCTCCCGGTATTATTTCCTGGGATGGGCCTTGTCATAAGTTTCCATCAGCCTGTCTATGCTTACATGGGTATACTTCTGAGTAGTAGAAAGGCTTTTATGCCCCAGAAGCTCCTGAACAACCCGCAGGTCGGCGCCTGCATCCAGCATATGAGTCGCAAAGGAGTGCCGGAGGGCGTGCGGCGATACGGGAACCGAAATGGAAAACTCTCTCACAAAGGTATCGAGTATCCTGGCAACGGATCTTGTAGTAAGACGACCCTTGTTTTTATTTAAAAAAAGCGGACCGTTTTCATTCAAAACCCCGGTCTCTCCCCTTAATTTTTCCAGGTAGGCCCTTATCGCATCCATTGCCTTCATGCCGATCGGGACAACCCGTTCCTTGCTCCCCTTTCCGAAAACCTTTATCAAACTCTGGCCGAAATCCACGCTCGAAACATTTAGGCCGGAAAGCTCGGATACCCTTATTCCCGTAGAATACATCGTCTCGAAAATGGCCCTGTTTCTCAAGCCCGGCAATGTATCCGCTTTTATCGAGTCAAGCAGCCTGAACATCTCATCAACAGTAAGATATGCCGGTATGTTCTGATCCTGTTTCGGGGTCAATATCAAATCAGCGGGGCTGTTCTGAATAATTCCCTGCCTTAGCAGATACCTGAAAAAGGAACGGAGCGCCGACAGTTTTCTGGCAATCGATTTCTTTTTGTTTCTCTTGTGCAGAAATCCGAGATATCCCCTTATCATCAGGTGGTCCACGTCTTCAACCATGAAGGACTTTTTATCCTTCTCTTCCCCGTCCGGCAACGTGCTTTCAGCGGCAAACGATGCAAATTCGGCGAGATCGTTACTGTAGGCGCGGCAGGTATTCGCCGAATACCCTTTCTCGGAAGCAAGGGTTTCGATAAAAGAGCCTGTCATTTCATCAATAGGATGTTTTTCCATCATGAACCATTAAAATCAATCAATGCTTCAAGCTCCTGCCAGTTGCCGACTTCAACAAAAGGGTGCTCCATCCTGTTCCATGGCTGCCTGAAAAGAACCGGCGTCACGCCTTTCTCCTTTAACGCAAAACATGTTTCGAGCCTGTCTTCCACGAAATATGAGATTTTTTTATCCAGGAGCACATCCGCTTTTGCTTCAAAGGAACCTGTGGCTATTACTTCCACGGAAGCCGGATCAAGACGCAGAGTCTCCGATATCCAGTCGATTATCAGTCCGGGATAAGGCCTCGCGGTGACGAACAGAAGCCGTCCATGTCTCCCCAGTTTTCTGAGTACCCGTGCCGAACCGTCAATCGGTTTTAACGGTGCTTTGTGTTTTCCGTCAAGTATCCTCACTATTATATCGCTTATTATTTCCGGTTTCATGTCGATGCATTCTGAGATATAATAACATTTGATATCTTCATAATTTATGTTATTTATCTTGTATTCATCCCGGGCAATATCGATAAATAAGGACATGGTATCCGCAAAAACACCGTCTATATCAAAGGCCAGCGAGGCCGAATCAATCATAAATACACCCGATAATCTGATAGTATAGGAATTTCCTTTCGAAAAGAGCCCTATCTTCTTGTCTTCTTCTTAAGCTTTGTAATACGCCGCCTGTATATAAGGGCCATCCTGGCATTATCCGACTCAAGAGCCGTTACCCTTTTTGCCTTTAATGTTTTTAATTTTACCTTCAATTCCCTGACTGAAGAATCTGATTTTTTCATGGGGACTTCGGCAATTCCCTTTGCCTGTTTGATGGAGCTTATAAGCTCAGGTTTATTCATTCCGTGAGCTCCGGTGATCCCCGGGATCTCTTTTGCCAGCTCTCTTAATTCCTTGGCGGTCATTTTATCGAGCGGTTTCTCTTTAGCTGCCTTTTTCTTGCTGCTCATCGTAATTTTTCTCTCCTTTCACAGTCCTTGTAAAAAAGCACAAGCGGAAGCTCACATGCTTCCGCCTTTTCCAGTTTTGCAAATGGCCGGTAATCTCATTAAATTATTTGATTGTAATTGATGGCTGCGTAAAAATTTATTCTGTCCGTCAATGTTCGATATTTTAATACATCCCTTGTAATTCGTAAACCATTTTTTTTAGTAATGTCAATATTTGGGAAAGCCCTCCTAATTGACAAATCCGATAAAAAGTTTAACTTTTACCATGAAGCGCACGAAGAGCACGAATAACGAAATAGAATATGCGGTGTTTTCAACTTCGTGATTCATGAAAATAAAATCAATATTGATATCTATTCCTTCTTCGAAATCTTATCAATGACATTTGCCAGATTCATAAACGGCTTGAACATGTCGAGGGGGACCGGGAAAATGGTTGTTGTATTCTGTTCGGCGGACATTTCCCTCATTGTCTGGAGATACCTTAATTGCAGAGCCATAGGGTGAGATTCAATAATCTGCGCAGCCTCAGCCAGTTTGGCGGCAGCCTGCTGCTCGCCTTCGGCATTGATAATCTTTGCCCGGCGTTCCCTTTCCGCTTCAGCCTGCTTTGCCATTGCCCTCTGCATCTCCTGCGGAAGGTCTATGTGCTTCAGCTCTACGGTTGCCACCTTGATTCCCCATTGATCTGTGTGGGCATCAAGAATCTCCTGGAGCTGGGAATTAATCTTTTCCCTGGCAGAGAGAAGCTCATCAAGTTCAGCCTGGCCACAAATGCTTCTTAATGTCGTCTGGGCAAGTTGCGTCATGGCATACTGATAATTTTCCACTTCAACAACCGCCTTAACGGTATCGACCACCCTGAAATAAATAACGGCATTCACCTTAACAGAAACATTATCCCTTGTTATGACATCCTGGGGATCAACATCCACCACGATAAGGCGAAGGCTCACTTTTACCATTTTGTCAATTACCGGGATAAGAATGATAAGGCCTGGCCCCTTTGCATTTATCACCCGGCCCAGCCTGAATATTACACCCCTTTCATACTCATTGAGCACCCTGATCGAGGTCGAGAGAAAAAAAACAAGAATGACTATTATTGCAATAATTCCAAACATATTGTTCTCCTTTTTTATTTCATCCTATTGAACCGGAACGGATCGCTAACCCGGCGAAAGGTCCGCTACGTTAAGCTTAGATGCCTATGCACAACATGCTCTTTGGGGTCGGCATGGATAAAGGGTTACCTATGCCGGATCTTTAACCTGTTCCGTGAAGCTCACGCTATTACTGTTAAATCTGTTCGACTTCAACAACAAGACCTTCAACCCTGATGACCTTCACCTTTGTTCCCGCTTGCAGCGGGTTCTTTGATATTGCCTTCCACAGTTCCCCGTGGACGAACACCTTGCCTTCGGGCATTATATCTTTTTTAACAATTCCCGTCTCCCCGATAAGGCCTTCCGAACCCGATCTTGATTTTGAAATCTGGGATTTGAAAACAAGAGCGGATACAGCTACAAAAAAGAGAGATATGAAGATAAATGTCGGGAGAAGGACATCAAGTGAAACCTTAACCCCCGTAGCCGACCCGTCAAAAAGCATAAGTGAGCCGAGCAGGAATGAAATAATCCCGGCGACGCTTAACAGGCCGTAGCTGGTTATCTTCATTTCAAGAATGAAAAATATCACGGCAAGGATAATAAGAAGTATGCCGGCGTAGTTGACCGGAAGCGTCTGGAAAGAGAAAAAAGCCAGGATCAGGGCCATTCCTCCGACCACCCCCGGGAAAACAGCCCCTGGATGCGCCAGCTCGAAATAGAGACCCGCAAGTCCTATCATCATCAGTATGTAAGCAATATTAGGATTGCCTATTGTTTTTAAAATCTTCGTCCTTAACGGCTCCATGTATTCGGTTATCCTGTAATCAGAAAGATTCAGCACTCCCTTATCCTGAATACTCCGGCCATTAATCTTTTTTACCAGGTCATCCATATCTTTTGCCGTAAGATCAATTACATTATCTTTCAGGGCCTCCGTCTCAGTGACGGATACGCTTTTTCGCACCGCATTTTCAGCCCATTCCGCATTTCTCTGCCGTTTCGAAGCAATGCTTCTCGCATATGCGGCCATGTCATTTGTTATTTTATCAGATATCGGTCCGCCGACATCTTTTCCGCCTATACCCACCGGATGCGCGGCCCCGATATTCGTCCCCGGAGACATTGCTGCTATATCAGCGGCCATTGTAATTATTACCCCGGCGGAAGCTGCTCTTGCGCCGCCCGGCGCCACATAAACCACTACCGGCAGCTTTGAGGCAAGAATATCCATCACCATTTCACGCATCGATTCGGAAAGACCACCCGGAGTATCAAGCTGGATGATGATGCATTCGAAATCATTCTCCGCGGCGTGTTTCATGCCCCGTTTCAGAAAATCGGCCACGCCGGGATTTATGTCGGCTGAAATCTTTATCAGGCATATATCTCCCTGCCCTGCAATGCCTTCGGCTGAAAGCGCCAGCAGCAGAAAAGATACTACAAAAAATGTTATTCCTGATCTGAAGTTTTTCATATTCGGTTCTCAGGCATCCATCATGCTCATAAGTTTTTTCATGTCTTCCCACACATCGCGCTTTTTCTCAGGATTGCGCAAAAGGTATGCCGGATGATAGGTCGGCATGACTTTTATTCCCCGCAGGTCAAAAAACCGCCCCCTCAACCTTGAAATCGGATCAACCGTATCAAGAAGTGTCTGAGCTGCAAATGTGCCTAACGCGCAGATAAAGTCAGGCTTTATCGCATCGAGCTGGCCTTCAAGAAACGGAAAGCAGGCCTTTATTTCGTCGGACGCCGGGTTCCTGTTTCCAGGCGGGCGGCACTTTATGATGTTGCAGATATATACCTGCGCCCTTGTGAGATTTATAGCCTGAATTATCTTCGTTAAAAGCTGACCTGCCTTTCCGACAAACGGCTCGCCCTGCTGATCTTCGTCATACCCGGGGCCTTCCCCCACGAATACAAGCCTCGCTTCGGGGTCTCCTGCCCCGAATACTATATTGGTGCGCTCCTTACAGAGTTTACACCTTTGACAATCTCCAAGCAGGCTCCGCAATTCTTTAAGATAATCAGCTGCAACGGAAAGGTTCCTGTCCAGGTTTTTTACGATTTCGATGGTTTTTCCGGAACAGTCAAAACCGGTGCATCCGGCTTCTGCCATGTATCTGAGCGTATCGCATGTTTTTCCCAGTATATCGGCCGGATCCTGATCCTGCCCGTTCCTGGCCATTGTTATATGTTCCTTTCAGAAGAGCTTCCGGCATCCAGCTCCAGTATCCGGTCAAGAAGAATATGAGCAACAGATTCCTTGTCCAAAAGAGGCAATATCTCTTTATCGCCGTTTCTGAAAAACAATATAACCTTGTTTGTTTCGGTCCCGAAACCGGAAGTTTTTCCGTCAAGCAGGTTTCCGGCTATGATATCAAGATTCTTTCTTTCGAGTTTTTCTTTCGCGTTTTTTTCGAGGTTTTCGGTTTCAGCGGCAAAACCGACAAGGATCTTCTCTTTCTTCGTTTTCCCGAGTTCCAGTAAAATATCTTCGGTTTTCTGAAGAAGGATCGTCATCTCTTTTTCGCTTTTCTTCATCTTCTGTTTTGCGGTCACCGAAGGCCTGTAATCAGAAACAGCGGCGGCTTTGATAATTATATCCGCCTTATTCATATGCTTAAAAACTGCCGCCGCCATCTCTTTTGCGGAACCGGTTCTTATTATTTCAACATTTACCGGCGGTTTAATGCCAGCAGGACCTGAAACGAGTACGACATCAGCACCCCTGTGTTCGGCAGCCCGCGCAATAGCATAACCCATTCTACCCGAAGAAGGATTGCTGATGTAACGCACAGGATCCATATGCTCCCTCGTGGGGCCGGCAGTGACAAGAACTCTCTTTCCCATAAAATCCTTGGGGGCAAGAGAGTAGATCAGCCTGTCCAGTATCTCTTCGGGTTCGGGAAGCCTTCCATACCCGGTGGTCCCGCAGGCAAGTTCCCCCTCAGAGGGCTCGACAATAAAATACCCGTCCTTTTTCAGTATATCGATGTTCCTCCGGACCGAAACTTTTTCATACATGTTGGTATTCATCGACGGGCAGATCATGACCGGACATGTTACGGCAAGAAGAAAGGTGCTCAGCGCATCATCCGCTATACCGCCCGCAATCTTTCCGATAATATTCGCAGTCGCAGGAGCAACAACAACCGCATCCGCTTCTTTCGCCCATTCTATGTGCCTTATGGAGGAGTTGCCCTCTTTTTCAAAAAGATCCGTGCATACAGGATTGCCAGAGAGGGCTTCAAATGTGAGTGAGCCTACAAAAGCAGAGGCGTTTTTTGTCATGATGACCCTCGCACCCGCATCCTGCTTCTTAATCAGCCTCAGAAGTTCCGCGCTCTTATATGCAGCAATACCTCCGCTCACACCAAGAACGATGTTTTTGCCTTTTATATATCCCATACCGTCCTCAACATCGCAACTTACGTTGTTATTGTTTCCGTACCTTAGACACCGGACTCAGTTTTTGGTCCTCTGGTTTACGGTTTCTGGTTTCGGACGGCTCAAACCGTTTAAGCCGCTTGAACAGCTACTCCTCAATGACCACTGGCAACTGATCACTGTTTTTCCTTGTCCCTTGCTCCCTGAACCTTAATCTTCCTGCCTGATGCCTATTTTAGAAGGCCTGATCCACCTTCAGCAATTGACGGCGCAACCCATATTTCAACATCTGTAGAAAAATCGCCGTCCGTGATATTGATAATACACCATCTGTTCTGTTTCTGAAAGAGCATGACCGTCCTAGGCGATTTAAACGCGCTTACCAGTTTCCAGTTGTCTTTTGCCATATTATCCTCAAAAAAATTGCATAGAGAACCGAGCTCTACTCTTCCTTTTAAAGCAAGAACACCTGCCGAAAAACCCGGCGCCTTGTATACAAATGAGGAATCCCTGTCTATCTTAAGTTCGTTCGGAATAATAACGTCTCCAAAATCATAATAAATAGGCACATCCTTTTTCTCTTTCTGAAAGGTGGACCCCGGAGCGCTATTTTTATCATCCTTACTCAGTACGGCACATCCTGATATCAGGAATGAAATAATTGCAAGTATCAATAAATGTTTAAAAACAGATTTTATTTTGTTGATTGTAATCATTTTATAGCCTCCTTACTGTGTTAATGAATCATACACTTTATACAATCCGGAATATTGTTTGAGACAATACCATAAACAGGACAGATAAGGCAATAAACTTGGAAACATGCCGGAAAATAAAATGATAAACCTTTTCAGGAAGCCGGCGACATTGATACCTTCGTAAAAAGTGAAGCTCTCCGCCTACAAGGCGGATATTCTGATAATTTGATAGTATAATAATAGCTTATCATACCGGTGTTTCTGCAAGATTATATAATTTAATTGGCCAACTTTCGATTTGACATCTCAATGGATATTAGATAAATTCTCAAATAATTATTGTCCATTCGGAAACAAAGTTTGGATACAGTTGAGTTTCCGATCTGGAAATCTGTCATTTTGGACAAGCACAAGAAAATCAATGAGTTGTATTGAGATATACGCGTAGCATGTCGCACAAGAAATCCTACAGATTGACACAGAGATCGCTTAAAAGGACCATTTCCGGATGGAAACCAGATAAGTCCTCAAATAATTATATAAGACTCATATAAATCCAACCGTCTTTCTATCCAGCCGGCAACATTTGTCATTACAGAGGTATAAAGGTTTATATGATGAAAGAAAAATCAAGGACAAAACAAGAACTCCTCGAAGAGAATGCCTTTTTAAAGAAGAAAATCCGGGAATTGAAACACGCTGAATCAGAGTGCAAGCGGGCGGAAGAAGCCATGCAGGATAGCGAGGATCGTTTCCGGCAGATCTTCGACAATATGGCCGATGGCGTTGCGATATGCCAGGCAATTGACGACGGCAGTGATTTCATTTTTGTTGATATTAACAGAAAGGGACAGCTATCAAGTTCGATGGGCCGCAGCTACTCCGTTGGCAAACGCTTGACAGAAGTCTTTCCATTCGTTGAAAGAAATGGACTGCTGGACGTATTCCGCCAAGTCTGGCGGACTGGTGAGGCTCAACAGCACCCACTAAAAGCTTACGAAGACAGACAAGTGAAACAATGGGTGGAGAACTATGTATTCAAGCTTCCCTCAGGACTGATTGTGTTGATTTTCTCTGATACCACCGAAAAACACAGGGTGGAAGAAGCGCTCAGGGAGAGTGAGGAGAAATATCGTCTTATGGTGGAGAATGCAGCAGAGGTTATCTTGATCGCCCAGGATGGATTGTTGAAATATGTGAATCCTGTGGCCGTAAAAATTCTTGGTTACTCTGAGGAGATGCTAACTTCAATGCCCTTTGTGGAACTTCTCCATCCAGAAGATATTAAAAAGGTGTTTGAGGCACACATGAAGATAATGAGAGGGGAAGAAAATCAGCCGATCCAACAATTCAGGGTTGTTCCTTCGGATGGCACTGTCAGATGGGTAGATTCGCGTGCGGTTGTGGTCTCCTGGAAAGGAAAACCAGCCACCGTCAATTTTATCACCGACATCACCGAACGCAAAAGTATGGAGGAGAAAATTCTGTCCCTTTCGATCACCGATCAGCTCACAGGCCTGCATAACAGAAGAGGTTTTTTGACTCTTGCGCAACAGCAGTTAAAATTATCAGAAAGAAATAAGAAAGGAGTGCTTCTGTATTTTGCTGATCTGGACTTGCTGAAAAGGATTAACGATACGCTGGGTCATGAAGAAGGAGATAAAGCGCTCATCGAAGCGGCGAAAATATTCAAAGAGACTTTCAGAACTTCTGACATCATTGCTCGTCTGGGAGGAGATGAATATGCCGTTCTAACTGTTGATATAACCGAAGCAAATTCCGAAATCTTTACAGCCCGTTTGCAGACTTTGATTGACATACGAAACAATCAGAAAAACCGGAGATACAAACTTTCAATCAGTGTAGGCAGCTCTTACTTCAATCCTGAAAGTCCTTGTTCTCTTGACGAACTCATGGCGCGTGCTGATAAATCAATGTATGAACAGAAGCAAAACAAGAAAGGCCTTGTTCTACAATCGGCCTCCTTTTCAAGCAGTAATTCTTAGCCATTAATAAACTATGAGGATAAGAATAAGCAGGTGTTCTCCTTTCAAGTTCCCTGCAATCGGCGTTGAGCATGGCGGCTGAACGAGGGTGTGTACTGGACACAGACCGCTTGGTCGCATCGATAATATTGGAATCCCCCCAAGAATGAAAACGTAAAATAACAAAATAGTTTCCATCTGGGAATGGCACCTTTTGAGCGATCTTTAGCGTCAAGCCACAGCGAGCTTGCTGCGGAGAATTTAAAACACCTGATGTGCCGCAACAGTGAGGAAGCTGGCTGTCATGTCAACGTCTCCTGAAAATACAACAGTAAGAGATGATATGTTTCTGATAATAAAAACAGAACTTCTATTTTTAATAAGAGTAATTATTTCAATGTGTTCATGACTTGTTCGCAAATTTTGGGATTCGTGCAGACTTCGTAATAGTTTCTATGTGTTATCTTAATGATTTCAAAAGTATCCGGGTTGATCTGAGGCACGGGAGCTTCACGAATCACCAGCGATTGATACTGCCCGTGTACAGTTGGAAATTTACCGACATAAAAAGTATTCCTCTCGGATGTTCCCAATGTTGCTGTTGTTGCGGAAATACTTTTCATAGCAATTTCTTGCGCAAGCTTTTTAAATCCCGAGGGATTGAGTTCGATACCGTTGACATTGTACCTTAGGAACAAATCATCAGCAGTTTTTGACATTTCTTCTTCAGATAAGGTTTGAAACACATAAAGATTAAAATGCCCTTTGCCCAACTCGCTTTTTTTACGCACTGCACTGGAACAACCTGATAAACGATCCGCCAGATTGATGGCTGATGAAATCATAATCCGGTTTGAACCGTCAAACAAAAACAAGGGCGCGCCGTCTTTGAAACTTATACCGATGCCAATCTCAATGATCGGCAATTGATATTCCTGATTTCGGGTGTTGTATTGCTGCACAATGGAGCGCATTTTCATGGCAAGTCCGCACGCGCGAGCTACGCTATACCAGCCCTCGGGCGTTTCTTCATGCTCGAAAACAGATAAAATTATAGCGTCTCCTTCTACAAAAACTTTGGAAGCATCATATACCCCCAGAATTTTCGTAATCGGATCAAATAGATTAAGGCTAAAATACGATGCGGGATTCAATTTCCGCTCGATCATACGGTGAGTGATATCGGTTGAACCTCTGACATCCGCCTTGATAATGACATGCCGGATAATCGGTTTTTCTTCAAAGTCCTGTTCCTGGTTAAGTAAAAACTCATAAAGAGTATTATTGGCTTTGGAAAGCCTGATGATTTTTTCCTCTGTAACGAGATTAATTGTATTTATTACATTCCGGAGCATCTCAGCACATTGAAAATCATGATGATAGCGAAAAAAAGCCTTTAAAAACCGGATCAGATAGGCTTTTTTAACTCTATTCCCGATTTTCTTATATCGCATTGCTGCCATATCCAATTTTTCCGAAGACAATGTTTTGCCATAAAATCCTCTTAATCGCTTAAGACGCTGCCTGACAGCTTTTCTACTCGATGGAACAATCATATACTGCACAATAACCTGCGGCACAAGCGGTGGACAATATTCGGAATAAAAAAGACGCATTTCATACAAAGCAGCAATTCTCTGCATAAATCCTTCTTGCCGGAATTTTTTATAAAAAAAATCAAGCCGTTTTTCTTGTGCCACAGCCTCTTCCTTCATCGCCTTAATCTGCTTTTTGTCTCCCTTTTTCTTTTTAAGCTGCTGCATAAGATGCAGTGTTTGAAAATGATTGAACAATATATCAACATTATCAACACTTCCAATCCATTCGTTAACTTTTTCTCTGAATGTTTCGTCAGATTTTGCACCGTCTTTATCGTTAATTTCCGAAAATGCTTTTGAAACAGTATCTTTCAAGGCTTGGTATTTATCAGGATCTTCCTCCCGATATTCAATAAGAATATCGTATTCTTCGATCATAAATACGTTATCAGACGGGTTTTCGGCAAACAACAAAGGGTTGAGAAACACATCGTCCGGAATAATCGCTTCGTCGCCGAAATTGCTACGTATTATCTCGTTCAGGCCCTGATGATATATCTCTGACAGAGATTGAAAAATCTCACGACTGATAGCGCATAAAAGAATATTTTTCTGCTGAGTTAGATTAGAAAGCTGATTTTTCATGGATATGGCTTTTTCCAGTTCGGATGCGATTTGATATTCCCGAACCGCATTACCATAAATATCCAGCAGGTTATCATAACTATCTCTTATTTCTTTTAACAACAGCTTGATAACGGCAACCTGCGCCAGCGTGTTGATAACAGGCTGATCCCTGAGCTTTGCCTTATTGACAGCGTCTATCAGAACTTCGGTACTCAGCCGTTTGAACTGCTCTTTTTCATCAGATAGACTAACGCTTTTATCCAAATTCAGAATCTCTTCAGCGCGAGTATGTTTGGCAAGAAACAACAGGACAAAATTGTGGGCTGTTTTATGCAGCCCGTCGCTCAAATGGACATCGCAGCGGACATTATCAACGCCTGTTTTCAGCCCTTCCAAAGGAAGACTTGCCAAAAACGGTTTTAACGAAAGCCCCTGAAGTGTAGGGGGTCTAAAAAATAATTTCGATAAGTTAATCATAATGAGAGTTGAATGTTTTTTATACTTTTAAAAATTAAATCTACAAAATAAGTATGGCATTAAATATCAGAGTACAGTTCTTGGTACAATAAATCTGTACCGTTTTTTGATAATCTTTTGATCTATTTGTGGTACCCCCGGCAGGAATCGGACCTGCGGCCAACGGATTAGGAATCCGTTGCTCTATCCACTGAGCTACGGGGGCAATGTAATTGAATCAATAGGTTGGCCAAATCGGGCCATCCCATCTGATATGGTTGTGTGAGAATCTGTGTGAGACTTATTGCTGATTTTCTCAAAAATGTCCATAGCTTTTTGCTCAGTTTCGCTGATGCTATGAAGATAAATTTCCGTGGTCATCCTGTTTTCATGACCCAGAAGCCGGTGAATAGATCAATCGATACATTGTTACTTTTAAGTATCGAGGTGCCACTGTTTCTGAGAGCGTGAAACCTGAAGTTTGACTCCAGTCTTATTACACAAGCTCCGAATTATTTTTTTGAGTTCCTTGTATTGTCCGATTTCAATTTTTCCGTTTTTGCTCCATAATGAATGCCAGAAGATCCATTTTATTGATTAATCTCGATTATCATATCGACGCATCAATAATTGATACACCCGCTCTGCCATTGGAAGTTTTCAGGGTATAAGGTTTCTTCCTCTTTTTTTCTGGTCCAGAGTACAATATATCTTTGACTGAAATTAACATCAGACCAAGTCAATGGTTTGATCTCATTCATGCGGGCCATTGTCTCACAGATAGCCCAAATATAATCATGAGTATCGGGACAACTTTTATGACCTTGTTAATATTTTCGTCAGATGTGATGTATTTAAATTTATCGAAATCGGAAAAAAATTCAATCCCTTCAAAAGGATTATTCAAAATTAAGCGTTTTCTTATGCCATAATTTAACGAGGCTTGCAAGTATCTAATTTCCTTATTTGCCGCTTGCGGGTAAAGGTTCCTATGAAATATTAAGAACTTTTCAACCTGTAGTTGATTAATATAATTATAGTTTATATCTCTCCAATGCTAATGGTGGTAGGGTTTGCTTGAAAAGGAAAAAGGATTTTTTAAATGATAATCTGTTATTGTTCAGGCTGCTGCATATTTCTTGAGCGGTGTTGCTGGGTAAAGTTCATCTGGTGTTCTCTTGTCAATGCTTTGATGCCGCTATACAATTTCAAACCAGGCTGGATTTGGCAGAAATTGATTATGTTTATTTTGTTCATTAATAAGATTACGCTTGTTTTTTATCAGTGTATTATTCTTGTATTATTGAATATTTCGGTTTAAATTAGCGGAAATTACAGCACTTTTAATATAAAGTAGTCTAAAATAATCCCTTCAACTATTTTTAATATTATAATAAAGTGAAACTGGGGGATTATAATTGTTCACTGCTTATGAGGTGGTAAGAATGAGTGGCTACATTCAATATTATGGCCTTTCAGAAAATCCGTTCGATATCTCACCGGATCCGGAATTTTTCTTTCCATCAGAGAGTCATAGGGAAATATTGTCTTCTTTACTTTACGTGGTCAAAGAGCGCAAAGGATTTATGCTGGTAGTAGGAGAGGACGGTATCGGAAAAACCGTCCTCATAAACCGCTTGATAAAGTTTTTAGATAAAAATGTAACTACTGTTTATTTTCGGCAAGGGAATCTTACTTTTGAACATATGTTAAAGGAGATTCTTATCAAATTGAAGCTGCCCCTTGGGAGAATAATCAAGGGCACTATGCTTCACCAGTTGAATGAATACTTAATACAAAATCTGGTTCGTGGCAATAATCTGATCCTGATTATAGACGAGGCACAGGACATTTCCAAGGATGTCATGGAAGAATTGCGATTGATTTCCAATCTGGAAACCAGTACTTCAAAGCTCCTGCAAATCATTTTTGTGGGCCAGCCTAAAACTGAAACCAAACTGAATACCAGAGAGCTGAGACAACTGAAACAGAGGATCGGCACCATAGGACGTATCACACGCTTGAGCCCTGCGGAATCTATGGAATATATTGATCATCGATTACTGAATGCAGGGTGTAACAGTGATTCCGTTTTTTCACCGGATGCACTGGCATTGATTTGCAAATATGCCGGAGGTCTTCCCCGAAAAATCAATATCCTATGCCACAACGCCTTATTTAAAGGATTCAAGCGTTCTGAAAAACCCATCCCTGCCTCAACGGTAAGAAAGATTCGCAATGAAAATAATCTTTTAGCAGGCAAACCAACAGGAGATACAGCAAACGGGGGTAAACTAAAGCTCCGCTTCTTATTCGCGAAAATAAATGCCTGGCTTAAAAGATCACTTTATTTTTGCCTGACTGCCGGATGCATTATGATTGCGGTCTTCCTGGGGAAAGAGTATCTGAATAAAATCCTGAAAATTCAGCAACCGGGGACTTCCTTGAAACCTCCAGCCGTTTCTGAAGAAGTTATAACCAAAGCTCCAGTTATGGAAGAAATCGCAACCAAAGACCCCGTTATCTGGGCTGATTCAGTAAAAAATACTCATGTTGCATCTTCTGAGTTCGATCAGCTGGCACCAGGCCATTCTAAATCCACCGATTCGCCAAAACCATCTGTTACATCAGCAAAAACCAAGGTCCGGTATAAAAGAATTGTATCTATTGGACAAGGGGCCAATCTTTCATCATTGATTTTAAATAATTATAATCAAGTGAACACCACCCTGATGGATTTTATCATGGCATTCAATCCGAACATCGCCAATCCCGATCTGATTCTAATCGATCAGGAAATTCGTATACCAGAAATCACAGAGTCGAATCTGATTGCTGAGTCATCTGATGGAAGCATTAGGGCTCATCTTGGGACTTTTTCGACCAACAAGGAAGCTTTGAAATACAAGAATTTTATCAGTATTACGGATCACGAAATCGAAATTATCCCGCTAAAGGTATCGCCCGATGAAACATGGTTCAGGGTTATGGCAGGGCCTTTTACTAATAAGGAAAATTGCTTAATGACGATTCAGGCATTTAGGCAGAGAGGGCTTCTGCCTGCCTTTAATAAGATTTCCAAGATGTAACCTCCCAATTTCAACTTCAAAACCCTCAATTCTTACAAGTTTTCACTTTTACTTATGAACAATATGCTTAACCCCTGTGATATCTTATAATTCGCATTTTTGAACATAAAACCAAATTGGTACAGTATTATTGATGATTGGACAAATAAATTTGATGTTCATCATTTGGTATGGTATAAAAACCACAAGACAGCCGAATTAGCCATTACAAGAGAAAAATAGGTAAAGAAATTGAACTGAAAATAATTTCGTAAACTTACTTATCCCGTTTATCGGGGTTAGGATAGATTCTGGATTACACTTCAAAGGCTAACCGAAGTCCGTTTTCTCGGGAATGAGAAGTGAAGAATGCGGGAATGATGAAAGCGGAAGAATAGAAACTCAGCTAAGGTAGGCCTGTGGAAAAGAGACCGGAAGCCGGATTTTTTTAATTCAATTGACAAGGGAGTTTTCCATCATGGGAAAACTGTTATGAAGTTTCTTATAACTGGCTTGTCAAGTTATATACTTATTTATGGATGTCCCAGACATTTGCACACTTAAATAAAGATCTTGTTAGCAAATACTTAAGGAGGGGAAAACATGAATATCACTGAACGTATCAAAGGAATTTTGCTTGGACCCAAAGAGGAATGGCAGACCATTGCGGGTGAAACAACACCTATTGGTGATTTATATAAAAACTATATTATTATATTGGCAGCCATCGGACCGGTTGCCTCTTTTATCGGCATGTCCCTTGTGGGATTTAGCCTGCCTATGGGAGGAGCATTCAGGGTTCCAATAACATCAGGTATTATTACTGCGGTCGTTCAATACGGTTTAACCCTTGTCGGTGTGTATATTCTCGCCATTATTATCGATGCCCTTGCCCCTACCTTTTCAGGTGAGAAAAATCTCAACCAGGCTTTCAAGCTTGCCATGTATTCTTGTATACCTGGTTGGTTGGTTGGTATTTTCGCGCTCATACCTGCCCTTGGGGTCCTCGGTATTTTGGGGTTATACGGTCTATATCTCCTCTATGTCGGGTTACCAGTTCTCATGAAATCTCCAAAAGAAAAATCTACAGTGTACACTATTGCCGTAATCATCGCAGCGATCATTATTTTTGTCGTGACAGGGGCCATATCGCGATTCTTTATTCCCGACATACGCTGAATATGAAGAGCAAATTGACCTGACTTATGAAGAGATCGCGATGAGGTTCTCGATTAGGGGCGCCCGGGCTTCCGCAACACAGAATTTCCGGTAATTATTAATACAGGTGGGAACAAATCTGTTCACACCCTGAAAATTCATATCATGCACAACAGCTTGTATTTTATTTGCAATTTAATCGAATCTTGTCAAAGGATATTAAATATAATGCTTCTTCAATACTTCTTTTCTGCGATACTGGTACTGCTTCTCCTTTAGATGGAAGCCGATTTGTCGTTTCGGGGTGGTGTGTGCTTTCTATTACCCACAAGTATCATGCCTGAGCCGCCAGTGTCCAGCCTTCACTCAGATCCGCGAGTCGCTTCCATCCTCTCC
>RPRI01000043.1 GCA_003818505.1 Desulfobacteraceae bacterium | reverse complement strand
TCTATGTCAATCTACGGGATTTCTTGTGCGACATACATTGCGTATGTCTCCGCGCAATCCCTTGATTTCCTTGAGCTTGCCCAAAATTGCCGATTTCCGAATTGGAAACGCGATAGTGTCTATATCATTAGTTTCCGGATGGAAACTAACTACGATTGGCACAATGCTCCATGTAAACAGTATATCATCATGCTGGATGCCGGCGTAGAGATTCAAGTGGGACATGGGACTATGCGAATCGTCAATCCAGAAGCGATACTGCTTGCCTAGGATACAACCGGCCATGGCCATATCAGCCAGACTATAAACGGGAAGTCCCGCAAATCCGTTTTTGTAATATTAGAGTAAAACCGCCTAAATGTTTTTTTCTCCGTTTAAGGGGTGTCCATCCGAAGACTAACTGATTTGCAGTCTGGAGGTCGTGAAATGCCTGTCCTTTTGGACAGCTTCAAGTGCAATAGCTGGTAATGTCTTAAAAAACTCTCTTGACAAGATGGTATAATCTTGATATTTTAAATAAATATGAGTGACTATAATAATTGATAACTCTTTCGCGGGTGAAAATTATCGATCGATAATGCAGCAGGATTTAACTATTTCATAGAAATAGGCAGCTAACAAGGAGAACCAAGAGATGAAATCTTTTTTTAAACGCGTGGTTATTGTTGGTGTAAGTATTTTGCTTTGGGGGGGGGGCAACGCCAGTGGAGAAACTCTGGAGGAAGCGATCAGGCATGTTCTGCAGACCAATCCGGAAATTAAGGCGGTAGCATACAATCGACTGGCCAGAGACCAAGAGGTGATTCAGGCTAAGGGAGGATTTTTCCCAACCCTTGACTCCTCTATTTCGTATGGCAAAAACATAATAAAAGACGCGTCACCACCGTTAGCATCGGATCAGATAACAACCGAACCCAAATCCACTGTCTTGAGCCTCCGCCAGAATGTGTTCCAGTTCGGAGCGACCCAATCTGAGGTAAGAAGGCAGGAAGCCCGTGTCCAGTCTGAAGCTTATCTGTTGCACGGAACATCGGAAAATGTAGCCCTGCAGGCGTCCAAGGTTTATCTGAATCTGCTTCGTAACATGGAACTGTATGACCTTGCTAAAGAGAACCTGCTCAATCATGAACGGATTGCCGACCAGATGAAATTGCGGAGCACTTCGGGAGTAGACCGCAAAGCCGATCTCGACCAGGTTATGGGGCGCCTTGCGTTGGCGCAGTCCAACGTGGTCGTAACCACTGCAAATATTGCTGATGGAAAGACAGATTACCAGGCTGTAATCGGCCGTTTTCCGGAAGACCTTGTCAAGGTTGATCCCATGGATTCCGCCATTCCTGTAGCGATGGACGAAGCGGAACAGGTGGCCTTGAAAAACCATCCGATCCTCAAGTCCGCTCTAGCCGATCTTGAGTCAAGGCGGGCGCAGTATGAGACGGCGAAGAGGGTTAATTATCCGAGTCTAGACGTTGCGGTGGACTACAAGTGGCAAACGGACGTTGACTATCCGGATCACTATCGGGAGCTGATGGCGAATGCTGTGGTACGGTTCAATATTTTTAATGGTTTTCGTAACAAGGCGCGGATGTCGGAAACACTGCATCTGATCAGTGAAGCAAAGGAAATACTCAACAGCACTCAGCGTCAGGTCGTTCAGTCCGTTCGCCTTTCCTGGGAGGCTTATACTGCGGCAAAGGAAAAAGTTACACACCTTGAGGAATATGTAAAGTCAACCGGAGCAACGGCAGAGGCCTTCGCTGCGCAGTGGAATATTGGAAGACGCACCATGTTCGACGTTCTTGATACCCAGGCAGAATATATCACCGCCAAGTCCGACCTCGTAAACGCCAACTACGATAAATTGTATTCTGAATACAGAGTTTTAAGCGGTATGGGCAGGTTGATAGCCACCCTGGGTCTGCATTTGCCTGACGAAAGCCTTGTTGAGACTAAGCTGACGGAGCCGATCCCCTTGCCGCCGAATTGGGAAAATCCTGCGAATTAAAAAACAGATACTACTCACTGAGATTGAAGCTTCATGCGCATTTCCTTGATATGTATGGTGTAGTAGCCGGGGTTTCTCTTTGCAGCGCCCGGATACGGTAAGATGTGCTCCTCCCTTCCGAACAACATAATCAACAGGATGGGTCAACTCCAACGACAGTGGTCAAGCATTTGAAAAAGAATAAATTAATCCTGTCGCTTTTTGCTGTTTTTGTGTGTCTGGTAATCGCAGCACCGGTCATCACGGGAACAATCTTTCGCTTCGATAAGGATTTCCTGAAGAAAGCAGAAGAGAAGTGCGGTAAAGAGGCGCCGGTTCGGTTCACTGCATGGGAAGAGCTGATCAACAATGATAAAAGCTCATCAGACCAGGAAAAACTTCAAAAGGTCAACCATTTCTTTAACAGCAGGATTCTATTTGTGAGCGATATTGACCTCTGGGGGGTGCAGGATTACTGGGCGGCGCCTCTTGAATTTCTCTGTAAGAAGGCCGGTGACTGTGAGGATTTTGCAATTGCCAAATATTTTACCCTTAAGGCGATGGGTGTAGCCGAAGAAAAACTGAACATTGCGTATGTTAAGGCAATACAACTTAATATAGCCCACATGGTGCTGACGTATTACAGCGAACCCGGAGCTGAACCGCTGGTTCTCGATAACCTTATAGACTCCATTGATCCCGCATCTAGACGAACCGATTTAATGCCGGTATTCAGTTTTAACGGCTCCGGACTCTGGACGGCCAAACAGCGTGGACAAGGCAAGTTGGCCGGCAGCAGCAGCGACCGGCTCAAACCCTGGCAGGGTCTCTTGCAGAAGATGTCTGAGAACAAACTGTAAAGAGACCTTTGAAGAACGTTCAATTTTGCCCAGGCACAATGACAGGTAACTATTAGATTTTCATAGAACAAAGTACGATGTCATGGCATTTAAAAGTTAGCGCTTAGCTTCACTTCGTGTCACCTATCGTTGAAATTTGAACCTGACACAGACACTTTTGTGAAGCTATAGCGCTATCGGACAAAAAGGGGTGTTATGCAAAGGTTTCGTAAATAGAGGGTTTATATAATGACACTATACCGCCAACTCATCATTTTTACTCTTATTCTGTTTTTGCTTCTCTTTGCCGGGACATGGTATGCAAAGCTCGACAGCACCCGCTCTTTCCTGGTAGATCAGCTTGAATCACATGCCCAGGATACGGCGACCTCCCTTGGCCTTTCCGTCTCCCAGCATGTCATTAAAAACGACATGCCGTCGGTTGAAAGCATGATCAATGCCGTATTTGATCGCGGGTATTACGAGACGATCAAACTGGTCGATGCCAGACAAAAGATTATGATCGATCGCGTCCTCAGCGTGAAAATTGAAAACGTTCCCCCCTGGTTCATTCGCTGGATCCCCCTGGAAACTCCAGAAGCAAGTGCAAATGTGATGTCCGGCTGGATTCAGGCCGGCACGATTGTGGTGAAAAGCCACCCCGGATATGCCTACAAAACGCTTTGGGAAGATATGGTCAGCACAACCCGGTGGTTCATCGCCTGCGGTCTTTTCGTGCTGATTGCCGGAGGCTTCGGTCTGCGCTTTCTGCTAAAGCCCCTCGTACTTGTGGAACGGCAGGCGGACGCCATCTGTAGAAAAGAGTATGAGGTTCAGGAACGCATGCCGTGGACGAAGGAACTCAGGCGCGTGGTTGAGGCCATGAACCGCATGACTCATAAAGTGAAGGAGATGTTCGAAGAACAGGTCACCCATGCCGAAGGGCTCCGAGAACGCTCCTACCATGATCCGGTGACAGGTTTGGGAAACCGTCGCTATTTCGATACACAAATCACTGCGCGGCTCGATCGCCGCGACAGCGTCACCAAGGGCATTCTGCTGCTGATCAAGCTTAATGATCTGGACAAACTTAACCAACTGAAGGGTTTTCAGGCCGGTGACGAATTTCTAAAAAGGGTGGCGACACTGCTCTCGGAAGCCACCAAACAGTATGCGAGCTGCGCCCTTGCCCGTATTTCGGGGGGCGACTTCGGAATCTTTCTTCCTGACGCCCCGCCATGGGATGCGGAGACGATTGCCGGCAGCGTGGCCAACAAGCTGAGCCAGATTGCCGCGGAGCAGCTCGTGATTACTGACAACATCGGTTATGTGGGTGCCGCGACCTATGAAGTTACCACCACGCTCAGCCGTCTGCTCTCGGAAGCCGATCTGGCGCTTACCGCTGCCAGGCAGGCGGGACCCAACGGGTGGATTGTCCGTGCGATTACCGAAGAGACGGACAAAGCGCCACTGGGACAGCAGCAGTGGAAGGAGATGCTTGAAAAAGCTCTCAGGGAGCGCAGAATCAGCCTTGATGCCCAGCCGGTCGTGAAGACGACCGACAGGAACCACCTCCTGCATCTGGAGATTTTCTCCCGGATTATCCGGGAAGACGGCAAATTCCTGAGCGCCGGCGTGTTTATGCCCCTTGCCGAGCGCCTGAATCTGGTTTCTTCCATAGACCGCATCGTTCTCGAAGAGGTGATGCAGCTTGACAGCAGCAGGCTCAGTGTCGGAAACATAGCAGTGAACGTGTCTTCCGCCTCGCTGCAGGATGAAGCGTTTCGGCAATGGCTGCAATCCTCTCTGAAGGCTCTGTCCCGGACGGCGCCCAGGATCATCTTCGAATTTTCTGAATTCAGCGCAGTTCAAAATCTGAATTTAATAAAGGATTTCAGCATATTCGTGCGTGAATACGGGCATGCCATGGGACTCGATCATTACGGCCAGAGCTTCTCCAATTTGGGGTATCTCAAATCGATGCGTCCAGACTATGTCAAGATAGACAGGGCCTATACCGGGGAGCTCAAGGACGAGGAAAGCGACAGCCGGTTCTTCATCGGCTCGCTGTGCAGCGTCGCCCATAGCATCGATATAAAGGTCATTGCGGAAGGGGTGGAAACCGAACAACAATGGCAGATCCTCAGAGAGCTGAATCTTGATGCAATTCAAGGATATATCGTTGACAAGCCGAAACCGATCAAGGGTATGATGAAAACCTGAAAACCCATGGGACCTTTTAATCAAAAGAATTCCTCGCAGCTCTGCTTCGGGGTAGTTCATTGGGTGCGGATATGCCGCCGCCGTTGACGAAGGGTTTGTTCAGATTCATGCGGTTTGCATGCGCTCCTATACCCCGATATGGCTCTTGATCATATGTTATGCAAAGATCTTACATGTTTCACAAGAGAGCCGAGGATTATCACGTGTGGCGATGTTTCCGAATGGGTTTATAAAATATCATCAACCATCAGGTCCTGAGCAGCGACCGTTTTCCGAAGCCGCTTCCGCTCTGTGATTCTTTCCTGAGCCTGTTCCGGAAGCTCCGTAAAAATAATAACGTTTTTTTGGATGAGAAGATCGATCAGATCTTCCAGCAGGCGGATGATTCCCATATCCGACAACGCCAGCAACATTTTCCGGGAATCCGCGCTGACGGCTGTATGAAGAAAATCGAGAATTTCTTCATCCATTACGGATTTCTGTTCACCGGCATTTGGACGAGGGCTGTTATGCAATGCGATGATTTTTCCATCTCGGGCCCGTTCAACATAAAGCATGGCTTTGCTCCTAAATAGTGTTCATCCGGAAATAACTTATAGACACTATTGCGTTTTCAATAAGTTAGAATTATTGTATTATATTACAATTAATCAAAAGAATTCCTCGAAGCTCTGCTTCGTGGTAAGAATCCAGAATTCAGAATCCAGAAGGTGTGTTAAAATATCTTCAAAAAATATTCCGACTTCTGACTACTGTATTCCGTATTCCAGATACCTCGAAGCTCTGCTGCGGGGTAGTTCATTTTTATATGATCTGTTTAGAGGCATTTTCTATATCAGCCTCGACAAAAAGGATAGATTTATTATAACATATGATGTACGATTGAGGCCATTGACGTTTAGAAGCATTTTCTAAATCAGCCTCGACAAAAATAATAGATTTATTATAATAAATGGTTCACTGTTAAAACTATCGACGTTTAGAAACAGAGTCAAGGGATTTAACGGTTTTCCAATGTTTATTTTTTCACAATCGAAAGAAAATATTTATGTCTGAAATTAATGTAGAAGCCGGTTCGGAAGAATGGATTCTTGGTGAAGACGCGGACAGACACGATGACCCGCTTCTGGATTGTCTGATGCAGCTTACGAAGCTGCATGGACGTCCGGCCTCCCGCACCGGCTTAACTTCCGGTCTGCCGCTTGTTCATAATCGCATGACGGTAGAGCTGTTTTCAAGGGCTGCCGCCCGGGCCGATCTGGCAGCCCGAATTTTGAAGAAACCGCTTGCCAAAATTTCCTACATGCAACTTCCGGCAGTATTACTTCTTAATGAACGCCAAGCATGTGTTCTCGTTCAAAATATGTCTGGAGAAGGAAAATTGAAGATACTGATGCCTGAAACAGGCATGGGAGAAAAAATTATCTCCAGGGAGGAATTGGAAAAACTTTATTCAGGGTACGCTATTTTCGTACATCCGAAATTCCGGATGGAAAAAGGATCTCTTGACGATCTCAGTCCCGGTTCCACAAAACACTGGTTTTGGGGAACCTTATTTAACTCATGGCGCATCTATCGTGATGTTCTTGTCGCTTCCTTCCTGATCAACGTTTTTGGTCTGACCAGTCCATTTTTTGTGCTCATCGTCTATGACAGGGTCATTCCCAACAATGCCGTGGAGACCCTCTGGGTCCTTGCCATCGGTATTATGGTTATCTATTTGTTTACAGTGGTAATGCGCGCATTGCGCGGTTATTTTGTAGATGAGGCGGGAAAGAGGGCCGATCTGAAAATGTCTGCGATGCTTCTCCAGAAAGTTCTGGGACTGAAGCTGGAGGTTCGTCCTCAATCCATAGGCTCTTTTTCCAAGAACTTGCAGGAGTTTGAAGGTATCCGCGATTTTGTCACCTCATTTTCCATTACCTCTCTTATCGATCTCCCCTTCATGGTTTTGGGCCTGTTTGTTGTCTGGTATATAGGAGGCAGCATAGTCTACATATTCGTTACCGCCATCGCTTTGATGCTGATCTATGCCGTCCTGATCCAGGCTCCTCTGCAAAGAGCCGTTGAAAAGACATTCAAGGCCTCCTCTCAGAAAAATTCCATTTTGATCGAAGGATTATCGGGTCTTGAGACCATCAAAATGCTCGGCGCGGAAAGCCAGATCCAGCGTGCGTGGGAAGAATCGGTCGGCTACATCGCAAAATGGAGTTCCGTATCTAGATTGCTCTCATCATCTGTAAATCATTTTGCTTTTTTTGTACAAAGTTCGGTGGTGGTTGCAGCCGTAATCGCCGGCGTCTATATGATTTCAGAAGGAACTCTCACGCAGGGCGGCCTGATTGCCCTGGTCATCCTGTCGCGGCAGGTTATCGCACCCATGGGACAGGTCGTCAGTCTTGCCACCCGTTTCCAGCGCGCCAAGGAAGCGCTTAAAACACTTAATGATATCATGGCTCTTCCCGTCGAGAGGCCTCTCGGAAAATCGTTTTTACACAGAGCCCGCTTTCAGGGCGCCATCGGGGTTAAGAATCTCACTTTTTCCTATCCGGGGCAGACCATAAAAGTCCTTAACAATATCACCCTGGAAATCTCCGCCGGTGAAAAAGTCGGCATCATCGGTCCTGTCGGTTCAGGGAAGACCACTCTGGGTAAACTGCTCCTGGGTTTATATGAGCCGATCAGCGGAATGGTCACTATGGATGGAACCGATATCAGGCAGATTGATCCTGCAGAATTGCGCAGCTTTATAGGCCATGTCCCCCAGGATCTCATACTCTTTCGCGGAACCATACGCGACAATATCACCATGGGTACCCACGATATTGATGATACCACCATTATGCGCGCGGCGGAGCTGACCGGCGTCGATGAATTTGTAAAGAAGCACTCCCTTGGTTTTGACATGGAAGTCGGAGAACTGGGCAGGGGTCTCTCCGGGGGGCAAAGACAATGCGTCGTTCTGGCAAGAGCCCTGCTCCTGGATCCGCCCGTGGTTGTTTTAGACGAACCTACGAGCAACATGGATAACCGAACGGAAATCCGGTTGAAAGACAATTTGTCCAAAATCATCAAAGAGAAAACCCTGATATTGATCACGCACCGGGCATCACTGCTGGAAATGGTGGATCGTCTTATCGTCATCGATAACGGTGTAATCGTTGCGGACGGACCCAAGGCTTCTGTAATGGAGGCGCTGAAAAAAGGTAGAATTAACGTGTAGGCAGGAGAATACCATTGTCTGAGTTTGAGAAAAAACCGAAATTAAACGAATTGTTCTATCGCATGCCGTCTGAGGATATCGACCTTGTCACGGATATCCGTTCGTCCGTCATGGCCCAGTCTCCCAAAGGCGGCAGAGCGATTCTCTGGGCAGTTCTGGTTCTATCCGTCATTGCCGTTTTATGGGCTTCCGTTTCGGAAGTCGAAGAGGTGACACGGGGACAAGGCAAGGTTATTCCGGCCAGCCAGATACAGGTTATCCAGAATCTGGAGGGCGGGATTCTTTCGGAGATTCTGGTAGAAGTGGGCGATACCGTGAAAAAGGATCAATTGCTGCTGAAGATTGATCAGACCCGGTTTTCTTCATCGGTTCAGCAGAATCAGGCTAAATATCTTTCCAACAGGGCCAAGGCGGCGCGCCTGCAGGCTGAAACGAGCGGCATGCCCTTCAGAGTTCCCCCTGAGGTGATGGCGCAAGACCCGCAGATCGGCATCCGCGAACAGGAGCTCTATGAATCCAGGAAAAGGGAGCTTCAATCCAGCCTGGAAATCAAGCAGCAGCAAAACAATCAACGCAATCATGAATTAAGAGAGCTCAACACCAAACTTGCGGAGCTGAACAAGACCTATCTCCTTTTTCAGGAAGAGCTGAAGCTGACCAAGCCTCTTGTGGCCAAGGGCGCAGTTTCGGAGATGGAAGTCCTCCGTCTTGAACGTCAGGCAAGTGAAATGCAGGGAGAGATAGAACAGACAAAACAGGCGATTCCCAGGGCGCAGTCCAAGATCGAAGAGAGCGTGATGGCCCTGAAAGAGTTGCGGCTTGCCTTCATCAACAAGGCCAAGTCGGAATTGAACGAGGTTCTGGCGCAGCTCGGGGAGGAGTCCGCCACATCCATCGCCCTGCAAGACAGGCTTGATCGAACCCTTGTAAAATCCCCCGTAAACGGGACGGTCAATCGTCTCCTGATTAATACGGTCGGCGGCGTTATCCAACCCGGTATGAACCTTATCGAGATTGTTCCCCTGGAAGGTACTCTGCTGATCGAGACCATGATCAAGCCTGCCGACATCGCTTTCCTGAGGCCCAACCAGGACGCCATGGTGAAATTCACAGCTTATGATTTTACGATCTTTGGCGGTCTGACGGCAAAACTGGAACAGATCAGCGCGGATAGCATTACGGATGAAAAGGGCAACAGCTTTTATCTCGTCAGGCTACGAACCGACAAAAATTATCTTGGCCCCCAAACCAATCCTTTACCCATTATTCCGGGTATGATCGCATCCGTCGACATCCTGACCGGCAAGAAAACGGTGCTCTCATACCTTTTAAAACCCGTACTGAGAGCCAAGTATATGGCATTAAGAGAGAGATGATCCCATGGTAATGCTGTTATGCAGCGCAAACAAGTCCGTTATCACGAGGTGGGAAAGTTTGCTTGGCGGTCAATATCCGCTGGAACAAGTGACATTGTTGAGAGAATTGAAGATCCGATGCGCTGAAAAGACGTTTGATCTGATCCTCCTGCATCGCTCCCTTGTTGACATGGCCGCGTTTTCCGAGCTTCGCCGGGCGGCCCCCCTGAGCAAAATTTTTCTCCTCTCCGATCAGCCGAACGAGGAAGAGGGTCTCGCTTTCTTGAAACTGGGGATTGTAGGATATGGGAATACCTATATCTCTCAGGTACGGCTCCTTGAGGCGATGCGTGTAATTTCAGGCGGCGCCGTCTGGCTGGGGCAAAAGGTCATACAGCAGTTGATTCTGGAATCCTATTCCAAAACAAATGAACAGTCAGTGCCGGGATCCGGGCAAAGATTGGCCGGTTTGACCCCAGCGGAGCATAAGGTTGCAGAACTGGTTGCCCGTGGCCAGTCCAACCTTGAAATTGCGTTCAATCTCAAGATCACCGAAAGAACGGTCAAAGCCCATCTCACATCCATCTATGAAAAGACGAAAACCGGCAGCCGCCTGAGCCTCGCCCTTTTGATCAACCGGGGGTGAATCTGACCGCTTTTATATGAGAAGTCAGGAGTCAGAATACAGAAGAAAAACAATATCATGGTTATTCCGGCTCCTGACTCCTGGCTCCTGACTCCTGTCTCCCGGCTCCTGACTCCCGGCTCCTGACTCCTGGCTCCTGACTCCTGGCTCCTGACTCCTGTCTCCCGGCTCCTGTCTCCTGACTCCTGGCTCCTGTCTCCTGTTTCCTGGCTCCCGGCCTCCTGTCTCCTGACTCCTGACTCCTATCTCCTGTCCTCCTGACTCCCGGCTCCTGTATTCTCTTTCTTAGTTGTGCCCGCTCGGGCATGTTAATCCTTTCTAAAAACCTTGAAAAATTGCCTCTGCGGCAGCTATACCGGATTCTCGCGGTGCATTTTCCCATCAATCATCGTCCAATGCGGCTGTCAACTTATATATTGATGAACGTCCCCTATATTTCTATATTTTAAAAAGAGAAGCTTTTTTGATTTTTAGAACTGCTTAATGAAATTGGTTGAACCGAAACAGCGAGCGCATTCCCCGCTGCTTGCTGCGGGGAATGCGAGTGAATCTGAAATCGATAAAAAGTCCTTACGGTCGAAGATTCCCCGTCCGCCCTGCGGCGGGGAGCTTCAATCAGAAGAACTGAAAATAACAAAGGCAGGGCCGCTTAGGCCCTGCCTTTGTTATCGTTTGAATGAACCACTTAATTTATGAGCGGAACTTCTTCCTGATTCCTCCCAGACCGATAAGTCCGAAGCCCAGAAGAAGGAGCGTTGCAGGCTCAGGGACGGGAACCGTGTCGGCTCTGAGGAATGCACCGCCGGTATTATTATCACCACCTCCAAGTAAGTCCGCGTAATACTTGATGACATCGATGTCGATTGTGTAGACGTCCGGGGCGAGGGTTATGTTATAGCTGCCTTCGCTGAGGTAGTCATTAGCCAACGCCAAATCGCCGGTATTAGCCCATGTCTGTGTTCCGTCAAGCAGGTAATCGATTCCGGAAGTATCGATGCTGAGTTGCTCTCCTACGATACTGCCCGTGATGGTAAGGTGAAACTGATCGCCGATTATCCATCCATCTGTAATCACAATATCCAGTGTGGTGGGGGTGTAGAGTGTAAATTCCCAGGAAGGATCTGTTTGGGCCAGAGGGTCCGTGGGACCATTCCAGGAAAAATACTGCCAACCGCCGTCGATAGGCAACGTGTCTGCCTGAACGGAAAAAGGCAGCGCCAGCATTGCGAAAAGTACTAAGATTCTAAAATATTTAACCATAAGTAACATCCTCCTTCTGCAATATTTTTGTCATCGTTTACTTAATTTTTTTATTTTCGATTGTTATATATAGTACAAGCAAAATTCATGCCGATCGATGAATTGAAGTTCGGTAAAAACGTTGTCTTTTATAATACACTGAATATATTGATTTATACCGCCAGCCTTTGTCATGAGGTCCTATGGAATTAAGATGCTGATTGTATGACGATATTAAAAACGTAAAGAAATCCGACACTCAGTGGTTGCTCAAGAGGCTCTGCCAGGCGCTTCATGAGAACTATAGGGTTTGACTGATTCCCGGCTATGTAAAGAAATCCGACAATATTTAGTAGTATATTGCGTCGCATGAACATCATATTTGACTTAACCATATGTAATCATAGTATGATATGTACATTTCATAATTCGTAAAGATATCCGACGATTTTTCTGTTTTATACGTTATTTCAGCATATTGTGCTTTTTTATTGGGAAAAGAACCCACATAACGGTCATTTCCAATAAAGACATCTTTAAAGACACCTTCGTCCTTCGCGCTCTGAACGATCTGAACGATCTGAACGATCTGAACGATCTGAACGATCTGAACGAAAGGAGCTGGTTGTCGGGTTAAAAAAAACGCCGCCCGCCTTTGAAGGCGGACAGCGTTTTTTCATACAACCGTTGTCGTTTTGATTAAGAAGCTTCCGGCTCATCGATAAGCATATCAAGCCTGTCTCCGTCGTTATCTATGAGGGTGTATCCCTCATTCGATTCGACACCATAGCCGCCGTCGGCACCAAAGGATGCATATTCGCTGTCAGGAATCATCCCCGGCATGTCGTCGTCGAAGGTGATATTAAGGGTGCCGGTGGCCTCGTCGCCGTTGCCGTCCGTCACCGTGTAGGTGAGAGCCGCCCGCGCATTGTTCTCCATGGTCATACCGTTAAAGACATGCAGAACGTTGTCCAGTTGCGTCACTGTGTAGTCACCCGAATCCGCATCTACCTTTACAGTGAACAGGTCTGTACCATCCCGGTCACCTCCGGTCACTGTCGCCGTCAAGGTGTCGCCGCTCCAACCGTAGGTCACCGTTTCGGTGCCAACCGTACCAGTCAGACCATCCATATCGGCAAAGGTGACCGATCCGTACCCGTCATCACCAATCGTGTGCTGTAAAGTGCCGCTGAATGTAGCTTCGTTGTTGTCACCGTCGGCATTCGTGTCAGTGTAGTCGCTTAGGCCGCCCGGAATACCATCTGCCAGACCCTCGTCGTCCACAAACGCAGCGGTTACGCCGCCCTCAGGAAAGTCGTTTTCAGATTCATTTGCGGTTAGATTGATCGTGATAGACGAATCATTGGTCCCGCCCTCACCGTCAGACACGGTGTAATGGAAGGTGTCGCTCGCCGATCCCTCCAATGCCGGTATGCCCGGATGCAGCGTATAGACGTAGCTGCCGTTACTCTCCAATACCAGGTCGCCGTATGTTCCGGGAATCATCCCGGTTCCCGCACTCACAGTCAGCGGATTGCCATCCGGATCACTTGCATTAGTGAGCGCATTGCCGGTCACTTCATTTTCATCGGGATAGAAATATCCATCATTGCTGCCGGTAATAAAGTGCGCCTCATCTCCATCGAGAGGCGGGTCGTTTTCAGGGGGTCTGTCGTTGTCAAGAATATCCGTTTCGACACTTGCATTTCCAAGCACCAGGTTTTCAAAGTTGCCGCCTTGCGGATCACTGATGGAGACCGCGAAAGTCTCCGTGCCTTCGAATATCGAATCATTTACCGTATCAACCGAGAACGGCGTGGATGTTTGACCGGCCTGGATTGTGACCTGTGCAGTATTGGTGACGATATCTTCGGTTTCTGCGCTGATATAGCTGTAAGAAACATTAACGGTCATATCAGTTTCAGGCGCATGATCCACAGATACCGTGTATGTTGCCGATTCTCCCTCGTTTACCGATTCGGGTCCTGACAGGCTCACCGTGGTGGTGTCGATCGTGTCGGTGATCTGAACCACCGCAGTTCCGTTTTCAAAGTCCACCGCCTCAAAGTTCCCGCCGGTGACGGCGGATATGGTGGCGGTAATGCCGCTCGAGTCAATGTAAACATCAGGATCGGCGGTGCTGACAAACAGCGTTCCCGTAGTCTCGCCAGCCGCAATAAAGATGTTTCCCAGATTTGTGGTGATAGTGACATCCGTCTCGCCGGGGTTGGTCATCACGGCGGTGAAGGTGACGCCCTGGGCATCCTCATTCACGTCGCCTGCAGACAGCGTGACGTAGGTCGTGTCGATCGTGTCGGTCACAGCGGTGCCGGCCGTGTCGGAGATATCAAGACTATCATAGTTGCCGCCTGTTGCTCCGGCTATTGATACATCGAGGTTTTCAGGATCAATATAGACATCTTCATCGCCTGACGATGTGCCGTCAACGCTGCCTGATGTTTCTCCTACAAGGATTGTTATGATCCCGCCGTTACTCAACGTGAGAACCAGGTCGCTGCCCTGCGGGGCATTGTCAACAGTAGCTGTGTAAGTTATTACCTGGCCGGCCGCCTCGGTGATCGACTCCGTTGCCGTCAGGGTGACAACGCCGACATATGGAGCGGTTCCGGTTAGTGTTCCAACTCCGGTTGTTGTGATGCCTGTCGTGCCTGCGCCGCTTCCGGGTGTGACCTCGTTGCCTGTCAGATCAAAACTGACAACAGGATGGCCGCCGCCTGCTCCGCCTTCACCGCCGGCGGCAGTTGCCTCGAGATTGATCTCGCCATCCCCTGCAAGAAGTGCTTCCTGAATCTTCTCAGCCTCTGCGGCCGCTTCGGTAATCACTTCGGGCGCAACGCCTGCGTAAACGTCTTCATCAATAATAATCTCCATCATTCTGCCGAGATCCAACTGTGTTACCGGGGGGCCGCTAAACTGGATGGAAACGCTCCCGTCGCTTCCCGTGATGATTTGTTCATTGGCATAAATGGGACTGTTGGGGGCCAGAACGCGGACTGTCCCATCGGGGGCTACGGCTTTCACCGTTCCATAAAGGATGAAAACCTTTCCGACGACCTGGTTTTCCGTTCCTGCTGACTTTGCCATGATTAATTCTCCTTATATTATGTGGTTGAATTGGATTTACAGTCTTTTGTCTGGCTCCTTATTATATATTTATGTCTTTCAGTCAATTGTACCTTGGTACAATGGTTGTGGAAAAACTTATCCGACGGGAATGAACTACCCAGCAGCAGAGCGGCGAGGTATCTGGAATACAGAATACAGGAAGCCGGGAGATAGGAGCCAGGAGCCAGGAGTCAGGAGTCAGGAGCTTTCATCTTTCTCTTTCTATTTCTGCTTCCATACAGGACTTCGTTTTCCCAAAAAAGCGCTTATCCCTTCCTTGGCATCTTCCGTAGAGCAAAGACGGGCAAAAGCTTCATTCATATATTCGAAAGATTTGTAATAATCCAGGTCCGCTGCCGCATAGAATGCCTTTTTGGCGATCTGCAGCGCCAGAGGACTCTTTTGCGCCAGAATCGCGGCCCAGTTACGGGCTTCCTTGTCTAAATCAGCTTCAGGCACGACTCGGTTGATAAGCCCCATGCTTAATGCTTCTTTTGCCGTAATCAAATCCCCATAAAATAAAAGTTCAAGGGCTCTCTTTCTTCCCATGGACCGGGTGACCGGGATTACCGGCCCGATGCAGTTAAGCCCAACGTTGATGGCGGTCAGGCCCAGACGTGCTTTTTCACCGGCGATTGCGAGATCGGCGGCTGCCACCAGACCGGCTCCGTTTGCCGCAGCAACTCCATGTACCTGAGCAATAACAGGCTTGCTCAAACGGCTCATTGTAACCAGCGGGTTTTCCATGCACTCTATCCAGTTCCGATACTCCGTAACACTTTTATTTGAGAAATCGCTTATATCAATACCGGCGCAAAATGCCTTGCCCGATCCTTTCAGGATAATTACTCGCGCCTTGTTTTCTGAGTCTAGTTCCCAAAGAGCCTGATTGAGTTCTTTTGCAAGAGGAATATTGAACGTGTTAAGGCTGCCCGGACGATTAAGTGTTATTTCAGCAACAAAATCATCCCCGATTTCAACGATAATGTTCTCATAACTCATTGTATGACTCCTTTTTTGATATTAAAGTTGACGGCTTCGTAAAAAGTCCGATTAGCGCTGAAGCTTCACTATCGTGTCTTCGTTGCGCTTCATCCCGTTGCGATTGCGGCGTACGGTAAGTACGCCTCATCACACGGGATTCGCGACGCCTTGAACTTGAACTTTTTACTTTGCCGTCTGAATTTTGACTTTTTACGAAAGCATTAAAGTTGGCGGCTTCGTAAAAAGCAATTTTATGTCGTTTTCGGCAATCTATATTCGACGAACTCGTTCATTATAATCGATGAGTTCGTTGGAAGTTATTCTGCTTAAGGTGCACTTCATTCCTCAAGATTTGCGCGCCTTTCATAATGAGTCTTTTACTTTGCCGTCTGAATTTTGACTTTTTTACAAGTACATCAAAGCCGTATAACATTATATATCAAGTTGCATCCTTCTGGAAACAAATTTATGACACAGCTTAATTTTCAAGCGCAGGTACCTTATAATATAAGGGATAAGTATGTTTACGAAGTAAATACGTCTTGACATTCCTTCGTCATTTAATTAGGTTGCATTCGGTGTTCATGCCATGAACAAACTGGATATTTAAATGACGCAGCAATCCATGAATAATCTTGAGTGTGAAGAATCTTTTAAGATTCTGCAGGAGATCCAGACGAATCCTGAATTGACGCAGCGGGGATTATCTTCGAAGCTGAATATCAGCCTGGGGAAAATTAATTTTTTACTGAAAGCACTCATTGATCAGGGTTTTGTTAAAGTCGATTATTTTAAAAACAGCAAAAACAAGAAAGCTTACTTGTATGCTTTAACGCCTCAAGGGATCGAGGCAAAAATGAAGGCAACGAGGCTGTTTATTAAAAGAAAAATTGATGAATTTGAAAAATTGCAACTGGAGATCCAGGAACTGAGAAGAGAGGTGATTGAAGCCGAATCTCAGTTTGATACACGCAAGGAAGAAAACTCGCAAGATGGGTGTGTTTTATGATAATGATGGCACGCTTATTGCTTTTATGTCCTTGACTTGTTTTTTTATCACTAGAAGCCGTTTCAAAACCTCGGATCAGGTTTGAGAGCAAGGCGCAAGCCGATGAAAAAGCGCAGCATACACGGTAGTATGTGAGCATTTTGAAGAGGCTTGCAACACAGCTGTCAGGCCTCAGACGGGGTTTTGAACCGAAGCGCGAGCGCATTCCCCGACCGCTCTGCGGCGGGGTTAGCGAGCAAATTAAAAACAGATGATATTCCTTACGGTGAAGATTCCCCGACCGCTCTGCGGCGGGGAGCTTCAAATAGCTTCTAACAGTTACGTCTATTGCTACTGGATACAAGCATTTAAATGTAATTCAGAGAGCGGAGCTATATCAGCTGGGCCTTTGCATAACATCCGAACCGAAATAGCGAGCGCATTCCTTGCAGCTCTGCTGCGGGGTTAGCGAGCGAATTAAAAATAGACACTATTCCCTACGGTGAAGATTCCCGGCAGCTTGCTGCGGGGAGCTTCAATTAACAAGTCCGCAGCTTTGCTGCGGGGCAAGAATCCAGAATTCAGAATCCAGAATCCAGAAGGTGGAATAAAATATCTTCAAAAAAAATCTGACTTCTGACTACTGTATTCTGTATACCAAGTACCTCGCAGCTCTGATGCGGAGAAGTTAATTAAGATATTGTTATCCAACTTTAATAATAATTCTTGTGTTAAAGTGAGACCTTTGAAGAACGTCCAATTTTGGCCAAGTACAAGGAAGGCGATAATTCTAACCACAGGAATACATTTAGTATTTCGAGGATTAAAATTTGAGCCTGACACAGTAATCGGGCAAAAGGGGGCGTTATGCAAAGGTCTCAAAGTAAGAAGGTTAAAATGACAGACATATCTTTTCAGGAATACTCCACGAAACCGGTGGTCATCGGCAATATTTCCGTTCTGTTCATGAAGCAGTCCAGATTTGTTCCCTTGCAGATGGATGGCGATACTCTGAGAATTGCCATGGCTGATCCAGGAGACTTTTACACCATAGAGACCCTCAAGCTCGCCTGCAACTTGAATATAGAGGTATGCAAGGGCAGGGAGGAGGACATCCTTGAGGCTATCGAGAGATTATACGGCACTGGAAGTCAGTCTCTGGAAATGATCATACAGGCGGCAGGCAAAGATACCGATGATATATCCTCTGATGGGCTGGTGGACGCCGACCACCTGAGGGATCTTGCTTCTGAGGCCCCGATCATCAGGCTGGTCAACCGGCTTATTTTAAATGCGGTGGAGATGAGAGCCAGCGATATTCATTTTGAGCCTTTCGAAAATGAGTTTAAAGTCAGATATCGCATAGACGGTATCCTGCACGATGTGGAATCTCCCCCCAGCCGCCTTCAGGACGCCATAATTTCCAGGGTAAAGATCATGGCAAAAATGGATATCGCTGAAAGACGTCTTCCCAGGGACGGGAGAATCAAACTCAAGGTATTGGATAAAGAGATTGATTTCCGGGTTTCAACTTTGCCCACCATCTTCGGAGAGAGCCTTGTGATGAGGATACTGGATAGAGATGCTTTAATTCTTGATCTCGAAAAGATCGGTCTTCCTGAAGATCTGCTTCCGCAATATGTAGATCTGATATCAAAGCCTTATGGGATGATACTGGTTACCGGACCAACAGGAAGCGGCAAAACGACTACGCTGTACACCACCCTTGCAAAGATAAACTCACCTAAGACTAAAATTATTACGCTTGAAGAACCGGTGGAATATCTGCTGAGAGGCATCAATCAAATCCAGGTTAATACAAAAATCGGCATGACCTTCGCGAATGGCCTTCGCTCCATTGTGCGCCAGGATCCCGACATTATACTTGTCGGAGAAATCAGGGATAGAGAGACCGCAGAGACAGCTATTCAATCCGCTCTCACGGGTCACCTGCTTTTCAGCACCCTGCACACTAACGACGCAGCAGGCGCCATAACCCGATTGCTTGATATCGGTGTGGAGAACTTTCTCCTTAGTTCCACGCTGCTGGGAATCCTGGCCCAAAGGCTTGTCAGGGTTATCTGTCCTCATTGCAGGAAACGGGTCGAGCCTGAGGAAAAGCTCTTGAAGACAATGAATTTAAGCCCTGACAAAGTCAGCGGAATCGAGTTTTTCGAGGGAGAGGGATGTGAAGAATGCAAGCATACCGGATTCAAAGGAAGAATAGGAATTTTCGAGTATCTGCCCGTGGATGACGACATCAGGAAAGAAATTATTGCGAAGTCCAGCACCGAAAAGATCAAAGATTTGGCGATGAATAAAGGGATACTGACATTGCGGCAGGATGGCTGGAACAAGGTCAAAAAGGGAATCACCACCATTTCAGAGGTTTTGAGGGTAACTCTCGAGAAATAATATGGCCACGTATTCATACAAAGCAACAGATCCCGCGGGTAAACTTGTTACAGGAACCCTGGAAGCCGCAGAAGAGAAAGAAGCGGTAGCCGCCCTTCAGCGCATGAGATATATCCCCATAAGGATCAGCCTGGCGAAAAGAAATCGCATCGGGCCGGATATGGATCTGGCAAAGAGCGTCGCTTCTTTTTTCAGGAGAGTTTCGACCAAGGATGTCGTAGCCTTTACACAGGATCTTTCCACTTTGCTGGAAGCCGGAGTTCCGGTGGATCGGGCGCTGTCCATATTGATCGATGTTGCGGAAAAGGATATATTCAAGGATGTCATCAGAGATGTTTTGAAAAATATCCAGGGAGGGAGTTATCTCTCCAACGCGCTGGCAAAATATCCCAGGGTGTTTTCTTCTTTTTATGTGAGCATGATAAAGGCAGGAGAAGCGGGAGGTGTTCTGGATGATGTTCTGAAGAGGCTTGGCGTTTTTTTGGAAAGTTCCCAGGATTTCAAAGACTATGTAAAGTCAGCCATGGTTTACCCGATATTCCTGGTGCTGGTCGGCGGTATTTCAATTATCGTTCTTTTAACCTTCGTAATGCCCAAATTTTCAGTTATTTTTTCCGACATGCGTCAAGCCATACCGTTATCCACCAGGATTTTACTGGGATTCAGCGCGGCGCTGAAAACTTACTGGCCGGTAATTCTGGTTGGATTAGGGGTTATCTATTATTTAATGATACGGTACATAAAAACACCCGCGGGCAGTTTAAAGATGGATCACTACAAGCTTCATTTTCCCGTCGTCGGAGAACTGGTCAAGAAGATAGAAGTGGCCCGGTTCGCTAGAACGCTTGGAACGCTGGCGGAAAGCGGGGTTCCCATTTTGCAGGCCCTAAGTCTGGTTAAGGACATTATCGGCAACCAGGTGATTGCCGGCACTCTTGGAAATGTCTACAGCAGGGTCAAAGAAGGGGAAAAGCTCTCAAGGCCCCTGGGCGAGATAGATATTTTTCCCTCTCTGGCGATCCAGATGATCACTGTGGGAGAGGAAACCGGAAAACTTGGTGAAATGCTATTGAGAGTTGCGGAAAATTACGAGAAGGCGGCAAGGGACACGGTAAGAAGACTTGTCAGTTTTCTTGAACCGGCCATGATTCTTTGTATGGGTGTTGTGGTGGGGTTTATCGTTATATCCATGATGATGGCTATATTCAGCATAAATGAAATGCCGTTTTAAAGGGAGTGTGTTGTTCATGAAAGCTATAAGAAAAGAAGAGGGATTCACCCTCATTGAACTTTTGATTGTCATGGTTATTCTAGGCCTTCTGGTTGCTCTGGTAGGCCCCCGGATGTTCGGGAAGGTTGGAACGTCCAGGCAAAAAGCCGCAAAGGCCCAGATATCACTGTTTGAAACGAGCCTTGATACATACAGGCTCGACATAGGCAAATATCCGACAACGGAGCAGGGGCTACAGGCGCTCAGGGTGAAACCGACTGGTGAGGAAAAATGGGATGGCCCCTATCTTCCGAAGGATGTGCCTCCGGATCCATGGGGAAAACCATATGTATATAAATCGCCGGGCGAACACGGAGACTGTGACATTATTGCGCTGGGAGCAGACGGAATGCCCGGGGGGGAAGGCGAGGACACAGATATTGCGAGCTGGACAAATATCGGTCAATAACCCCTATGTGCTGTTTTTCATGCGCCGTCGGCGGAGCCCATTACCCATGCCGGACCCGAATGGTGGATATTTAAAGCTCTCCGGGAAAAGGTCTCGAGGTTTTACTCTTCTTGAACTTCTGGTAGTATTGGTAATCATCAGCCTCATGTCCGCCCTTGTGGTCCCGAGAGTGTTGGGGCCCATGAGCAATCTGGATTTGAAAACCGCCTCCAAAAAGATCTCGTCATCCCTGAGATACGTGAGGAGCCGCGCCGCTTCGGAAAAGACAACCTATGCAGCGCTGTTTGACTTTGATAAAAACAGACTGGTCATTATCGATTCCGCCACCCCCCCTTTGGCGGAGGGGGATTCTCATATAAACCAGCGTGAAGCGTCTGACAAAACGCTGATAAAACCGCCGGACGATGAGAAAGACGGGCCAGGCGTATTAAAGACCTATAATCTGCCCGAAGGCGTTAAACTTGCAAAAGGGGTATCCAGGGAGGGTGATTTTAATTCGGGTTTTTTTCGGATCTTTTTTTTCCCCGGCGGAGGCAGCAGCGGGGGTGAGATAACTGTGGCCAATGAGCGAGGCAGACAGTACAAAATCAACGTTGACTTTATCACCGGGACCGTGATGCTTTCAGAGGTAATGGGATAGTGGGGAACAGGGGGTTCACGCTCATAGAAACGCTTATTGCCATATCCGTACTTGCCATCTCTATTGTTGTTTTATTGCAACTCTTCTCAGGCGGCCTGAAATCGAGTAAATTATCGGACGAATATACCCGTGGCATATTCCATGCAAGAGAAAAGATGGACGAAATACTCCTTGCCGCAGAACTCAACGAGGGGGTTATTGATGGTAAATTTGACGATGGTTTCAGATGGAGTGCGGAAGCCCGGCATCTTGATATTGAAGAAGCAAAAGATGTCAGATTACCCTTTCGCGCTTTCAATATTGACGTGAATGTCATGTGGGATGCGGATGGACGAGAAAAACATTTTACGATAAGCGCAACAAAGCTGGTCAAGCCGGGCAAGGATAACCCCTGATGGGCGTTATGCAAAGGTCTCGATATGTTTCGGAAAAATTGTCCGTCGGAAAACATAAGCGCATACTCACTTCAGCCTAAAATAGTAGTTAGTGTACATCCGGAAAGTAATAATAGACACTATTTCGTTTCCAATTCGGAAATCGGCAATTTTAGGCAAGCTCAAGGAAATCAAGGGATTGCGCGGAGACATACGCAATGTATGTCGCACAAGAAATCCCGCAGATTGACACAGAGATCGCCAAAAAGGGCCATTTCCGGATGGAAACTGGTTATGCAAAGGTCTCGGGGATTTACCCTGTTAGAGTTAATGATAGCGCTTACGATAACGGCATTGATCGTGGTTATCATATTTGGCGCTTTAAGAATCGGTATACGGGCATGGGAGAAAGGGGAAAAGGATGTGGATATTCGCCAGCGGCAGCGTGTTGTGCTGGATCTTATCAAGCGCCAGCTGGCATCAACTTGTGTGAGGGAGGTGCGGGGTAGAGATCAACAACTGGCTTCTCTGAAGGGCGATGATAAGTCCATAGAGTTTGTATCCCATATCCCCATGGCGCCCGGCAACCGGTTCGGCCTGGTTCATGTTAAATATGCCGTTAAGCAGGAAACGGAGGGAGACAAAGAGCATCTTATCTTTTACGAGAAGAATATTGCATTGTCCGACAACAAGACAGGCGTGGGCTACCCGGACGAGAGCAATTTTACCGAATTAATACCAGCGGTTAAAAGCATTGTGTTTGAATACTTGAAAGACCGGCCCGGTGAAGAATCATCCAAATGGCAAAAAAGCTGGGACCCGGCAGTTGATGAATTGGTTCCACGGGCTGTCAGGATTACGCTCGAGGAGAATGACAAGAAGCCCCCCATTTATGTGATTGCAGGCGCAGGAGGATAAAGGGTAGCGCACTTATGAAAAGCATTCTTAAAAGTGAGCGCGGCATTGCGCTATTCCTTGTGCTGTGGGTCATGGCTCTCCTCGCGGTCATTGCAGGCGAGTTTTGCCATGCCATGAGAACGGAAGTAAACATCACCCGCAACTTCAAGGAGGAGACTCAGACATATTATATTGCGGTGTCAGGGCTGTTTCGGGCCGTCGGAGAGCTGGTAGTAAATGAGTTTATTCCCCGGAAGTCGCAAGCTCCTGACGGCGAGGAGGAACAGGAGGATATCCGGTGGAGAATCAATACCGATATTCCCGCGACCCCTTTCGGAGATGGTCAATTCAAGGTGGAAAGAGAGAATGAAAGCGGAAAGGTTAACCTGAACAGGGCCGGAGAGACCCTGCTGAAGATGATGCTGACACCTTTTGAAATTGAAGATACCGAAAAAAATATCATAGTGGATTCCATTATGGATTGGCGCGACAAAGACACCTTTCACCGTGTAAACGGCGCTGAAGATGAATATTATCTCTCTCTTCCCGAACCTTACAAATGTAAGAACGACGATTTTACATCGACCGAGGAACTGCTTCTAGTCAGAGGTGTAACTCCCGTGATATTCTATGGCGGGCTTAAGGATATGCTCTCCGTTTATCAGGATGATGAGACGGGATCGGAACGCGATACCCAGAGAAGAACGGTGTATGATTTTAACAGGATAAACATCAATGCCGCCTCGCCGCAAATGTTGCGAGCTCTTCCGGGTATGACGGAAGATGCGGTTCAGGCAATTATGAAATACAGGGAAAAAAAAGATTTCCGTTCGCTCTCCGATCTGTATTCCATTGTCGGAGCCGAGGTATACGCGGCAATCTCGCCGTACATCACGTTGAGCCTGTTTCCTTATTATACGATCAAGTCGGTGGGAATGCTTAATGAAAGCCGGACCCGGCAGGGTGTGCAGGCCGTGGTTAAAATCGATAGAACTCTCCGGAAAGGGTACAAGATCATTCAGTGGATCGATGGTCTTGAATACAGGTCGTAACTGTGGTGTCCGGCAAAGTTTAATCAAAAGAATTCCTCGAAGCACTGCTTCGGGGTAGTTCATTCAGATTTTATGCAAAGATTTTGCAAATTAGTGGATGGAGGTTGGCTTTGTATTTTCAGTCAAGTGTCGGCATAAACATTGAGAGCAGCCGTGTTTCCCTGGTGCATCTGAAAAGATCGTTCAAAGGGCTTTGTCTTGCAGCCCACGCCATATATCCCCTTGAGAAGGATGATCCTGTTGAAAAAACAGCAGAAACCAAAAAGTCTATAAATGAATTTCTGAAAAAACAGGGGATTTCATCGGCTGATATTTTTCTGGGAATACGTCGGGATTTGACAATGCTCAGATATATTGAACTGCCACTTGCCGTCAAAGAAAATCTCAGGACAACTTTACAATATGAGATGGAGAAATATATACCCCTTCCCGTCGGCGACATCTACTTTGATTGCCAGATACTTGCTGAAGACAAGGAAGCCAACAAATTAAAGGTTCTTCTTATCGGCGTTAAGAAGGAATTTATCGATCAGTACCTGGATAACGAAAACCGGATAGTCACAGGAATCTCGGGAATAGAGATTAATTCCACTGCATTGGTCAATTACTTTTCCTGCAAAACAGGCGCACCGAATGGGGACACTTACGCCATTGTGTGTCTGGGGAAAGAACATCTTGAGATGGGTCTCGTCAAAAAAAAGGTTCTGAATTACTCAAGGCATGTGAAAATCGATAAAAATACAGGCAGTCTGCAAAGCCTTGTTCTGGAAGAAATAGAACTGCTCAGGAAAACACTCGGACCTGAACAAGTCCGGCTGGAGGTTGTATTGTGCGGGCCCGGCGCCGATAACGTGGTCGAACTGCTCAAAGAAAGGGAAGATATCGGTATTCGCCCTTTTGAGCTTTCCGGAACGGGGATCCCGTCGGATATCCTGGCGCCGGCGTACGGCCTCGCCTTGAAGGGGATACAGAAGGCGCCGATGGGTATAAATCTTCTCCCGGCCGGTCTTCGAAAAAAGGTCAGCAAAGTCGGTTATTACGCTATGTTTGTTCTGGCCGGTCTCTTGATCCTGTCGATCCTTGCTTGGGGAGGAGGCAATCTCCTGCGCCAGAAACGTGTTTCCGACAAGCTTGACAGCGAGATCAAACAGCTTGGCGCTGAGGTTGAAGAAATTAATCGGACTCAGGCAAGAATAAAAGAATTGGAGAATAAGATTGACGCCATAAATACGCTTTACCGGCGCCATGTGCCTGCCTTGAGTGTTCTGCGGGATCTGAGTAAAGACATCCCCGAAGGCGCATGGCTTGACAGAATCACAATTACAGATAAAGGGGGGGACATAGAGGGTCATGCAGATTCCGCCTCGGCATTGATTCCTCTTCTTGCGGCATCTCCTCTGTTAAAGGATGTGGCCTTTTTGTCTCCAATTACAAAGAGCAAGGACGGCAAGGAAAAATTTAGGATAGGGTTTAAGGTAAGGTAACACCTTGGCGTTTGAAAAAGTAAGGATTATTATGAAAATCCTCTCATGGGAAGAGTTAAAAGGTGAGTATTTGAAGCTCATCACTGACAAAAGGAGAAGATACCTGTTGATAGCCGTGACAGTTCCGCTTCTCTTCGGTTTTGCTTTCCTGTTGTTCCATTTATATGAAGGAATTGAGGCCGGCAGGGCGGAGATTGCCGCCACAAAAAAGAGAATTGCGAAGTACCGGCTGATTGTTAAGGAGCGGGGTGAGCTTGACGCAAGGCTTGTTTCTCTTAACCAGTCTCTCGGACGGGCGGAAGCAATGCTTTTGACCGGAAACACGTCAGCTCTTGCCGCAGTGGATATCCAGAATACCTTAAACGAAATAGCGCTCGGAAGCGGTGTCGAGATAAAGAGCATGCAGATACCGGCATCTCAGAAACAGGATTCTGAACAATACATCAGCGTCCCCGTCCAGTTTACCGTCAGCGTGACAATAAGACAGCTTAAGGATATACTTTACAAGATCGAGGCGTCTCCAAAATTCTTCTTGACAGTGGAAAGGGTTGGAATTAGCGTTGCCGGAGCGGGAGGCCCAGGGCAAATGCGGGCTGATATCACCGTTTCGGGCATCATGAAAAATGTCAAAGAGTGAGACCGTTGAAGAACGTCCAATTTTGGCCAAGTACAAGGAAGGCGAAAATTTTAACCGCAGGAATACATTGGAGTATTTCGAGGATTGAAATTTGAGCCTGACACAGTAATCGGGCAAAAGGGGGTGCTATGCAAAGGTCTCATGGAGTATTTCGAGGACTGGAATTTGAGCCTGACGAAGTAATCGGGCAAAAGGGGGCGTTATGCAAAGGGCTCAGAGGAAGGATGTTGAATGTTCCAAACATTTTCAAAAACATGGCTGATTAATATTACAATAGCGGTTTTCGTCGTCTTCTTTGGAATAATGAGTTTTAATGTCTGGTTCAAAGGCGACGAAATGATTCCGGAGATACAGGCCGGCAAAAGTCCCGAGAAGTCCCAGTCCGGGAAAAAGATTATAGAGAGGGCGATGACTCCCGAACCCACCTATGAAATAGTGGCGGGTAAGAACCTCTTTTCTTCGAGCAGATCCGAGTCTCTTCCGGCAGAATTGAAACCGGGGCCGCTCAATATTTCAGAGAAGATGATTTTTCTGTACGGAGTCGTTTTAACGGGTGAACGCAAACAGGCCCTGATCACTAATCCCGAATCCGGACCGGCGGCCGGGCAGTCTCGAGCCAAAGAGAAATGGGTAAAGGTAGGCGACACAATGGGGAATCTAAGTGTGGCTGAGATCCGGAAAGACAGGATTATCCTTACTGACGGCGCTAATAAGCACGAAATTCTTTTATATGACAAGAACAAACCGGCAAGACAAATAATTGTTGCGGAAAAGGCGGCATCGCCAGCGGTGGTTGCAACAGGACCGGCGGCGGACACCCCGAAACCGGGCGCGGAACCACCCGCAGCGAAACCGGGCGCGGAACCGCCTGCATCTAAAACTGTGGAAGGAAAAAGCGCGCCGTCGGGTGAATTTAAAATCATCAAAACGCCTTTTGGAACAATCAAGCGAAGGATAGAATAAACAGTATGAAACGAGCTATAGTAATCATTTTTTTTGCGCTGCTTTTTGCCGTCTCTTTTGTTACGGGTTGCGCGGGACAGGCAACCCGGATCAAGGATGACGGCGTCAAGGCGGAAGCGGATGGCGGCGTAAAAGCTGCCGGAACGGCTGAAAAACCGGCAGAGAAGACCCCGGCGGATAAGAACGGGCGGTTTGAAATCAAGACCACGCCATTCGGTTCTATGAAGCGGGCAGTAAAGAAAGCGGATACAGAGTCGAGCGCGCCCGCCCCCGCTCAGGTAGAGCCTGTAGTTGCGCCGGTCCCGGCGGTAAAAGCTCCGGATGCTCCGCCCGCGCTCAAGACGGCAGGGGCGGATGGCGGCGTAAAAGCTTCCGGGGCGGCTGAAAAGCCGGCGGAAAAGACCTATGTGGATAAGAAAGGGCAGTTTGAAATCACTTCCACGCCATTTGGTTATGTGAAGAGGGCAATAAAGGGGGAGGAGAAAGAATCGGGCGCGCCCGTCACCGGGCAGGCAGAGCCTGTTGTGCCTTTAATACCGGTAGTCAAAGCTCCGGATGCTCCGCCTGCGCTCAGGAACGAACCGGCCGGGCCCGCTCCCGCGCCTGCTGGGCAATTGAACAAGGCTCCTGCGAATACCGGCCAGATCAGCTTCGATTTTGACGATGCCGACCTCTATTCGGTGATCAGGACTATGGCCGATCTATTAAAAATCAACTACATTATTGACCAGACTGTGAGCGGGAAAGTGACGATCCACACGGCCGGTCTTCTGAGGACGGAAGACATTTTCCCCATCTTTTATCAGACTCTGGAGGTGAACGGCCTGGCAGCCGTCAAGGAGGGAAATCTTTACCGGATATCAAAGCTCAAAGACGCTTCGCGAATGCCGATTTCCTTCAGGATCGGCAGGGAGGTGAAAGATATTCCCCCCGAGGAAAGAATTGTTGTACAGATCATACCCCTTAAATTCATATCAGCCCAGGAAGTGACCAAGGTGATAACCCCTTTCGTCTCCGCTGACGGAACGATTATCTCGGAAGGAGGTTCGAATACCCTGATGGTTGTTGATAAGGGAATCAATATCTTTAAGGTATTGAAGCTGCTTGAGGTGTTCGATGTAAGTGTGTTCGAGAAGATAAACTATCGATTTTACACACTTGTAAACATAAGCGCCGAAGACGCCGTAAAATTACTCAGGGAAGTATTATCTTTGTCCGCAGGCAGTAAAGACGATGTTAAGTTTATTCCCATCAACCGCATGAATTCCCTGCTTATAGTCAGTTCGGGGCCTGACATATTTGGCCGGGTGGATGAATTCATCCGTAAACTGGATGTCCCGAGCGAAGGCGCCCAGCCGCAGATCCATATCTACTCGGTTAAAAACGGGATGGCCACCGAACTTGGCGACATATTGAAATCAATTTTCGGCAAAGGCGGAGAAATCACAAAGAGCGCCGGAAAGGAAAGTGTGCCCACGAATCCGTTCGCCAAGGGCGGCACGGAGAAAAAGACGCCGGCCGCATCAGCATCACCGGCCGCATCAACGGCATCGTCTACAACGGAGACGGGACCCTCGGTTACCTTGCGGGGAGACATAAGGATTACGGCGGATCCTATACGAAACGCGTTGATTATTGAGGCTTCCGCCGGAGATTATCAGATCGTTGAAAAGATTCTTGAACGTCTTGATGTCCTCCCGCGGCAGGTGCTGATCGAGGTGGTCATTGCTGAGATATCCCTGGGCAAGGGAACAGAATTGGGCGTAGAATGGAACTTTAAAAAAGAAAACTGGACCGATATCGATTCTCTCAGCGCCACTATAGGCGCCTCCGGTCTTCAATACGTCCTGGGTCTGTCGGAAAAATGGCAGGTCGCTCTGCATGCCCTTGCGCAGGACAGCAAACTAAATATCCTATCCTCCCCGAGTGTTCTTGCCTCCGATAATAAACAGGCCAAGATTGACGTGACCACGGAGGTGCCGATACCCAGCACGAGCTACACGATACAGACTACCGGACAGAACGTGCTGGAAACCAAGGTCGAGTACCGGAATACCGGTGTGATCCTTGACGTCACGCCTCATATAAGTGAATACGGCCTGGTAACCATGGATATCACCCAGGAGGTAAGCAATGTAGGCGAACTTCTCAAGGTAGCCGACAAGGATTATTATTCCTTCAACAAAAGGAAAATAGCGACCTCTTTAACTGTAAAACACAATCAGTCGATCGTCATTGGAGGGCTGATCAGCAGCAAAGATAGCGACGCGGCGACCGGTGTGCCCTTGCTGGTCCAGATCCCATTCCTCCGGTGGTTGTTTGGAACGGAGACAAAAAGCGTATCCAAGTCAGAACTGATCGTCATGATTACCCCGCGCGTGATTACCAGTCTGGATGATGTGGATGCAGTCAGCGAAGAGTTCAGGAAGAAGATAGGAAGTGTTGTAACCAATTTGAGGTAAAGTAACCGGAAGAAAGGGTTCAAGGGTTCAAGGATTCGAGGGTTCAACTGTTTGTTTTCTAATGATTTTATCAGAGCTTTTAGCATCATCTTAACCTCCCCGATGAAAACTCCGAAAAGATTAAGCAAGTTGTAACTAATCAGGTAGGCACAAAGGCACAGAGTACCAAAGGCACAAAGTCGAGAGACCTTTGAAGAGCATGAGTTGTTTAAGTTGGCTCTTCGCTGTTTTATGTGGGTAAACAGTTACTGCGAGTGTCCTGGACAACGCATTGATTAACCAAGATTTTTAGACAGGATGTTGCCTGCCGGCCGGGAAGCCGGACAGGTTGTGTCCTGCATTCCAAATCGTATCCCTACGACTTTGCGCCTATGCCTTTGTCTCTCTGCGCCTATGTGCCTTTGTCTTTCTCTGCCTATGTGCCTTTGTCTCTTTGTGCCTATGTGCCTTTGTCTCTTTGTGCCTGAATAGTCACGGCACGTTAAGTTCAAACTGCCTGATATGAGGAAATCTGCTATTTTCCGCACGCATGGAATGCCATATGCCTTGAGACCTTTGAAGAACATCCAAATTTGGCCAAGTACAAGGAAGGCGATAATTTCAACCACAGGAATACATGGAGTATTTCGAGGATTTAAATTTGAGCCTGACGCAGTAATCGGGCAAAAGGGGGAGTTATGCAAAGGTCTCACCTTTTTTGGACGGTTGCTTTTAGCGGCGCTTTGTTCGGTTTTCCTGTGGGCTGACGCCTTGCAGGCTTTGCAGGGCGATGAGTTCCGCGCGCCGAATGTGGCGATTTTGGTCTCACGGGACATCAGGCCGTATGTTGAAGCCGTGGAAGGAATGAGCGCGGTTCTCTCGGAAATCTCGAGCGCCAAAGTCCAGGTATTCTCGCTCGAAAAGTTCAAGGGTAAAAGCCGGGATGTTCTCATTCAGACTCTTACCGGAGAAAAGTTCGATCTCTTCGTTGCCTTCGGTCCGGAAGCCGTCAGATTGACCCGGGAAGAGCCTGCACTGGAAAAAACCGCCTGGCTGTATTCCATGATCTTAAATCCTCCCGCCGTATCCGGCCAGGCCGAGACCGCATGTGGAGTTCCCCTGGATATCCCCGCGAAAAGACAGCTTGAGATGATTGCCCAGGGTCTCACGGCCGGCAAACGTCTCGGTCTCCTCTACGACCCTCGGTACAATTCTGAGTTTTTCATGAAAGCCTCTGCTGAGGCCCCTTCCCGTGACTTGAAAATTGTTCCGCTTAAGGTGTCATCCAAAAAAGATATTCCCGCTGTTCTGAAACAAAATTGGGAAAATATCGATGCCCTGTGGCTTATCCCCGATCAAACGGTCATATCGGAAAGTATCGTACAGTATATTATTAAAGACGCCTTATTCAAGAAAATCCCCGTAATAGGCTATAATCGTTTTTTTTATGAAAGCGGCGCCGCTCTGGCTTTTATATTCGATTATGAAGAAGTCGGAAGGCAGACCGGCCGGATGGCGGCCGGCGTGCTGATGGGAAAAGCCTGTGAAAAAGAGACCCCTCTCTTTCACGTATGGATGAACCTTCGGGTCTTCGATAAACTGGGGATTACCGTTCCTGAAAAGAAATCTCCATCCATGGAGGCGGGGCCATGAGAAATCCGGGCATCCATGTAAGAATTTTGCTGGCCGCCTTTCTGCTGATCAGCGCAACCACATTTTCCCTGGGATATATAGGGGCGAATATTGCGCACCAGTTCGCACAGAAGCGGTTTGTAGAGCACATTTCATTTCTGGCAAAGTATCTTGCGCTTACCGCGGAACTGGGTATACTTATCGACGACAGGGCCATGTTACACAGACTGGCCGTTAATCTCATGTCTGAAAAGGATGTGGTCGGGGTTGCAATACTGGACCGCCATGACCAGGAACTCATAAAGATACCTGAGGCGGTTTCCGGTCCGTTTCATATCATGGAAACCCCGGTTCTTCTGACGGAGTCATGGGAAGAAAGCAAGGCCTTTGAATATAATGAGGAATCAGAAGGCAGCCTGATAGGAAAGGTGCGAATTATCTACAGCACGGAGGGCATAGACCAGCTCTGGGCGACGATGGCGACCTACTTTATCTGGCTCGCAGGCGGCCTAACCTGCCTGGCGGTTCTGATCTTCTACTTCATCTCCCGTTCCCTGGTGGCGCCGGTAAAAGAATTGGCCCAGGCGGCCAGGAGGGTGACTCAGGGAGATCTCAATTTGCGGGCGCTGCCGGGAAGTCTGCCCGAGACAAGAGAGCTTGCAATGGTTTTCAATGTCATGCTGGATTCTTTAGAGAGGAACAGGAAGTCCCTTGAAGAAGCCAATGAGCAGATGAGGCGGCAGAAGACATTGGCCGAGATGGGGAAATTCTCGATGATAATCGCGCACGAGTTTAAAAATCCCCTGAGCATAATAAAGAGTTCGGTTGATGTCCTGAAAAAGGATTTCGCCCTCTCCTCCGACAACACCATGATCTTTTATATCGAGGATGAGATCATGCGTTTGAACCGCCTGATCGGAGACTTCCTGACATTTGCCCGTCCCGTCGCGCCCTCTTTTCGTAGAACGGATTTGAACGACCTGCTGAGAGAGATTGTAACGAGATTTGAACTTCAGAAAAACGGAACGCCGTGTGAAATAAGGTCTCATATCCCATCCGACCCCTGTTATGCGCGCGTGGACCCCGATCTGCTTATCCGGGCAATCGGCAATGTCATAAAAAATGCCTTTGAGTCAAACGAAGACAAATGCGTGGTGCAGGTTAAGGCGGCCAGACTGGCCGATGCCTGGACAATAGAGATAGCTGATGATGGAGAAGGGATTGCCCCTGAAAATATTGATAAGATATTCAATCCTTTTTTTACAATGCGCGCAAAAGGCGCCGGCCTGGGGCTTGCCTATGCCTCCCAGGCGATTATGGCGCATGGCGGCGTCATCAGCGCGGAGAACAGGATGGAAGGGGGCGCGCTGTTCAGGGTGGAAATACCGGTGACATAGCCCCCGCTTCGTCATGCCGGGGCATGCGGGGTGACGATTATGATTGTTATACCGGTGCGTCACCAATGATTGTCATACCGGCGCATCACCCCTGATTGTCATACCGGCGCGTCACCAATGATTGTCATACCGGCGCATCACTAATGATTGTCATACCGGCGCATCACTAATGATTGTCATACCGGCGAAGGCCGGTATCCAGTAAGACGCATCAACAATGATTGTCATACCGGCGAAGGCCGGTATCCAGTAAGACGATAGGCCCCGGTGAAAACCGGGGCGGTATCCAGGTAAAAACGAGTGAATAAACGACCGGCGGTATACATTCTGGCGAGCAAAAGAAATGGAACTCTTTACATTGGTGTTACCTCCGACCTTGTGAAGAGGGTATGGGAGCACAAGAATAATGTGGTAGAAGGGTTCACGAAACGTTATAGTGTTCACCAACTGGTTTGGTATGAGCTGTACGAAAACATGGATTCCGCTATCAATCGAGAGAAGCAACTGAAAGAATGGAAGCGACAGTGGAAACTGAGATTGATTGAGACTACTAACCCGAACTGGCAGGACCTTTATCCTGTGATTATTTAACGATTATGATTGTCATGCCGGTGCGTTACCAATGATTGTCATACCGGCGCATCACCGATGATTGTCATACCGGCGCGTCACCAATGATTGTCATATCAGCGCATCACCAATGATTGTCATACCGGCGAAGGCCGGTATCCAGTAAGGCGCTGGCCCCCGGTGAAAACCGGGGCGGTATCCAGACGTCGTCCCGGCGGATGCCGGGAACCAGTAAAACACTGGACCCCGGCATCCGCCGGGGTGACGGGGCAGGGGAAGTGAAGGCGCATGCGGGGCGACGATTATGATTGTCATACCGGCGCATCACTAATGATTGTCATACCGGCGAAGGCCGGTATCCAGTAAGACGCTGGCCCCCGGTGAAAACCGGGACAGTATCCAGACGTCGTCCCGGCGGATGCCGGGAACCAGTAAAACACTGGACCCCGGCATCCGCCGGGGTGACGAGGCAGGGGAAAGCCGGGATGACGGGGCAGGGGAAGTGAAGGCGCATGCGGCGCATCACCGATGATTGTCATACCGGTGCGTCACCAATGATTGTCATACCGGCGAAGGCCGGTATCCAGTAAGACGCGTCACCCCTGCCAAACCCGAATGGAAGATATTCAAAGCTCTCGTGACGGGAGTGAGGGACGCTATGGCGAATATACTGATAGTTGACGATGAAAAGAGAATGAGGCACCTGCTTTCAATCATGCTGAGCAGAAGGGGGTACCATGTAGACCAGGCGGGAGATGGCGTGGAAGCCCTGGAGATGATCAAAGCCGCGCCATTCGATATGATCATAACGGATATAAAGATGCCCCGGATGGACGGGGTAGAACTTCTGAAAAAGATCATGGAGATGGAAATTCCCTACCCCGTGATATTCATCACAGCGTTTGCCACAGTGGAGTCGGCCGTGGAAGCCATGCAACAGGGGGCTGTTGACTATATTATCAAGCCTTTCGAAGAGGCTCGTATCCTGCTGACCGTGGAACGGACGCTCGGCCTGTCGCGCATTATGGCCGAAAACATGAATCTTAAGAGGGAAATCCAAAAAGATATCGTGTACGCCGCCGAAAAGATGATAAAGGTCATGGATCTTGCCGCAATGGTTGCCGGAACCGATGCCGCAGTTATGATAACCGGTGAATCCGGGACGGGGAAAGAGCTTCTGTCCAGACATATACACAATTTGAGCCCGCGCCGCAAAGAGCGGTTTGTTACGTTGAACTGCGCTGCAATATCCCCCAACCTTGTGGAATCCGAACTGTTCGGCCATGAGAAAGGTTCGTTTACAGGGGCGGTCCAGAAAAGCCTGGGCAAGTTTGAATATGCGGATAAAGGGACTCTTTTCCTGGACGAGCTCGGCGATCTTTCCCTTGAGGCCCAGGCCAGGCTTTTAAGAGCCCTTCAGGAGAAAAAGATCCAGCGGGTGGGAGGAAACGCAGAGATACCCGTTGATATAAGGTTTATCTGCGCCACCAATCAAAGTCTCAGCGAACATGTGAAAAAGGGAAAATTTCG
>RPRI01000042.1 GCA_003818505.1 Desulfobacteraceae bacterium | reverse complement strand
TGATTATTGGCCCTTGATCCGGTTCTCGCTCCTTGCTGAATATTTCCTCTGCATGCGCCAAAAGCTGCCTCTTCCATTCTGTGATCTGGTTCGGGTGAACCTGGTAACGCTCAGCAAGCTCAACTATTGTCTGCTCACCTCTTTGGGCTTCCAACGCTACCTTGGCCTTGAATGCCGGTGCATGATTTCTTCTTGGTCTTTTGCTCATATCTTGATCCTCCTGGGATTCATTATATAGCAGCTTTCTCACTTATGCACCTGTCCAGTTTTGCCCGACCCTCTCTTTATTGTAGAATGAATAAATCATCATTCTGCCAAATTTGATCTGCTTTCTTGAAATCTTTAGTTTGGCATTTATCATTTTTATTATAGATTTCAAATTACAATAGTGATATTAAGCAACCTATATAAAATGGCGATTAAACTTAATTACCAGTCCATATAACTGGCCGGAGAAGGAATAGGCTAATAGTGAAAATAGCACCATAGAGGGAAAATATGAAGATTAAAGATTTTAAATTTAATACAGGAAAACGTATTTCTATAGAGATTGGTACCCAATTGCAAATTCAGATTGACGGAGTCGCTTTTCAATACATAAGCACCTTAATTGGGATGGAACCAGACAAGTATCTGATTATAAATGCCCCAATGGCTTTGTTAGGTTATGCCAGACATAAATTGTATATAGGAAGCAAAATTGTTGTCCGATACTTATATAAAGGCTCTACTTTTGGATTCAAATCTAAACTTATTGATGGTCTTTATGAACCCTTAAAACTACTATTCGTGGGATATCCAGAGGTCATTGAAGAGTATAATCTTCGTTCTGGAGAAAGAATTGATTGTGTTATTCCTATTAAAATAAAAATCAATAATGATAAAATAGACGGGGTCATTGTTGATATAAACGAGATGGGATGTTGTTGTGTGGCTATAAAAGGAGATGAAGATAAAGAATTGTCATTCGTTCAGATAGATGAACAGGCTACCTTAATGTGCCAATTTCCTCAGATAGAGGGTGAACATGCAATCTTGGGAAAAATAAGAAATATCAGGCGGGATAAGAAACAGATGATTCTAGGAATTATGTTCCATGAAAATGACCCCGAAATTGAAAATATTATTGGTCAGTACATCCTTGCTATTAAAGACTTGTTTAAATAAAAATAGAAGCAAATTCTTCCTTGTTAGGCAACATGAAAGATAGAAAGCTGGAGACGCTATTGGGGTAAATTAGACGTTTGTGCATTTTAAACGTAAATCCTTAAAATATTTCATCAACCATGCTGTTTGTGAAATCTTCAAATTTTGTTAATCATTCGGTTAATAACGAAACAAATATTATCAACTTCCCTGCTTCATCAGTTCCAGCGAGCAGGGAAGAAGGATTTACAGTAGCGAAAGTACTGATTCCCGGAAAAAGTTGAAAAAAGTATTTCTGTAATTTTTTATGTTTTCAACTATATCGTTATCCTTGGTATGCTCCGGAGTGTCGCTTACGAATTTAAAGATATAGCATTTGGTCTTGAATTTTCTGCAGGCATGAATGACGGATGCGCATTCCATGTCGATGAGATCCGCTGTTTTTGACACTTTATGCCTTTCGGCTGGATCGAGTATCGGCCGATCGAGGGTTGCAATCTTTGCATAAGAAAAATCTTCAAGGATGTCCGGAATGTGTCTGTGGGGAAATTTTGATTTGAACTGAGGCCTGTCATACTCAAAGGCCTTTTTGACATGCAATGGATCGCCAAGAGTGTATCTGTCTCCTGTAGCACCAGCCGCACCCAGGTTTATGATACAGAAAGGGTTGAATTTGAGGCAGGAATATGTGCAGGCCATTGCCGCATTTGCCTTGCCGATTCCTGATATGATGAGAATATTATTTTTATTTCTGTAAAATGGGAATGGTTTTTCCTCCAGCCTTATCATAGACAGTCCGCCGATAAACGGCTTTGCCTCAAGCAGAGTGGCCATTACAAGACAAATTAAAGGATTTTTTTCCACCTTGCCATCTCCTCAAGAGTTTGAATCGCTTTTTGCCCTTTAAAGCCCAATGATACGGTAAAATCATTAACATATAAATCTATATGGCCGTCTATCACTTTGTCGTTTAATTCCTGCGCATGCTGCAGCACAAAAGAGCGTGAAGCATTCCTGTTATTTTTTGCATAAATTACCGAATTCCTGATGAGCAGTTCAACCTCTTTTTTGTGAATGATTGTCTCGGGGTCTTTTCTTATTGCAATGCTTCCGAGCGGAATAGGAAGATTTGTTTCCTTTTCCCACCATTCACCGAGATCTATAACCTTCACGCAGCCGTATTCGGGATAAATAAATCTTCCTTCATGAATTATAAGACCGGCATCGAACTCGCCGCTTTGGACTCCGGGAAGTATTCTGTCGAACCTCGTGACGACTATATTCCTTATTTCAGGGTTCCATAGTTTCAGAAGAAGGTGGGCGGTTGTGTATTTCCCGGGAATTGCAACCCTTGCGCCGGGGGAAAATATTTTGTGCTTACGGGTTATGAGAAGAGGTCCGCATCCGAAGCCGAGCGCCGAACCGGAATCAAGAATCTCATAGTTTTCTTTTAACATTAGATATGCGTAAAAAGACAGCTTTGTGATCTGAAATGTTTTGTTGAATGCAGCAAGATTGAGGGCTTCGACATCATCGATATGCGGGGAGAAAGCATGATTGCCCGTATCGATGCAATTGTGCAGCATTGCGTGAAATACGAACGTGTCGTTCGGGCAGGGTGAAAAGGCAATTGAAAGATCTGTCATATCAACTCCTGCTCTTATATTTTTTCAGAACCTTGTATCCCGAGTCTCTGAGCACAGGCTTTTTCCCGGCATTTTTTATGATATCAATGAATTCGTCTATACCCGCCTTTGTTTCAATGCCGGTTGCCTTTACCACAGTCTCTTCCATTAGAACTCCGCCCATGTCGTTTGCTCCAGTGGTGAGAGCAAGCTGTGCAAGTTTCAAACCTTCGGTAAGCCACCCGGCCTGGATATAAGTGATGTTGTCTAAAAATATCCGGGCGATCGCAACAATTTTAAGATAATCAATTCCTGTTGCCGGTTCGATATCTTTAAGGCCGGTGCGTGCGGGAGAAAATGACCATGGAATAAAGGCTCTTAAAATTCCGGTTTTATCCTGAACATCCCGTACTGCTTTCAGATGTTCAATCTTTTCTTCATTCGTTTCACCCATGCCGTATGTCATGGTTGCAGAAGATTTCATTCCATGGCGATGTAAAGAATAGATTACTTCGCACCAGAGATCTTTTCCTATTTTTCGGGGACTTACTTTCTTGCGTATCCTGTCAACCAGCAAATCAGAGGCTCCCGGCACCGAATCAAGCCCCGCATTTTTAAGATTTAATATCGTTTCATCAATGGAGAGAGAACTTTTATTTGCCATGTGAACAATTTCGCTGGGAGAAAATGAATGAAGGTATATCTGGGGAAAGCGCTTTTTTACATTTCTTACCATGCTGACGTAAGTATAGAGGGTGTAATCCGGATGGAGACCTCCCTGAAGCATCACCTGTGTTCCGCCCGCTGAAACAAGCTCATTAATCTTTGCACAAATCTCATCCTGTGTGAGCTCGAAGGGTTTAATCAGGTTAGCTCTTGCATGATAAGCGCAGAAATTGCAGGCTGCTTCGCAGATATTGGTAAAATTGATGATCCGGTCAATTATAAATCCTACCTCCTCTTTTGGAAAAACAAGCTTCCGCCGCATGTCTCCGGCTTCACTCAGGTCGATCAGATCCCATGAAAAAAGAGAAAGAGCATCCTCCGGAGAAATCCTCTTTCCGGAATATATTTTTTGTTCAAGTTTTTTGCATGATGATTGTTTCATTAAATTATCCAACAGAATTTACAGGATAACATGATTGTTTTGTCAGACCGCTCCGGATGAGCGGCCTGACACATACACCCGCTTATTGGAGATCGGCAAGATCCTGCCTATCCTGTTAATCCTGTCTAAAAGTTATAGTTATTCAATCTCCATAAAATTCAGCGATTCCACTTTATTTAACAGATTAAGTTCTTCAGCAGCAGACAGATAATATTTGAGAGCATTTTTCAGATTATCTGTAAATTCAAACTGTAATGTATCATAATAGCAATTCACATCATATGATATATCCGGATACTTTTGTTTAGCCTTGATTATTACACTTTCCTTTTCCTGAACAAGGCATTTCAGGGATGATCCATATGAATTTATTACAGCCCTTAACTCGGGCAAATTCTCTTTGATAACATTTTCCCGTGCGGCAAATACGGCAAAAACTACAGGGAAACCTGTTTTTTTAAGCCACAGTTCTCCCAGATCATATTTGTATGGTGATTTATTGATACTGTCTGTCATGGCATCATTTCCTATAAGAAGCGCCGCGTCGTGGGTGGTTAAGTCCGGACGAGATCCTGCCTGCAGATAGCAGGGTTCAATACGGTAAAATTTATCAAGCAGGATTTTAAGAAGCACTCTTGATGTGTGTGACGCTCCTGAGAGGCCGATTTTTTTGTTATTAAGGTCTTCGATTGGAAAATTGCTGCAGAGGATGACAGATCCAACATATCCTACCGAGCTTAGACAGAATTCAGGGAGCAGGAGCACGTCATCCTTTATGTCGGCATAAGTCGCGGAAGATACGGGGCTTAAATCGAGCATCTTTGCTTTCATCATTCTGTTGAGTTCAGAAGGAAGTCCGGGGATGACATTTATACCATTTAAGGGTTTCTTTTCAAACATGTGATAGTAAAAAGGGTAGCAGTTTAAATAATCTATATAACCGACTTGCATTAAAAAATCTCCGGCCTCATTGTATCCAGTAATTTGCCGTTGTCCGGACAGGTTTCAAGCCTGCATTTTCAATCAGTCTTTTTAAGAAAGGTTCGGATCCATAATCGGGTGTTTTTGCTCCGGCAGCATGAACAACTTTTTCATTGTAATAGGTTGCCGCAAAGTCATCAACCCCGAATCGCAGCAATACCTGGGCCATTTTATCGCCAAGATACATCCAGAGGGCTTTCAAATGAGGAACGTTATGGAGAAAAATACGGCTTGCAGCGTATATCCTTATATCATCATATCCTGTTGACGTTCCCCGTTTTGCTTTAATTCTTGTATTTGCTGCATGGAACAGAAGCGGTACGAAAGTTTTAAATCCGCCCGTCTCATCCTGCAGCTTCCTTATCTTTGCAAGATGGTCTGCTATGTCCACGATCTCCTCTTTGTGATTGTAAAGCATGGTCGCATTGGTTTTAAGGCCCATTTCATGAGCGGTTCTCATTATCTGAAGCCATCTTCTGCCCGGGATTTTTGTCGGCGCTATGAAGTTTCTGATGCGGGGAGAAAATATTTCGGCGCCTCCGCCCGGCATTGCTCCGACTCCGGCATCAGTCAGTCTTTTCAGCGTATCCTTTACTGTGATTTTGTTTTTTTTTGCGAAGTAATCGATCTCAACTGCTGTAAAAGCAACGATAAAAAGATCAGATTTGATTTTTTTTATCCGCCGTATCATCTCTTCGAAATAATCGATTTTTAGCTCAGGGTGAAGACCCCCTACTATGTGCACTTCGTCTATACCTGAGGCAACAGCTTTCCTGACCCGTTTACCTATTTCATCAAGGGAAAGCAGAAATGCATCTTTGTCTCCTTCGTCGCGGGAAAATGCGCAAAGGGGACAGCGAAGTTCGCATATATTCGTAAAATTAAGATTCATGTTCACGCCGTAGTATGCCTTATGCCCGTGCAGTTTTGTCCTTATGAAATTGCTTATTTTTCCCAGCTCAAGAATATCGTTTGTTGACAGCATATATACTGCGTCTGCTTTTGATACGGGTATCTCCTCAAAGACCTTTACGGCAATCTTTTTCAGTTTTTTATTTGTTATTGTATCGGGCAGATTTGAAATGTTCATCGGTAAATCCTAAGAAACTATGAATTATTACACTTCTGTTTCCTTTGCCGGGCAGTGGGAATTACCCCAGCTTTCAAAAAGAGTATTTTTCTTCCCAAGCAGATTAAGGATTTTCCCAGTTATGAAATCAACCATAGCGTCTGTTGATTTTGGAAGAGTGTAAAAGCTTAAGACAGGCGGCAGGATTATGGCGCCTGCAAGGGCAAGCTTATGCATGTTCTCAATGTGTATTATGCTTAAAGGTGTTTCTCTGGGTACAATTATCAGTTTCCTTTTTTCCTTGATTGCAACATCGCATGCTCTTGTAATAAGAGAATCAGCATAGCCGTGGGCTATTCCGGAAAGCGTTTTCATTGAACAGGGGATCACGACCATGGCTTCAAAAAGTGTTGAGCCGCTTGCAAGTGGAGAAAAAAAATCCTTATCGTCGAACTCTTTCAATAAGCCCGTATTTGCAGTTTTCCCGCGGTTTGTAATAAGATCGGTCAGGGGAAAAGAGCCTTTCTTTTTGAAAGAAAGTTCGTGTTCAATAATCTGCCAGGCAGCAGTTGAGACAACGGCATAAACCTCTTCGCAGTTTTCAAGAAGCTCTTCGATAAGTCGTATTCCCATAATCGGACCGCTTGCCCCTGTTATCGCAACTGCTATCATATTACTTTATTACTCCTGTTTATTATTCGTCACTCTTCAGGTCAATCAGACTCCAGTCTGAAGGCTGTTAGTCGCCGCGCATTGATCGAATTAAGGCGCTCTGAGTTTGGTTTGGTCTCGCATGGCGTATTCTTACAGTCTAAAAGCCTACAGCCTATCTACCTGCAGTTACAAAAAAAAATCAATGAGGGTACCGGTTAAAAGAAAAGGGGAGACATATATATTTGCCTTGAAAAATTTATTTAATGCAACTCCGATATCCCTGCTTCTTGCAATCTTCTGCTGGTAAATAAAGATGAAAGCAACACATGTCAAAGCTGCCCAGTATGGCATGCTTTTCCCTGTGATCATGCCTGCTGCAATCATCGCCAGGAATGATAAAACATAACAAATTCCTGAAGCGGCAAGAGCCTTTTTCACACCGTATGCCGAGGGAAACGAATATAGGCCTTCTTTTCTGTCGAATTTAACATCCAGAAGAGCATAGACAATATCGAGGCCGGCTATCCAGAGCAGTATGGCGGCTCCAAGAACAAAAGGAACAACAGAAAATTCACCGGTCACTGCAAGATAGCCTCCTATAGGCGCGGCGGATTCAACGAATCCCAAATAAAAATGTGATGATGAAGAAAACCTCTTGAAAAATGAATATGTAAATAAGAGGAAAACCGCCGCGAATGAAAGGTAAAAGCAGAGGCTGTTAAGTAGATATGATGATCCGATTAGAGCCAGTGAAGAGATCACCCCGATGATCCACACCTCGGTCTTTTTTGCCTCGCCCCTTGGAATGAGCCTGTCTTTTGTTCTCGGATTCTTTGCGTCTATGTCGGCATCTATTACTCTGTTAAAGGACATGCCTGCTGTACGTGCTGCAACGAGGGCTATTGTGACTAAAACCCATGTTGAAATATTCTTCCCGTCTGCAAACAGAATTCCAAGATATGCAAACGGAAGGGCAAATAACGTCTGCTCGATCATTACAAGATTTGAAAATTTTTTAAAATCCATATTCTTTCCAGCGTTTCGCCACTTTTTCCTTGATTTCCCGCGACATGACTATTTCATCCGGCCAGTCTCTTCCCATGCCTTCTTCGCGGGTTTTTCTCGTCGCATCTATACCCATTTTCCCGCCGAAATTGGGATACGGTGCGGAATGATCAAGGGCATCGAGCGGGCCTTCCGACATGAGCAGATCTCTTTTGGGATCGACATTGTTAAGGAGTTTCCAAACGACTGTGCCCGGATCACGCAGATTTATATCCTTGTCAAATATCGCTATGAATTTTGTAGATGCCATCTGTCCGAGACCCCAGAGCGCATTTATAACTTTCTTTGCCTGCCCCGGATATTTCTTGTCTATTGAAATAAGCGCACAGTTGTGAAACACCCCTTCGATTGGCAGCTCCATATCAACTATTTCAGGTATAAGAAATTTCAGCATGGGAAGAAAGATTCTTTCGGTTGCCTTAGCCATGTAACAGTCTTCCATAGGCGGTTTGCCGACGACAGTTGCCGGATATATGGCGTCATTCCTGCAGGTTAATGCAGTTACATGAAATACGGGATAGATATTGGCTGCCGAATAGAAGCCGGTATGATCTCCGAATGGCCCCTCCATTCTTTCTTCATCCGGGTCTACATAACCTTCTATTACAAAATCCGACTCTGCCGGCACAAAAAGATCGACCGTTTTTGCTTTTACAATCTCAACCGGGCGTGATTCGATAAAGCCCGCAAAAATAAATTCATCTATGTCGGGCGGCAGCGGAGCGCTGGCGGCATAGGTTACTGCCGGTGATCCTCCCAGTGCAACCGCAACATCCATACGTTGCCCTCGGTTTTTATATTTATCAAAATGGCGGGTTCCGTCCTTGTTGTACTGCCAGTGCATTCCGGTCGAAGAATCGTCATATTTCTGCATGCGGTACATACCGGCATTCTGAATTCCGGTATCGGGATCTTTTGTTATAACGATCGGGAGAGTAATAAAAGGACCGCCGTCATGCGGCCAGCATTTTAATACCGGAAGCCTGTCGAGAAGGGGGCCGTCGGTATAAATCCTTTCCTGGCAAGGGGCGGTTTTTACCTTTTTGGGTATAAATCCGGAAATCTCCTTCAGAGTAAAAAGCATCCTGATCTTATCCATGAACCCTTCGGGAGGTCGCATCTTTATGTTCGACTCAAGCCGGGAGGCTATTTCGTCAAATGATTTACATGAAAGCGCAAGCTGCATGCGTTTATAACTTCCGAAAGCATTGATAAGAAGAGGATATGAGAATCCTCTGACTCTTTCAAAAAGGAGTGCCTGGCCGCATGATTTTGAAACCCGGTCTGCTATTTCGGTAATTTCCAGTTCATGTTCGACTTCGGCGCTGATTCTGTGCAATTCGCCCAAAGTATCAAGTTCTTTGATAAACTGCTGTATGTTTTTATATGGCATAAATTGGTTATCTAATGTAATTTTATTTTAAAAGCAAGCAAACGTAATGATGCAGTTGCAGGGTGTCAAGGGAAATAACCTTTTATGTTTATTTCGACGGGTTATCATGATATATAAAAAAGAGGGTTCGAGGATTCAAGGATTCCAGGCGTCAAGTGGCTGTAAGCTTTCAGCTAATAGCCTTCATTCTCTGATCAACGAACTTGTTGTAAGTCAAAATTCCGACGGCAAAGTAAAATGTTCAAGTTCGAGGCGTCGCGAATCCCGTGTGATGAGGCGTACACAAAAGTACGCCGCAATCACAACGGGGATGAAGCGCAACGAAGAAATCGGACTTTTTATGAAGCCGTCAAAGGAGGCATCATGAAATTCGAAGCACACCTGAAAGAAACCATTGTACTTGATCCCAAAAATAAAACTACACGAGCGATTCCAAGCGAGATAAGAAAAGATCCTCTTACAGGCAGAACCGCAAGAATCTGCCATTTTATGAAACTGAAATGGGAGAAACCGGATTTTGATAAGATGATTGCCGGCACGGAAAAAATATGCCCGTTCTGCCCTGACAAGGTTTTAAGCATCACGCCGTATTTTGCTGAGGATCTCATACCTGAAGGACGCCTCATATCCGGGGATATGGTTCTGTTTCCGAACATCGCACCCTATGACAGCCTTGGCGCTGTGGCAACCTTTGGAAGCCGGCATTATATCCCGATGACCGAGATAACCCCCGAACTCATTGTAAAAGGTTTCCGGCTGGCTTTTGAATTTTTCAAAAGGGTTGAAAATTCGAAGCATCCTGAATCAGTATACCATATCATTAACTGGAACTACATGCCTGTTTCAGGAAGCTCCCTTATTCATCCTCATCTCCAGGTTTTTTCCACCTCTTCGGCTCCGAATCTTATGAGGCAGGAGCTTGATGCTGCATATGAATATTACAGGTTAAAGGGGACTAACTTCTGGGATGATTTGGTCAAAAGCGAAGAATCGGAAAAGAAGCGCTTTCTGGGAAGAGCGGGGCGGACAGCGTGGCTGTGTTCCTATGCTCCGATAGGTGTTGCCGGGGATGTTCTGGCGGTAGTTGACGGTGTCCGGTGTACCCTTGACCTGACGGATAAAGATATTTCGGATATAGCTCTGGGATTAACCAGGGCAATGGCTGCTTATGACAGAATGGGCATTTACAGCTTTAACATGAATTTTTTTACCGGCGCAAAGGATGATGATTTTACCCGTTTTCATCTTCTCTTTTCTCCAAGGACTTTCTTCAACCAGGCTCTTGGAACTCCGGATGTTGGCGCTATTCGAAACCTGTATAATGAAACGCTCTGTATGGCCTTTCCGGAGGATATAAGGGATATGCTGGCCCCCGATTTTATCTTTTGAAGGCCAAGTAGTTTCCTTCCGGAAATGGCTGTCCGATCTTAAAGTGTCAATCCGCGGGATTCCATGCGCGGCGCACATTGCGTATTCCCTAAGCGCAATACCTTGATCTACTGTCTCTTATCGTGTTTTCGGGATAGAAAGCATCCGAAATAAAATATCAGCCGTGGGCATTATTTCCCGTTTGATTTGGTTGACCTTCTGCTGTTCGGGATGATGGTAAAACACAGGTATAAAAAAAAAGGTAATAAATAACGCAACCTGTTTTTTACTGAAGGTGATTGTGTATAGTACAGGCTCAAGCATCAACCAATATCCCGCCCCTGCCTCGTTATGTAAAAATCGTGTTTTTATAAATAATTCAATAAAATAGCTGTGCCCTAATGGGTACGGCCATTTTGTTTGATACCTATTTTTTGCTTGACTTTTTATTTGGCAAAATTTAATAATCACATTGTAGTTAGATTGTAGCTTCTATATGACTCTTAAAGGTTCATCATAGAGTTAAAAGTTATACAAAATTAATGATACTGGCTCTCTTGCAAGGGTATAATATTTCGAAGTTTTAAAGTATGTAAGTGTTGTCAACAAACGGATTCAAGTAATTTAGTGAGGGAAAAAAATGAGGTACGCAGAAACAGGGTTTAATTTAGAAGTTGATCTAACCCGTGGAAACATTGAGAGGGTAGCAACTGACCCAAGAGATACCGAACTTTATCTGGGGGGTTTAGGAACTAACGCCAAGATAATATGGGACAGGGTTCCTCCTGAAACTGAACCCTTTTCTCCTGATAATCTATTGATATTCGGCGCTGGTCTATTATGTGGCACGCCTGCTACCGGTTGTAATCGTACGATTGTTTCTACCATCTCTCCCCAGACAAGATTAATGGCATTTTCAATGATGGGGGGTTTTTGGGCGCCGGAATTGAAATATGCCGGTTATGACAAAGTCATCATTCGTGGTAAATCCCCCGATCTGGTTTATTTGTGGATAAATAATGATAAAGTAGAAATTCGCGATGCCTCTCATTTGAAGGGGAAAGGCGCTGTTGAGACAGCAGCGCTTATTCAGCAGGAGTTGAAAGAGCCTAGAGCCCAGGTGGCTTCTATCGGCCTGGCCGGTGAAAACAGGGTTTATTTTGCTTCCATTGAACAGGGCAGATCCAGTGCCAGTCGGGGCGGGATGGGCGCCGTTATGGGAGACAAAGGTTTAAAGGCGGTAGTTGTTCGCGGAACAAAGGATGTCAATGTTGCCCGACCGGATGAATTCCTAGAGCTCTGCAAAGAAGTCCTGGAATATATTAAAATCAGAAATGCAAATCCGGTTCCGGGGGTTATGCCTATTTTAGCCGGACTTGGGTCACCGCAAGAGATGAAAGTGCATGATGAGAAATGGCACACTGAGAATTTCATGTGGGGCAATTCCCGAACTCGCAGAAAGGATTTCTGGAACGAGGAGATAGCAAGGGAGTGGATGAAGACCCTGGATAGTATGCGGAAGCGGCTGATAAGTTGCTATAATTGCCCGATGACTTGCGGGGCGACAATTCAGCCCCCGGGGCTTCCGACATACATGATGAAATGCTTTTCAAAACTTACGTATACGATGGCGGCCTATTCAGACCTGGAATTCGGCCTGGGTATCGCTCAAAGTGCTACTGAATTCGGAGTTGACGGATTCTCAGCTCCGCAAGTGATGGCCTTCGCTCTTGAGCTTTATGAAGCCGGCATTTTGACTGATAAAGACTTCCCGGGAATGCCGTCTGACAACAACGGAAAATTTTACTGGTTACTGGACAAAATTGTCCGGCGGGAAGGTATAGGAGATGTTTTGGCTAATGGCACCTATTGGGCGGCCAGGCAAATTGGTAACGGCGCTGAAGCATATGCTCATAATAATATTAAAAAACATGAGCAGCTGCCTCTCAAACTATCCATGCTGAATCCTATTTATTTCCTTATGTATTGTACCGGCGAGAAGATAAACATTACTCAAATAGAAGGGCAGTTCCCCCAGGCGCCATTTCCTACCAGAGAGGAGCGGGAAGAGTTTGTAAAGGATTGGTTCCAGGTCCCGGACGAAAAGTTTAAGCAAATCTTTTTGGATTGGGAACTGCGCGGAGAAAAGTCCCTGCCCCTTTACCCGACAGTTCAAATGTGTTGCGACATTGTTGACTGGCAGGAGAGGATGCACTACATTGATGACGCCCTCGGCATGTGTGCCGGTTTATCCTCATTCCCCTTAAAACCTCCGTATCATATACACAATTACCCGAAATTTATCTCATCAGGCGCCGGTATAGAGATGGATGAGGAAAAGCTGACACAAGCTGCAAAAAGGTACCGGACTTTGGTCAGAGCCAATAATGTAAGAAGAGGCATGAGGCGAAAAGATGAGAAGCCGCCTGAAGACCATTGGAAGAAAAGATTTCCTGAACTTGAAAAGGAACTCTTAGATACCTACTACAAATTTAAGGGCTGGAATGTTCAAGGTGTTCCAACTAAAGAATCCTTACATGAACTGGGTTTGGATTATGTTAGTGAAGACTTCGAAAAGAGAGGAATCTATTCGGAAAATGAAGATACTCCTTCCAAAGAAATTACGGCGGACGCAGAGAAGAAATAATGTGAAGAGGTGGCGGCATGGGTGAGAAAAAAAAGAAAACAGTAAAAACAATAAAAATTGATGTTGATAAATGCAACGGCTGTAGGGCGTGTGAGGTAATCTGCTCCGCCTTTCACGCTGCGCCGAAATATAGCAGCAATAATCCGGCGAGATCCCGTATCAGGGTGATTCGTGAACCATTAAGAGACATATATGTTCCCGTATATGCCGGTGAGTACGCTAAAGCCGAATGTATGGGCCGGGACAAATATACGATTGATGGAAAGGTATATGAAGAGTGCGCTTTCTGCAGGGCTTCCTGCCCGTCCAGGAGCGAGTTCAAAGAGCCCGATTCGGGGCTCCCTCTGAAATGCGATATGTGTGAAGGCGAAGAAGAACCCTTGTGTGTCAAGTGGTGCTTAGTTGATGCCCTGACCTATGAGGAAAGAGTAGAGGAAGCGGAAGAAGAAGTTAATATAGAACAGTTGGAGACAGGATTGGAATCGCTGGTAAACAAATATGGGCTGAACAAGCTGATGGAAACCGTTGACAGAATGTCAATGTCCAAAAAAGGCTGAAGTCTCGGAAGTCAGAATCCGGAATGAGAATCATTAAAAGATAGTTCGTTAAAGGACAAAAAAGACAGTGGAGAATGTAGCCGACTACAAAGAAATCGTAGATGTAATAAAAGCAAACGGCGGTGAAGCCTTCAAATTATGCTTTCAATGCGGATTATGCGATGCGGTTTGTCCGTGGAACAGGGTTAGAACTTTCAGCATGCGCAAAATAGTCCGAGAGGCTGCGTTCGGTTTTACCGATATAGAAAGTGAAGATATATGGCTTTGTACGACCTGTGGACGATGTCCTCAGCAGTGTCCCAGGGATGTAAAACAGATTGCATCCGGGATAGCATTACGCAGGATTGCCACGGAATACGGGGTTTTCCCCGCCACTGCCAAACCTGTCCGCGGCATAAGCGGAAGCCTTGTCGGCGAAGGAAACCCCCTGAATGAAGCCCGGAAAAACAGGGCAAATTGGGCGGAAGGCCTTGGTGTTAAAACGTTTACCGAGGGGACGGAAATTTTATATTTTCCCGGCTGCTATCTCTGTTATGATGCAAGATTGAAAAAAGTTGCGAGGGCGACAGCCGCTATTCTCAATAAAGCAGGGGTTGATTTCGGAATACTGGGCGCCAAGGAGAATTGCTGCGGAGAAAGCATCCGCAAAACAGGCGATGAGGAAGTATTCAAACGCCTGGCCAGGGAAAACATCAAAACTTTTATCGATAATGGGGTGAAAAAAATCCTTGTTTCTTCTCCCCATTGCTACCATACCTTCAAAAATGAGTATCCCGAATTCAGAGTGAACTTCGAAGTGGTTCATATCTCCCAATTTTTATACGAGCTTGTTAATGAGGGAAGGCTTAAGCTCAGCAAATCGTACGAAAAGAAAGTTACTTATCATGACCCATGTTACCTGGGCAGGCATAACGGCATATATGACGAGCCCCGGGAAGTTTTAAAGAAGATATCCGGTTTAGAGCTGAAAGAGATGCCTGATTCTCTGGAAGATAGCCTCTGTTGCGGAGGGGGAGGCGGCAGGATCTGGATGGAAACGCAAAAGGGCCAGAGGTTCTCCGACCTCAGGTTAGAGCAGGCTATAGGTGTCGGGGCCGGGGTTCTGGCTACTTCATGCCCGTATTGCATCGCCAATTTTGAAGACAGCAGGTTAACCATTGGTGTTGCCGATAAAATAGAGATTAAGGACATTACAGAGATAATTCAGGAAATTATTTAGTCTCTGGATGGACATTATAGCGGGACTAACCCCGCCGCCCCGGACACTGCTGGCATAAAAAAGCTGATGAGGTGATAGAAAGTGGAAAAAGAACTATTGCTAACAGATAATATTCAACGACTTTGTAAAAGTTTCGGAGAGAATAATTTTGGCGATGTTATGGTTGTTGGCGGAGGGATCAGCGGTATTCAAGCCTCTCTTGATCTTGCCATTGCCGGTTTCAAGGTTTACCTTGTTGAGAAAGCACCTGCCATCGGCGGCCACATGGCTCAGCTTGATAAGACCTTCCCCACCAATGACTGTTCGATGTGAATACTTTCGCCCAAACTGGTCGAGGTCGGCCGGCATCCGAATATAGAGGTTCTGACTTATACTGACGTTAAAGATGTAGAAGGAGAGGCAGGAGATTTCAAGGTAACCCTTATTAAAAAGCCCAGATACATTTTGGAGGACAAATGCACTGGCTGTACTACCTGTGTAGAATACTGCCCGGTCAAATACCCCGATCAATTTAATCAGGAAATATCGAAGAATAAAGCTGTCCATATATACTTTGCTCAGGCAATTCCCCTTGTTGCATATATTGATGAAAGCTGCCTTTATCTTAAAGAGAAGAAATGCCGTATTTGCGAAGGTGTCTGTAAGAATGATGCCATAGATCTTCAGCAAATGCCGGAGAAGATGGAAATAAAAGTTGGAGCGATAATTCTCTCTCCCGGCCTTGAGCCATTTAATCCCAAGGTGAGAGGCGACTACGGCTACGGTAAGATGCAGAATGTGGTAACAAGCATGGACTATGAACGCCTGTTATGTGCCACTGGCCCATACGAAGGCGAGATACTACGTGCTTCCGACAGGAAACATCCCCATAAAATTGCCTGGATTCAATGCGTTGGTTCAAGGCGGGTTACCGCGGGCGATAACAGCTATTGTTCATCCGTATGCTGTACATACACACAGAAACAGGTGATTCTGACAAAAGATCATGATGCAGAGGCCGAGTGTACTATATTTCATAATGATATACGTTCTTATGGAAAAGATTTCGAACGATTCTACGAAAGAACAGAAAAACTTCCCGGGGTTCGGTTTATAAGAAGCTACGTGTCGGTTGTAAGAGAGACACAGGATAACAAGAATGTAACTTTAAGATATGCAACTCCCGGGGATGGTGTAAAGGAAGAAGAATTCGATATGGTGGTATTATCCGTTGGACTAACTCCCCCTGCCGATTATAAAGATCTGGCAGATAAGTTCGGCATCGAGCTCAATTCACACGGATTCTGTAAAGCAATTCCATCAAATCCCATGGAAACCACCAGACCCGGAATATTTGTAAGCGGAGCTTTCCAGGGGCCCATGGATATTCCCGAGTCGGTTTTTACAGCCAGCGGGGCCGGCTCCCAATGTGGTGAACTTCTTGACTACAGGCGGGGAAAACTTACCAAAGAAAGGATATATCCGCCGGAACGGGATGTCTCCAAAGAGGAACCAAGGGTAGGCGTTTTTGTGTGTCATTGCGGGGCCAATATCGGAAGGGTAGTAAATGTTCCTTCCGCGGTTGAATATTCCCTGACCTTACCCAATGTCGTACACGCTCAGGAACAGCTGTTTTCATGTGCCACGAACAGCGCAAAAGAAATTACAGATATTACAAAGGAAAAAGGTCTCAATCGGGTGGTTGTCGCTGCCTGTAGCCCCAGAACCCTTGAACCGCTATTCAGGGACACTCTCCGGGAGGCGGGGATTAATCAATATTACTATGAAATGGCGAATATCAGAGAACATTGCTCCTGGGTCCACTCTAAAGAGAAGGAAGAAGCGACACAAAAGGCAAAAGACATAATCCGGATGTCTGTAGCGCGAGCCTGCCAGTTGAAGCCATTACAGGAATTTGAACTGCCCGTAGACAAGAGGGCGTTGGTGGTTGGCGGCGGTATTGCCGGCATGACATGCGCGCTCTCAATCGTCAACCAGGGACATGAGGTTTTCCTGGTGGAAAAGGATACGGATCTGGGCGGAACGGCGCGAAAACTGCATTATACTCTTGAAGGACTGGATGTTCAGGCTTATCTGCGTGATCTAGTGCGAAAGGTTTATCAGCACCCCTTAGTGCATGTATATACAGATGCTACAATCACGGAGGCTACGGGTTATGTCGGTAATTTCGTAACCAGGTTGATGTCTGAAAGAGGGATTACGGAGATAAAACATGGAGCAGCCGTCATCGCTGTTGGTGCCGATGTGTACAAACCCACCGAGTACCTTTATGGGAGAGATGACAGGGTAATGACACACCTGGAGCTGGAAGAGCGAATTGCCGAAAGAGATGAAAAAGTAATCGGCTCTCAGAATCTAGTGATGATCCAATGCGTTGGTTGCAGAAATGAAGACAGAAATTATTGCAGCAGGGTATGTTGCAGCGAGTCTGTAAAGAACGCCCTGAAACTAAAAGAGATAAACCCCGGGATGGATATATATATTCTCTTCAGGGATATGAGGACTTACGGGTTCACAGAAGATTATTACCGGGAAGCGTCAAGTAAAGAGGTCAAGTTCATTCGCTATGAGCCGCAGGATAAACCTCAGGTAGAAAATGTTGATGCAGATGGTCGGCGCGTTCTAAGGGTAGCCGTGACAGATCCTATCCTCGGGAAGAGGCTCGTCGTAGATGCCGATACACTCGTTTTGGCCGCCGCCGTTATTCCGTCGGCGGGGACCAGGGAAGTGGCCGGATTGTTCAAGGTCTCTTTGGGACCGGATGGTTTTTTCAAGGAAGCCCATGTTAAATTGAGACCTGTTGAGTTTGCGACGGATGGGGTTTATCTTTGTGGAATAGCTCACTATCCCAAGCATATTCCGGAAGCGATTAACCAGGCCTATGGCGCTGCAGGTCGTGTGTTAACCCTTCTCTCACATGATACGGTCACAGCCTCCGGCTCTGTTTGCGACGTGAATGAAAGTAAGTGTATGGGGTGCGGGGCATGTATCTCAGCCTGTACTTATGGCGCCATAGAGTTTCGTGAGACGCGTCAGGGTAAAAAGGCTCTAGTTAATCCTGTTCTCTGTAAAGGTGATGGCCTCTGTAACGCAAAGTGTCCGACAGGAGCTATTTCACTGAAGCACTTTACCGATGAAGAGATCTTGAGCCAAATTGATGCAGCGGTCGGAGATGTATAGAAATATATCAATGGTAACGAATCAGGTAAATATGCTGAAGGCTGAAGAGTGTTTGGACCACTTCAGCCTTAACAGCTTCAGTCTGACTATACGAGTAGTCACTGCGAATGAACAAAGCTTGGAGTAATAATTAGTGTCCATCCAGAAACTAATGATAGACACTATCGCGTTTCCAATTCGGAAATTGGCAATTTTGGGCAAGCTCAAGGAAATCAAGGGATTGCGAGGAGACATACGCAATGTATGTCGCACAAGAAATCCCGCAGATTGACATAGAGATCGCCCAAAAGGGCCATTTCCGGATGGAAACTAATTAAAGAGGTGAGAACGAATGAGTGCAGGCCTTCAATTTAAACCAAGAATATTAGGTTTTGTATGTCACTGGTGAGCATACGGCGCTGCTGACCTTGCTGGAGTTTCCAGACTTCAATATACAACTGAAATGAGGCTTATTCGGGTTATGTGTTCCGGCAGAGTCGACCTGGAATTTGTACTCAGGGCTTTCTCGAATGGAATGGATGGGGTGTTTATTGGCGGTTGCCATTTGAATGAATGCAATTATATCACCCATGGAAATTACCATGCGCTGAACATGGCGCTCCTGTGTAAAAAAATAATGGAACACACAGGACTTAACCCGGAAAGGTTGAGGATCTCATTTATGTCCGCCGGTGAAGGAATCCTTCTTGCCGAATATGTTAATGATTTTGTTAAGAAGATTAAGGAGTTGGGGCCTCTCGGCAAAAGTGAGGGGATAGACAGGGATGAATTAAAGTCCAAACTTAAAGAAATTAGAAAGCTGGTCCCATATATTAAGATGGTAAAAAATGAGAAGCTGGGGACACGTCTTCTGAATGCCGAAGAATATGAGAATTTTTTCACAAGAGAGGAGATAGACACTTTATTTAGGGAAGTAATCTCTTACTATATTGATCCCGGTAAATGCCAGGCCTGTATGATTTGCGCCAAGAAATGCCCCGTGGAAGCGATTGAAGGCGGCAAGAACCGGATCCATGTGATTGATCAGGATAAATGCATAAAATGCGGAACCTGCCTTGAAGCTTGTCCCCCTCGCTTTGGCGCGGTAAAGAAGATTGCAGGCGAGCCCGTTCCTCCTTCTCTTCCGGAAGATAAAAGAACTATAGTTAGAAAGGGGAAAGAAAAATAGGAGAAATCTTTCTGCTTATTAACTTTGAAGGAAGTCGTTTGAAGCAAGGGAAGGGATAATCTCTTCCGGCGGTTCTACGCGAGGCTCTTTTTTAGATTTATGAATTCGCTCCTGTCAAAACCGAGAGTTTTGAAAAAAGAGAGAAGATCGGTTGAATCCCACAGAACGGAAGTATAAATATCCTTTATTCTTTTATCCCGGTAATACTTAAAAATTTCCTCAGCCATTTTTTCACCGATTCCCTGGCCCATGAACTTCGGGTTGACGCCGATGTTGGCTACCCAGGCGCTTGTCGGTAAGCCGAATCCGCTTATGAGCGTGTAACTTATCAGATATCCTACCAGTTTCCCGTTTGTCTCGGCTACAAAACTGGCGTCTTCATCTCTCTGTGCCTGGTCGGCAACAATCTTTCTGAAATCATCCACATCTTTTATTTTGGTTATGGTCCGGTATATCTCACTGATTTCTTCAGCATCTTCTTTTTTCAGTTTTCTTATAATTAAATTATCCATAAGCTGTTGCCTCTTATGTCAATCGGTCCTTATTATTTTTACCTGATGGCCGACCCAGTCCGGCGGGAGATATATCCTTCCGCTGTTACCGCTGAGCTTGACTTCTTTTTCTATCATCTCTTCGCCGTAAATCTCGAATTTTACTTTTGCTTTTTGTTTCGCAGGTGTGCCATCAGTATTATTGGATATTTTTTCGTTCAGCACTTTAAAAGCCCTTCAGTTAATGTAACTGTTTTATGTGAGGTTTTTGTTAAGGGAAAAAACCCATAAAACGAAAAAGATGCCGATTTTCTATCTCTTTCACCGTTATCATCCGAAACAGTTTTGGTCAAGTCGAAAATATTATACAACTTGCAGGAGATTAAGTTGATTTTTTAAACAGCATGATTTAAGTCACGGGCATGGCTTCGGATCGGAGGATATGCAGCGATCTCTTTTTACGTTATTATTTAAAACAGGGAGTATTTTTATAATGAAGAACCTGGCCTTATTCCATGAGATAGCAAAAAACCCTTATGATTATGCAAAAAAGGTAAAGAAGGAAAGCGGCAGAAAGGTAGTCGGTTATTTTTGCTCTTATACCCCGGAGGAGATAATTGATGCAGCGGGGGCTCTTCCGTTCAGGATTTTCGGAAGAGGAGGAGATTCTCTTGCCGACGCTCATCTTCAGGCTTACAGCTGCAGCCTGGTCAGGGGAGCGCTTCACGACGCGCTTTCGGGGGGTCTTGATTTCCTTGACGGGGTAGTTTTTCCCCATACCTGCGATTCGATACAAAGACTTTCTGATATATGGAGAATAAACGTAAAAACCGGGTTCCATATCGATGCTGTTCTCCCGGTAAAACTTGACACCAAAAGCTCCGGGGAATACATGGCCGACGTTTTGAAAAAATTTCTGCGCGACATTGAAAACGGACTTGGAGTTAAAATCGCAGAGAATGATCTTAAATCCTCCGTTATGAAATATAACCGGATACGGAGTTATCTCGGGAAAATTTACAGGATAAGAAGAGAAAATCCGTCATTGATCGGAAGCCGTGATCTTCATGCAATAGTGAGAGCGTCCATGGTTATGGAGAGGGATCTCCTTGTTGAAGAACTTGCCGCATTGGCCGGATCTCTTAATGATGGAAAGGCGGCAGGGAAAACGGCAGGTAAAAAAGTCGTGCTTGCAGGCGGAGTTTGTAACCTGCCTGATATCTTTTCGATTATTGAAGATTCGGGCGGAATCGTCGTTGGAGATGATTTCTGCACCGGTTCGAGATATTTTGAAGGAGAGATCGGTATAAACGGCGATATAGTGGAATCAATAGCAAAAAGATACAAGGACCGCATAAATTGTCCGGCAAAACATTCGGGACTTTTGACAAGGGGTGAGCATATTTTAAAGCTTGCAAGGGAAAGCGGCGCAAAAGGGGTCATCTTTCTGTTCCTGAAATTCTGCGATCCCCATTCTTTCGATTACCCGTATCTGAAGGATATGCTGAACAGGGAAGGGATTCCGAGCATGCTTTTTGAGATAGAGGAGCAGCTTCCATCCGAAGGACAGTTTAAGACGAGGTGCGAGGCTTTTCTTGAAATGTTGGAGGCTTGAATAAAAAGAGGAGAAGAAAATGACCGGCAACAGCCAGACTCCGGATCCGGAAAAAGAGAAGAGAAAGATTAAATCCGTCAAAAAGATGAAAGAGATCATGACGAATTACTATATGGAGGCCAAGACTGCCGAACAGACAGGAAAGAAAGTTGCCTGGATAACAAGCGGTGGCCCTGTAGAGCCCCTGATCGTCATGGATATAATACCCGTATACCCGGAAAATCACGGCGCCATGATAGGAGCCTCCAAGATGGGAGTTGCGCTTTGCGAGAAATCCGAAGAGATGGGCTATTCGAGGGATCTCTGTTCCTATGCCAGAGCCGATATAGCCTGCGCCCCGGCAAACGGAGGGCCCATCGGAGGGCTGCCCCGGCCGGATATGCTCGTATGCTGCAATAACATCTGCGGGACCGTATTGAAATGGTATGAAGTCCAGGCAAGGTATTTCAATGTTCCGCTCTTTATCCTCGACACTCCTTTCAGCCATACGGGATTTTCTGATGAGGCAAGAAAATATGTGAGAAAACAGGTGGACGAATACATAGCTTTTCTGGAGATGGTCTGTGGGAAGAAATGCGATTATGACAGAATGGCTGAAGTCGGGAAGCTTTCCGTGCAGGGGCAGCGTCTGTGGCAGGCCGTTCTCGATACGGCTGCGCATAAGCCTGCGCCCATGAGCGCATTCGACGCGTTTTTCCATCTTGCCCTGATAGTTACTCTCCGGGGAACAAGTGTTGTTGTTGACTATTACACTGGGCTGCTTGCGGAGATGAAGGAGAGAATAGCCTCCGGGATAAGCGCCGTTCCGAATGAAAAGTACAGGCTTTTGTGGGATAACCTTCCGATATGGTACCGGACAAAATGGCTTTCCGAAAAATTTGCCGCGCACGATGCCTGCCTTGTGGCCGATACGTACACTTCGGCCTGGTGCGGATCATTGAAATATATCAATGAAAACGACTTCCTGGGGACGATGGCCGAAGGCTATTCACGGATATATCTTAATATAGGCGTTGATGAGATGGCTGAGACCGTTATAGAGATGATAGATAAATATGATGCGGACGGACTTGTCATGCATTCAAACAGAAGCTGCAAGCCCTATTCTCTCGGCCAGTATGATATCCAGCGGATTGTTCAGGAGAAAAGAAAAATTCCGACTCTGATGATAGAGGCGGATATGGTTGATGAAAGAAATTTTGCGGAAAGCCAGATCGAAACAAGAATAGATGCATTCATGGAAGTATTAAAGGCAGGGTGAAGAGATATGATTACACTGGGTATTGATGTGGGATCGATAACTGCAAAGGCTGCCCTTGTCAAAGACGGGAAGCTTTTATCGACTGCGGTTATCACAACCGGCTATAACTCGAGAAATGCCGGTGAAAGCGTTTTCGGGAAAATATTATCCGAAGCGGGTATCGAAAGGTCCGAAATCGGCGGAATCGTAGCTACAGGATACGGAAGAAACAGCGTTGCCTTTGCCGGAAAGAGCATTACCGAGATAACATGCCATGCGGCAGGCGCGCATTTTCTTAATCCTGCGGTCCGGTCCGTGATAGATATCGGAGGTCAGGACAGCAAAGCAATAGTTATGGATGCAGCCGGAAAAGTCAGAGATTTCGCCATGAATGACAAGTGCGCCGCCGGAACAGGCAGGTTTCTTGAAGTTATGGCGAGAGCGCTTGAAGTAGATATAAATGATTTCGGGAAAATGTCGCTTGAAGCGGATAATCCGGCCAGAATAAGCAGCCTTTGCACGGTTTTTGCCGAATCCGAAGTGATATCGCTTATAGCAAAAGGCGAAAAACGGAAAAATATAATAGCAGGAATCCATGAATCGATTGGCTCAAGGGTGGCGGCTATGGCAGGCCGTCTTGGCCTGACTTCTCCTGTTATGATGACCGGAGGAGTGGCAAAAAATATCGGAGTTGTGAAAGCGCTTGAGGGCAAGACCGGCAAACCTATAGAGGTTTCCGAAATGGCCCAGTTGACTGGGGCGATAGGGGCTGCACTGATAGCAATGACTCTTTGAGACCGTTTAAATTATGGACATGGATATCATTTTTGTGATATATTGAAGCTCCCCGCAGCAAGCTACGGGGAATCTTCGACCGTAGGGAATAGCGTCTATTTTTAATTCGCTCGCTAACCCCGCAGCAGAGCTGCGAGGAATGCACTCGCTGTTTCGGTTCAATAACATAAAAAGGCTGGGAAAGAAGAATTATCCATGACCAAAACTGATAACACGGAAATTTTCAAGATATTGACCGCAAGGAAGTCCCTCTTCTGGGATAAGAGAGATGTTGATCCGGCAAGGGATGGGCGTGTTATTGCTGAAAGAATCCTCGAATTCGGAACGGAAGAGGAAATAAAAGCGCTGACAAACTGGCTGGGAGAGAAATTCCTCAAAAAAATCATCACCGAGAGCAGGGTGTTAAGCCCCAAGACCGTTAATTATTTCGCCTTGTACTTCCATATACCAAGGGAAGAAACACGATGTTTTTCCGATGCATCACGCCGGATATGGCAGCCATTCTGAAAAACGATTTCATGAACTCCCTTCCCCGGCATCCTGGTTCCTGTCGCGTCTGTTCTCGACCTGACTCTCATGAAACTTATTGCCATCAATCAGAGATGTTCCTGCAAGGACTTCGTTGATCTGAAAACGATCTTGACTCACAGCAGTGAATCCTTTTCCGAACTCGTCGTACAGCTTCAGAAAAAATATCATATTGGTGAAGAAATGACTCTGCAGCTGAAAAAGAGTCTCATCTATTTTGATGACGCTGAAGAAGATCTGAATATCAGCCTCTTTAATGAAGAGACGGGAACTTTTCAGATCCTCGATAAAAAGACCTGGCAGGATGTCAGGAGATTTTTCGAAGAGCTGGTACTTAAATAGTATCCATGTTGATTATTGACAACCATTTAAAATTCATTGACAAATCAAGCACGATATGATTATTTGTGCCCGCATTTCGACAGTCCCGTCAAAATTCCCATGCGTTCTGACGAACGCATAGAATATATACCTTTATGCTGATAAATTTTATTTTATCACGCTATGATGCTCGAAAAAGTATCCGGTTCCGGAACAAAAGGAAAGTTATCAGAAGGCTGTTTTTACTTCAGTCTGGTTCGTCTGCCTGAAAAAAATAGAAACGCATAAAAACATGGGCACATTGGTTTTCTCATGTATTTAAGTGGAGAATAATTATGGAATCAACAAAAATTGTCGTTTTTAAAGGAAAGAATATCCGAAAAACCATTTTTAAGAATGAATGGTGGTTCTCGGTAGGCGATGTTGTGGAGGCCTTGACTGATACCATTAACAGTACCGACTATATCAAGAAAATGCGTAAGCGTGACAGTGAGTTATCTAAAGGGTGGGGACAAATTGTCACCCCCCTTTGGATAGAAACTCCTGGAGGAAAACAAAAGATCAATTGGGAAACGTATAGGGGACGTTCGACATATAGGGGACGTTCGTGCAGAAAGTGCTTGACGAATAATATTCAATATGAGAGTTACGTAATATGCCAAGATTAGGAAGATTAGATGCCCCTGGTGTGCTGCACCATGTTATGGGTCGGGGGATTGAGAAAAGAAAGATATTCCTGGGTGATGAGGATCGTAACGATTTTATAGATCGTCTATCGGCTCTGGTACAGAAAGGTGCGATAGAAATCTATGCCTGGGTTTTGATGCCGAATCATTTTCATATCCTTTGTAAATCAAAGAATTTACCATTAGCCTCAAGTATGCGAAAGCTTCTCACCGGATATGTTGTTAATTATAACAAGCGTCATCGCAGATACGGGCATTTATTTCAGAACCGTTATAAATCCATAGTTTGTCAGGAGGATGCTTACCTGAAAGAGCTGGTTCGATATATACACCTGAATCTCTTAAGGGCCGGGCTGGTCAATGATCTTAAAGAGCTGGACCGAAATCCATGGTCCGGTCATTCGGCTCTTGTCGGTAAAATTAAGAGGGAATGGCAGAACACTGAGTATGTGTTGTCTTATTTTGGCGGCACCCGCAATGCAAAAAAGAATTATTCACAATATATTAATGAAGGGATTGATCAGGGCCGGAGAGCGGAATTGGTCGGCGGAGGATTAATACGGAGCATGGGCGGCTGGTCCGCGGTTCTTGCCAGCCGAAGACGCGGTGGTAGGGAGATTGCCGATCAACGGATACTGGGCGATGGTGATTTTGTTAAGACTGTAATATCCGGACTTGATGATCTGGTTAAAAAGAACTTGAGGCTGTCCGGGCAGCGAATAGATATTAAAGCGCTTGCAGAGAAAATATCAGAAAGGTATAATATTTCTATTGGTGAACTGCTATCAGGGAGCCGGAGAAGAGAAGTGGTAAAAGCCAGATGTGCAATATCGTTGATCGGTGTCAGGGAACTGGGTTATTCCGGGGCTGATGTTGCGAGATATCTTGGTGTAACGAACTCTTGCGTGACGCGGTTGATATCAGCAGGGGGAAAACAGGATATAAATGACATGGATTTAGAGTTATGAACGTTCTGCACGAACGTCCCGTATATCGCGTATATATTCACGAACGTCCCGTATATATTCAAGATCAGTTTGATACTAACGAGACTGATTAAGCTTCGGGAACAATATAGGGGACGTATTAACCATTTAAACTTGATAAATTATTATTGATATACCTTTTTTGCTATTTGATAAATAAGTTTGTAATATGGATACGTCCCTTATTTACTACCCCTTGCTTCAAGGAAGATCGCAAGAATGAAAAAGAGATATTTCGATGATTTGAAGGATGGAGAACATCTTCATTGTCAGCCTGTCGTAATGAATAGGGAGGCAATTGTCGATTTTGGAAATAAATTTGATCCTCAACCGTTCCATATTGATGAGAACACGGCGAGTGAATCTCTTTTTGGTGGACTGGTTGCATCCTCCCTTCATACTCTCTCAGCTTGCACCCGGGTTGTTGTTGAGGCACAGGGGAATGTTGCAATCCTAAGCGGCGTTGGTATGCACGAGGCAAAAATGTTCAATCCTGTGCGTCCGGGTGACGTCCTTTCAGTGAATGCCAGGTGGACGGAGTTAAAAAGATCACGGAGTAAACCAGACCGAGGATTTGCATCAATCAAGTGCAAGGTTACAAATCAGCGGAAGGAGCCAGTCATTGAATATGGCTATAGGTACTTAATTGCCTGTCAGAACTTCGTGATGCCGTAGTCCCAATGATAAACCTTTTTAGCATAACAATGCTCTTGCAGCGGATCGCAAAAGGCCGCGCCCGCTGAAAAGCCCGTTACTCTGTTCCAAATCGTAATCCTCAACTTCATAACTTTCCAAAGTCATTTGTTTGTGAGTGAAAGGAGTTGCCGGGAGGCGCTATTGTTCGGCTTACGTGGTGATTCCTTATTACCGAATATTGCGGCTCTTTCCCCTTGACACACAAACCCATTATCCCTATACTGCCGCATCTAAAAAATAATATCTTTTCAAACGCTTAGGAGGATAGGTGGTTCATGCGGCCAGAGGTTCGGGTGGGATGAATATTTCAGATTTTTCTTTGGAACAGCTTGCGGGTCAGCGTATAATGGCGGGCTTTGAAGGAACGGAACTTTCGGGTGAACTGAAATTCCTTATAGATACCGTAAAAGTCGGCGGCGTAATACTCTTTTCCGGAAATGTGAAAGCCCCGGAACAGATTAAGATCCTGTGTAAGTCCATACAGGATTATGCCGGGTCATGCGGTCAGCCTCCTCTTATAATATCTGTTGATCAGGAAGGCGGTCAGGTGGCGAGGCTGAAAGAACCCTTTACCGTTTTTCCCGGGAATCCGGCGATGAAAAACGAAGAGGACGCCGTTCAGTTTGCTGCGACAACCGCATCCGAACTGCTCGGAGTCGGAATAAATATGAACATGGCGCCTGTCATGGATGTAGCTCCGGAAGGAGTACCGAGCATAATGGCGGGAAGGGTTTTCGGGCATGATCCTTACCGGGTTTCGAAGATGGGCGTTGCGGTTATCGAGGGACTCCAGGCAAAAAAAATAATGGCCGTTGCAAAGCATTTCCCGGGCATAGGAAGAACCCTTCTCGATTCCCATCTTGATCTTCCGTCATTTGATGCCGGACTTTCCGACATGGAATCTTTTGACTTTATTCCTTTTGAAGCTGCCATAAGGCACAACGTCGCCGGAATAATGCTGTCCCACATTCTGTATACCGGAATTGACGGGAAATGGCCGGCAAGCCTCTCCGTGAAAATTGCAAAAGAGCTTTTGCGTGATTCCATGGGTTACGAAGGTATTATAATGACGGATGACCTCGATATGGGAGCCGTGAAAAATCATTTTGATATCAGGACATCGGTCCGGCAGGTACTGTCCGCCGGAATTGACATGATGCTGATATGCCATGCAGGGCCGGATATTGAATCCGCTTTTGAGGAAATTTTAAAGAATATGCGCGATGCTGAAAAGATAAAAACGGATGCTGAAATATCGGTCCGCCGTATCCTGCGGCATAAGGAAAAGTTCCTGCCGGGGTGGTGATTATGACGCCTCATAATTTTCCGGCAAAACGCATTGGCCCATACCCCGACCCGGCCTGGTTAAAGGTTTCACCGCGAGGATGCTGCAAGAGCCGTATTGAGAGATTCCATGGCAGACGGCATCTTCTCTTCCAGGATTTTTGAAAAGTTGTAGGAAAGAATATGCTTTTCATCTTTTCCGATCATGAGCTGGTAGATGTTGTAATACCTGTCTGTTTTTGACCCCTTTAATTCGTGTGTCCAGATTATCTCATCATTACTTAAGCGCCTTAACCTGAGCGTGATGTCGAGTTCGGTTTCATACGAGACGTAAGGAAGACCGATTATGCGGGTGCACCACGCATAAAATCCCGATCCGTAATAATAGCAACTTTCCTTTAGCGTTGTTTGCCTGATGATTCCTTCAAGACGCCATTTTGTTTTTGCATATCTTTCTTCCGGGAGATAGACCGTTTTTTCAAAAAGACCATTTTCGCTTAAGTTCCTGTATATCGCCCTTGCAAAGGAAGATTTGAAAGGAAAAGAATTGTATGAGGAGAATCCGGTAAAGGTATCGGGTGTTTCGGAAACAAAATCGATCCATAAAACGCCCGGAATAAAGCCTATCCACTTTTTAGCATCGCTTGTTGTTCCCTGCGGCCTCAAATCGATGAATTCATCAACTCCAAGCGTTCCTTCAAAGGGTTTTGAAGGAGCATACCTGCCTGTTTTATAATCAAGGGAATTGTCCAGTTTGTTTACGGCGCAGGATGCGAAAATGAGAGATGCGCATATTATAACCGTTGCCTGTAAGATTTTATTTATGGCCATGTCGTATCTCCTTTTACAATCCGCTGTTTTTTTCTTTGTGAGCTTTGGGCCTTTGTGTGAAAAGTAAAACACTAACCCCGATAAACGGTCTCATTTAGCTCTCGAAAACACATCCAAACTCAGATCCTGCGGTCCGCCGTTTATAAGAAGGTAATAACCTGCTGCGGCTATCATGGCAGCATTATCTCCGCATAAAGCATGAGAAGGCATATGTACCTTTATTCCCGTAGGACCGGCATCCTTTATTATCTTTTCCCTCAATCTTTTGTTTGCCGCAACCCCTCCAACTATTGAGACATGTTTGCATCTTTTTGCTTTTGCGGCAAGGAGAAGTTTATAAGATAAGACATCAACTACCGCCTCCTGGAAACCCGCGGCGATATCCGGCGTCATTTCTTTGTATTCGGCTGAATGCGTCCGGATAAAACGGCTGACCGATGTCTTTATCCCGCTGAAGCTGAAATCAAATCCCGATTTGTCAAGGTAGGGTCTCGGAAAATCGATTTTGCCGGGATCCCCTTTTTCGGCGAGATTTCCTATGATGCTCCCGCCGGGATATCCGAGGCCGAGCATTTTGGCAACCTTGTCGAAGGCTTCTCCGGCCGCATCATCGCGGGTTTGTCCGAGAAGCTCCATGCCGGTGTGGGAGGTAACAAGATAAATGCCCGTGTGCCCGCCCGAAGCAAGGAGTGATATGAAAGGAAAGGGGGGCGGATCAGGCCCGAGAAAAACAGAATGAATATGTCCCTCGAGGTGATTCACTCCTGTCCATGGTATGCCGAGCCCGAACGCATAAGCCTTCGCGAATGAGAAACCTACCAGCAGGCAGCCGACAAGTCCCGGCCCCAGTGTAACGGCTATCGCGTCAAGACGCTCCTGCCCGATGCCGGATTGTCGTATTGCCTCCCTGACTACGGTGACGATGGTCCCCATGTGTTCCCGGGAGGCAAGCTCAGGGACTACTCCGCCGTACCGGGAATGAACATCGACCTGGGATGATACGACAGAAGAGAATATTGCGGTCCCGTTATCGACAACTGATGCAGCAGTTTCATCGCACGATGTTTCGATGCCAAGAATAATCATGGGATATTAAGTTTATAAACCTTGATAGTAGCTTCGGATGTTTTCATACCCATTTTAATTTTGTCTGAGAGTTTTTTCTTTCCGCGATATCTCCGATGAGAAATGTTTTTTCATTGATGGCTGCAAAGCGCTCCATAACCTCGTGCGCCGATTTTTCGGGTACGATAGCCACCATCCCGATCCCGTTATTGAAAGTTCTCATCATCTCTTCTTCGGAGATTTTCCCGGCCTCTTGCAGATAATTAAAGACCGGGGGTATGTCCCAGCTTCCTTTTTTAATCCTCAGCATGCATGTTTCGGGTATTATGCGGATAATATTTTCGGATATTCCTCCGCCTGTTATGTGAGCCAGCCCGTGGATCGGAAGATCTTTAAGCTGACTGAGAATAATTCCCGAATAGATCCTCGTCGGAGTGAGAAGCTCTTCGCCTATTGTTTTGCCTAGTTCGGGGATGTAGGAGTCGATTTTCAGTTTAAGGTGATCAAAGCATATCTTGCGGGCTAGAGAATATCCGTTGCTGTGAAGTCCGCTTGAAGTAATGGCAATAAGCTTGTGCCCCATGCGTATGCCGGAACCGTCTATGATTTTATGACAATCTACAAGGCCCACTGCAAAGCCTGCAAGGTCATACTCGTTTTTCTTGTAAAATCCGGGCATTTCGGCTGTTTCACCGCCTAAAAGAGCGCATTTTGCCTGTTTGCATCCTTCTGCGATTCCCTTTATGACATCAATGGCTATTTCCGTATCAAGCTTTCCGGTGGCGAAGTAATCAAGGAAAAATAAGGGTTCGGCTCCCTGAACAAGGATATCGTTTACGCTCATTGCAACAAGATCAATGCCTACCGTATCATGTTTGCCTGCCATGAAGGCAACTTTCAGTTTTGTTCCAACTCCGTCAGTTGAGCTCACGAGCACAGGTTTTTCCATGTTTTCCGTGTTGAGGGAAAAGAGGCCGCCGAATCCGCCTATTTCGCCTATTACGCCTGACCGGCTTGTTTTTTTTGCAATTTCTTTTATTGATGCAACCAGCCTGTTTGCCTTATCGATATCAACACCTGCATCGGCATATGTCAGAGATTCTTTCATATTAAACTCCGTTTTTTAGAAAAGATAAAATGGGACGGTATTGCAAAAAGTCGAAATATGCTCACTTATCCCGCTTATCGGGGCCAGAGTACATATTGATAAGGTAAGCATGTCTGATTTTTGTTGAACCAAAACAGCGAGCGCATTCCCCGCCGAAGGTCCGCCGCGGCGGACTTGCTGCGGGTTAGCGGGCGAATTTAAAATAGACGCTATTCCCTATGGCAGAAGATTTCCCACAGCCTGCTGCGGGAAGCTTCAAAGTAATCTGGATTTAAACCGATCGGGTTCAAAAGTCAAAACAAATTTTTTGACATAAGATGCCATATATTGTAACTAAACTTGACGGCTTCATAAAAAGTCATTCTGCTGTGTTGCACTTTATCTTTTGTCATTGCAGCGTACTAAAAGTACGCTTCATTCCTCAAGATTCGTGCGCCTTGCATAATGAGCTTTTTACTTTGCCGTCCGGATTTCGATATTCGGCTTATTAATCACTTTTAACAGATCAGAATTGAGGTTGAAAGATGAATAAGTTTGCGCGACTTGACCGTTTACCCCCGTATGTCTTTGCTACAGTCAACAAGATAAAGATGGATGCAAGGCACGCCGGAGAAGATATAATCGATCTCGGCATGGGAAATCCCGATCTTGGAACACCCCAGCATATTGTCGATAAGCTTACGGAAGCCGCCCAGAAACCGCCTAATCACCGTTATTCAGCCTCCATGGGAATAACCAAGCTGAGAATGGCCATAGCGGGATGGTACAAGCGCAGGTTCGATGTGGATATTGATCCCGACAATGAGGCTATTGTGACAATAGGTGTTAAGGAAGGATTGTCACATCTTATTCTCGTTACTATAAGACCCGGAGACGTGATTTTTACTCCCACGCCTACTTATCCCATTCATCCTTTTTCGGCAATAATTGCGGGAGGAGATGTCAGGGGAATTCCGGTCGGGCCCGGCTGTGATTTTTTCGAAAATCTTATAAATGCCACGCGGCAGACATGGCCGAAGCCGAAAGTTCTAATAATAAGCTATCCACATAATCCGACAACCGAAGTCGTGACCCTCGACTTCTTCGAAAAGATAGTAGATTATGCGAAGGAGCACGATATAATGGTCATCCACGACTTCGCATATGCAGATCTTATTTTTGACGGTTATACAGCGCCAAGTTTTCTGCAGGCCAGGGGCGCAAAGGATGTCGGGGTTGAATTCTTTTCACTTTCAAAAAGCTATAACATGCCGGGATGGCGGGTCGGATTCTGTGTCGGTAATCCGGAAATTGTCGCCGCTCTGCGCAGAATAAAAAGCTACCTCGATTACGGAGTATTTCAGCCGATCCAGATAGCGTCGATTATCGCTTTAAACGGTCCGCAGGATTGCGTGAAAGAGATATGCGATACTTACAGGGAGCGGAGGGACGCCCTTCTAAACGGACTTGGCAGGATAGGCTGGGATATTAAAAGTCCGAAAGGGACGATGTTCGTGTGGGGGAAAATTCCCGATAAATATGTGAAGATGGGTTCGGTAGAATTTTCCAAGTTTCTCATAAAAGAGGCGCAGGTTGCTGTTGCCCCGGGTCTCGGTTTCGGAGAGTACGGGGATGAATATGTTCGCTTCGCGCTCATTGAAAATGCGATGCGCATAAACCAGGCCGTTCGCGGAATCAAAAAGATTCTGTAGATTATTATCAGTATACTGATTTTCGCTGATACACGCATAATTATACTGTAAATTCATGTTCCTATAGACGGAGACTGTTTGTATGAGAAAAATTAATATAGGCCTGCTGGGTTGCGGAACAGTCGGGACAGGTGTCGCCAAAATACTTCTTGAAAATAAAGACCTCATCAGCTCGAGGGCAGGCGCTGAATTGAATTTAAAATATGTTGCCGATCTTGATCCGGGCCGCGACAGGGGGATTAAATTCGGTGAAGGAGTATTTACCGGCGATGCCTTTAAAGTAGTCGATGATCCTGAGACTGATATAATCCTCGAAATGATAGGCGGCGAGAAGATAGCGAAGGATTTGATTTTAAGGGCCATAAAGAACGGAAAGCAGGTCGTGACGGCAAACAAGGCTCTTCTTGCGTCCTGCGGAAATGAGATCTTCGGGGCTGCCGCAGCAAAGGGAGTCGACGTTGCATACGAAGCAAGCGTCGGAGGCTGCATGCCGATCATTAAAACCCTGAGAGAATCCCTTGCAGGAAACCATGTCAGGTCGATGACGGGGATTTTAAACGGAACATGCAATTATATCCTCTCGAAAATAACCGATGACGGAACAACGTTTGAGTCGGCGCTTTCCGAGGCGCAGGCAAAAGGGTTTGCAGAAGCCGATCCTACGCTCGACATCGAGGGGCATGATACCGCCCATAAGCTTGCCATTCTCAATGCTATCGCCTACGGCATGGAAATTAATCTTAAGGATATTTATATTGAGGGCATTTCGAAGATTACACCGCTTGACATTGAGTTTGCGAAACAGTTCGAATACAGGATCAAGCTTCTTGCAATCAGCAAAAAGAGGGGAGATTCGGTGGAAGCGCGTGTGCATCCGACAATGATTCCCTGTAAGAATCTTCTGTCCAATGTCAACGGGTCTCTTAATGCCGTAACGATATCGGGTGATGCGGTCGGAGATATACTTCTTTACGGACTGGGCGCAGGCATGATGCCCACGGCAAGCGCCGTAATAAGCGACACGGTCGATCTTGCAAGGAATATCCTTTCCGGCTCGGTCGGAAGAATTCCCCTGCTTTCATTCCGGATGGCCGGTATCAGGAAGATACCTGTTATGCCGGTTGACGAAATATCAACCCATTACTATTTCAGGTTTGCGGCTCTTGACAGGCCCGGAGTGCTTTCAAAAATATCGGGTATTCTCGGAAATTACGGCATAAGCCTCAAGTCTGTGCATCAGAAAGGAAGGAAGACAAACGGATCGGTGCCGATCGTCATGCTGTCGCATCTGTGCAAAGAGGCTGATGTGAAAAAGGCTCTTGATGAAATATCGCGCCTTGATGTTGTGGGTACAAGACCGGCGCTGATAAGGATTGAAGATGATGATCAGGAAGATTAATAGATTGAGGATTCAAGGGTCCAAGGAGTCAAGGGTTCAAGTGAAAGGAAAGCTTGTCAGAACTTCAAAGCTCCCTTTCTCCCAACCAATTGAGAGAAGAACCTATGTTGACGAAGGAGAATTATGCATATTGTCTGCAGTGATCTGGAAGGTGTTTTTGTTCCGGAGATATGGATCAATGTCGCTGAAAAAACAGGAATAGAAGAACTGAGACTTACCACCCGTGATATTTCGGATTATGATGTGCTGATGAAAAGGCGTATAGAGATCCTCGGCCGGGAGCATCTTAAAATAACCGATATACAGAAGGTGATTGCCGGCCTCGATCCTCTTGAAGGCGCTGTTGAATTTCTTGACTGGCTCAGATCGGTGACCCAGGTTATCATCGTTTCCGATACCTTCGTTCAGTTTGCCGGGCCGTTGATGAAGAAACTGGGATCGCCGACCCTCTTCTGCCATACCCTGGCTATCGGAAAAGACGGCTCTGTTGAAGGGTACAACCTGCGTCAGAAGGAAGGCAAGAAAAAAGCGGTGATAGCTCTAAAGAGCCTCGATTACAGGGTAATAGCTGTCGGAGATTCCTATAACGATATTGCCATGCTCAAGGAGGCGGAGCGCGGCATACTTTTTTGTCCCCCCGCAAATGTTGTAGCGGAGTTCCCGGAGCTTCCGGTCACACAAAGGTATGGCGAGCTTAAGGAACTGATCATTAAAGAAATGGCCGGGGATTGCTGATTCCCAAAAATCTCAAATCAGTTCGCATATGACTTTTTACAAGCTCATCGGCTTTGATGGTGATGTTTAATGCTGAAACACAGAACAACATACAGGGTGATTTACGGCGATACGGACAACATGGGCTATGCCTATAATGCGAATTACCTGCGCTGGTTTGAAATGGGGCGCGGGGAGATGTTCCGGGCGCTGGGGCTGACTTATAAGGCTATAGAGGCAGAAGGGTTTTTCCTGCCTGTTTCGGAAGTTCAGTGCAAATTTCTCTCTCCTGTCAGATATGACGATCTCCTGATAATAGAGACAACCCTTGACACAGGCGTTAAAGGCGGCATGAAGTTTGATTACTGCATATATGATGAAGACGGAGTGACAGTCCGCGCAAAGGGCTATTCGAAACATGCTTTTGTAGACCGGAGCGGGAAGGTCGTGCGCCCGCCGGGCTTTATAGCTGATGTTATACGGAAAAACAGCGGAAAGTGATATTCATATGAATAT
>RPRI01000041.1 GCA_003818505.1 Desulfobacteraceae bacterium | reverse complement strand
AGCAGACGAAGTAAAGTGGTTTTACCCGATCCGTTGGGACCGATAATTATGAAAAAATCACTTCTTTGAACCTTGAAAGAAATATCTTTCAGTACAGAGATCTTTCCGTATGAATAATTCAGATTATTTACGGTAATTACCGGCTTCATCGGTCGGACCTTTTGAGCAGATATATGAAAAGCGGCGCGCCGACAAGAGCGGTGATTACTCCGGCCGGCATTTCGCCCTGCGATGGGAGAACCTTTGCCAGAATATCACAAAAAACCATATATGCTCCTCCGCCAAGCAGACAGGCAGGCACAAGAATTCGATGGTCGGAGCCCAGAATGATCCGGAATACGTGCGGTATGACAAGCCCCACAAATCCGATCAGACCGCAATAACTTACAGTGGCGCTTACCATGAATGAAGTGACTACAAGCAGCGTAACTGTTACCATCTTTATATTCACCCCCATGGTTTGAGCCATGTCTCTGCCCATGAGAAGAAGGTTCATCGTATTCGAAAGCCAGAAAAGGAGAATAAAACAGGGCAGCATGACCACCGCGAGGATCACTACCCCGCCTGCATCCGCGGATGAGAGATCTCCCATGAGCCAGAAAATAATGTTGTGCAGCCTTGCGTCACGGGCCATCGATATTAGAAACATGATAACGGCGGAACAAAAGGCATTCACCATAACCCCGGATAAAAGGAGGGAATCCTTTTTAAAAAGAGTTTGCCCGGACGACATCAGAAGAAGCAGGAGCAGTGTGGCAAGGCTGCCGGTAAAAGCCATAATGCTCACCCCGGGGAAATATGAGAACCCCAGAATAATTCCGAAAATGGCGCCTATTGCCGAACCTCCTGAAATTCCCAGTATGTAAGGCTCAGCAAGAGGGTTTCGCAGAAGAGCCTGGAAAACAAGGCCGCCCAAAGAGAGAGCCGCCCCGACCAGGGCCGCAAGCACCACACGCGGCATACGGATCTGGCGTATGATTGCTTCCTGAACGGAACCGGCGCTGTTGTCGGTCATCAAGAGCCGCATTGAATCGCCGAAATTGCAGCCGGTCGATCCGACGGAAATACCAAGGTACATGACTCCCGCCAGCAGAATCGACAGGAGGGATAAAACAAGCATGAGTCGTTTAAGAAAACCTGATCCCATAATTATTTATTATTCCCGAACAGTTCCGGATGAATTAACCTGACAAGCAGCTCAAGGCCTTCAATGAGGCGCGGTGAAGGTCTGTCAAAAAGGTCCGAATCGGCCACGTATATACGCTTATTGCGGACCGCCTCAATCTGCGGCCATTTATTCCATTCCGCCAGAACCTGCTCAAACGCATCGCTTTTTTCCATTGAGGTGATAATGATAATTTCCGGTGAAAAGGCGATCAGCTGTTCACGGCTGAAGCTCGGATAGGGTGTATCTCCCGCCGTTACATTTATGCCCCCTGCGAGCAGAATCAGCTCATGAATATATGTCCGGGTTCCCACAGAGACGACAGGCGCTGTCCCTATCTGGAAGAATACTCTTGGCTTGTGAGGCGTTGCTGCGACCATCTCCGTTAAATGCCTTATGCGCAACCGCATGTTTTTAACCAGAAATTCCGCTCTCTTATCTGCGCCAAGAAGGCCGCCGATCGAGAGAATAGTATTCATCACAGAATCAATGTTTCTCGGATCAACTGCATAAACCGGTATTCCGAAAGATGCCAGCCGGTCAATAACATGTTGCGGATTTCCGTCCTTTATCGCAATGCAGAGATCAGGCTTTAAAGATATGATCTTTTCCAAGTCCAGTCCGACATAGGAGCCGACTCTCGGGAGAAGCTTTGCCCCGGCCGGATAATCGCAATGGAGAGTCGCACCCTTTAAGAGGTTCTCGCGATTCAGGGCAAAAATAATTTCAGTAATGCTGGGCGCCAGAGATATTATACTTCGCGGATTCCGGGGGACATTTACCTTTCGTCCCAGCGGATCAGTAACTATCCCGGCAGATACTTCGGAAAAGCCTGAATGACAAAGCGGAATAACTATCAGGAAAATCATAAGGTGGAAAAATAATTTCATGTTCCGGATATTGATGGAAACCCGCGGTTTTTGGTGAAATTGTTTACGGTGAAAAGGCTCTTTATTGCCCATGGAGAATTTCATTGAGTTTGGCCGAAAGCTTCTTAACATTAAAGGGCTTTTGAATAAAACCGTTACAGCCTTTTTCCATTATTCCGGAAGTCTGGACGTCGAGAGCATATCCGCTTGAGAGTAAAACCTTCACCGTCGGGTTCAACTCCCTTATTCTGTCAAATACTTCGCTTCCGGGAATATCCGGCATTATCATATCAAGAACGACAAGGTCTATTTTATCCCTGTTTTTTGTATAAAGATCTACAGCCTCCTGACCTCCTTTTGCTATAATAACATTGTATCCCAGTTTTTTTAATATCGCCTGCCCCACATCAATTATCATTTGCTCATCATCAACAAACAGAATCGTTCCGGTTCCCGGAATACGGCTCTCGGTTTCTTTCTTTTTCTCTTCCTTAACCTTCCCGAAGGCCGGCAGGTATATATTGAACGTGCTTCCTTTTCCTTTTTCGCTGTATACATTTATGAATCCGTCGTGATTCTTTATTATTCCATAAACAGACGCAAGGCCTAAGCCTGTGCCCCTCCCGATCTCACGGGTGGTAAAAAAAGGATCAAAAACTCTCTGCTTGGTCGCTTCGTCCATTCCAACGCCCGTATCCGTTATTGATATCATGACATATCTGCCGGGCGTTATCGCAAATTTCTTGATATAGTTTTCATCTATCAGGACATTACCTGTTACAATATAAAGATTCCCTCCCGAAGGCATTGCCTGCCACGCGTTTAAATAAATATTCAAAAGCGCCTGCTCTATCTGGCTCTGATCCGCCTTAACGGACCATGCGTTATCCTGAAACTTCGTCTGAATATTTATCTCTTTTCGCGCTCGGCCGAAAAGCTGTGCTGTTCTGCCAACAAGTTCATTCAGGTCTATCTCCTTTATAACGTATTTACCGCCCCGCGCGAATCCGAGTATCTGCCTTGTCAGGCCCGAGGCCTTTTCAACCGAATCCTCAATTTTTTTGAGGTTTTCATAAAACGGATCGGCAGGATCAATCTCCATCATCATAATCGACACGTTGCCCTGAATATTCATCAAAATATTGTTGAAATCATGGGCAATGCCTCCTGCAAGAGTGCCGATAGCCTCCATTTTCTGCGCGTGCCGCATCTGAAGTTCGAATTTTTTGTGTTCCTCCTCGGCCTGTTTGCGTTCCGTAATATCGCGGACTAATCCCCGAAAACCTGCCGGCACATTCTCAGGGTCTTTGACAAGGGCTATTGAAGCCTCCACAAAACGTTTCGAGCCGTCTTTCCTGATTACCTCCCAGTCCAATACCTTCGAAGTTCCGCCTGTTTTGAAAACATTATTGAACGCCTCAAGGAGCTTCTTCCCGTTCTCCTCATCAACACTTTCGCGGTAGCTCTTTCCTGTAACCTCGTCTTTGGAATAACCAAGTATTCTGCAAAGAGATTCATTGCAAAAAACGATTCTGCCTTTCAGATCAACCTCATAGTAACCGTCTTCTATGCTGTTAAGTATATTCTGAAATTTTTCCCTGTTTTCAGACAACTCCCTTTCTTTTTGCTTGTAAAGCCTCAGATCGCGAACAACCAGAAGTATGTAAGGAACTCCTTTATCCTTAACCATGATGGAATTTACTTCAAGAGGAATCGATGCGCCATTCTTGTTTACATATGCGATTTCATATACATTTCGTTTCTCATATCCTGCTTTTCTTCGTTTCTGTCTTTCAAGCATCGGTAAAAGGTATTTCTCCGGAATCACGTCTATAATATTCGCCCTGAGAGCTTCATTCCTGGTGAAACCGGTAAATTTAAGCCCGGCTTCGTTTATAAAAGCTATGTTGCCCTGCAGATCATGATAAAGAACTACATCCGCACAAGCCTCTGCCAGGTCATTGAACTTATCAACATACTCACGAAGCTCAGCTTCGGCATGTTTGCGCTTTTCGACTTCCGCTTGAAACTCTTCATTTGAGAAATATTCAGGCATAGAGCGTTTCCCGAACCCCGATAAATAGGACTCTTTTCAGTACCCCCCTCAAGGGGTGCAGGTGAGTTAACAATATATCTTCTGCCACTCTTTTCAGTACCTTTTTAAGGGATATGAAAACACAGAAAGCAGTTTTCAACTCACAAGAGGCATGGAAAAAATATTATAGTCAATGTCATAAATCTATTCCCAAACAATCTAATCATGCTCTAATCGGAACATTATCTTGACAATCACTATCGTGATAAATCTCTTGAAGCGTTTACCACACAATTAACCGCAAGGTCAAATTAAGGGGACGTACGCGAATAAGTTTAACACATTACAATCGTAACATTATTTTTACAATCACTGTAAAGACTTGTTCAGCAAAATTAAAAACTATTATAATCTTTTGTTTATGTTATCTAAAGATAGAGTTTATTATTTTATTGCTTTCTCTGAGCGCCTCTTTGCAGGAATCTTTGAAAAATTTACCGATGTTTTCACAGTTGTTTCTTCATTCATCTCCCGACAGCCCTCTGCCTCAATAAATGATCCGCCAGCACAATGCTTACCATCGACTCGCAAACAACATTAATCCGCGGTATGGCGGATACATCATGTCTTCCCCTGACGGATATTGTTCTCTCTTTTCCGGAAAGATCGACCGTCTTCTGCTCTTTTTCAATGGAAGGAATCGGCTTGACCGCGACGCGAACCACTATTTCATCTCCGTTTGATATCCCGGCAAGAATTCCTCCTGCGTTATTGGTCAAAAAGCCCCGGCGTGTTATGGGATCATTATTTTCAGAACCTTTCAGGATCGCGGCTTTAAAACCGACTCCGATTTCAACTCCCTTGACTGCGCCTATGCTCATCAGGCCTTTTGCGATATCGGCGTCAAGCTTGTCAAAAACAGGTTCCCCCAGGCCGACCGGAACGCCGTTTGCGGTTATCTCGACTATGCCGCCGACAGAATCGCCGCTCTTTTTGACATCCTTTACCAGTTTTTCCATTTTGAGAGCGGCCTTCGTATCGGGACACATGAAGATGTTTCCGGATACGGCATCCGGATCATGCGTTACGGCTTTTATCCCTCCAAGCTCGACCGTACATGCGGATACGTATATTTTTTCATGTTCCAGGACAGCTTTCGCCACGGCGCCCGCTGCGACTCTCGAAACAGTCTCTCTTGCCGAAGCTCTTCCTCCGCCCCGCCAGTCCCTTATTCCGTATTTCGCCTGGTATGTTATATCACCATGCCCCGGCCTGAACAGATCCGATATCTTTTCGTACGATTCCGGACGGGCATCGCTGTTTTTTATCATTATCATTACAGGAGTCCCGGTCGTCATACCTTTAAAAACGCCCGACATGATGATTGCCCTGTCAGGCTCCTTTCGCGAACTGCTCACGAAAGACCCTCCGGGCCTTCGCCTCTCCAGCATATCCTGGATTACCGATTCATTAAGCGGTATCTCCGGCGGGCATCCGTCAATGACAACGCCAACCGCCTCACCGTGGGATTCTCCCCAGGTTGTTATTCTGAACAATGTTCCGAAAGAGTTTCCGGGCATTATTGTTTTTCCTTTACATTTCCAACCAGATTTATAATATCACTGCATATAGCGCTTATATCGCGATTATCCGTATCAATATAAAAATCCATCGCCTTTTCATAAAAGCGTTTACGGGCGGATAATATTTCGTCAATCTCCCCTATCGCTCCTTTTACGGTAAGAGCCGGCCTGAAATCTTTTGTTCCGTGATCCGTTTTCATTCTTTGGCTTATCGTCGGAGATGTCGCCCTGAGCCAGACTACGATTCCGGTATTCTTCATATATTCAGCATTATCGCCGTCAAGAACCGCCCCTCCTCCTGTTGCGACAACATGCCCTTTAAGAGCGGAAAGTTCCCTGATGATATTCTTCTCGATTCTCCGGAATTCGTCCCATCCTGTTTTTTCAACAATTTCGGAAATAGATTTTCCGGCGCTGTTCACAATCTCAACATCCGCGTCAGTAAATTTCATACCGAGTTTTACGGCAAGAAGTTTCCCGACTATGCTTTTTCCAGTGCACCGGTATCCGATCAGATATATATTCATATTCCAAAATATTTGGTCCAAACAGAAAAAGACTGTCTCTATTAATCTATCCGCCTTCAGCCTGTCTGCCGGCCGAGAGCCTCAAGCACTTTCCAGAAATCCGGGAAAGACTTTTCGACGCATTTTTCATTTTTGATGAATACGCCCGGGACCTTAAGTCCCGCTATTGCGAAACTCATGGCGATTCTGTGGTCGTTATATGTGTCGATTTCGGCGCCCCGGTGAGCTCCCCCTTTTATAAACAGATCCGTTTCCGTGCAACCGGCTTCTATGCCTGTTTTTGACAGTTCATTTACAACGGCCAGGAGGCGATCGCTCTCTTTTTCCTTGAGGTGCCCCACATTCTTTATTACGGTGGTTCCTTTCGCAAAGGAAGCGACAACAGCCAGGGTGGGAACCATGTCGGGCATATCGGCCATATCAGCTTCAATAGCAACAAGGGATCCGCCCCTTACAGAAATGCCGTCTTTTTCGGATATTATTTTACACCCCATCTTCTCAAGCAATCCGGTTAAATTAAGATCCCCCTGCCGTGAGTCTTTCGTAATTCCTCTGACTTTAATTTCAGCCCCTGTAACTGCCGCCGCTGCCCAGAAATACCCTGCCTGTGAACAATCCGGCTCAACATAATGATTTCCCGCCCTGTAACACCCGCCTCCTTTGACACTGAATCTTAAATATCCGTCCCGTTTTACACTGACACCGGATTTTGCCATTATATCAATCGTCATGTCTATATATGGTTTTGATACCGGACCTTCAACAACTTTTATTTCCACACCTTTCTCGGTGTACGGAGCTATTAAAAGAATCGAGGAAAGGAACTGGCTGCTTAAACCGCATTTCAGCCCGATCCTGCCTCCCATTATTTTTCCGCCTTTTATTACCAGGGGAGGACATCCGTTATTATTAAGAGACCGGGCGTCGACTCCAAGGCTTTTTAAACCGTCAAGGAGATCCCCGATCGGACGCTCGGACATGCGGCTGGCCCCGGTCAGTGTATAACAGCCGCTTCCAAGCGCGGCTACTCCCGTAAGCAGGCGCATTGATGTCCCGGAATTTCCGAGAAATACCGGTTCATTGTAGGCTTTAAGATCCCCTTTTGTGCCGCAAACGGTAATTTCACCGGCAGAATCATCGATATCCGCGCCCATTTTCCTCAAAGCTTCAAGAGTAAGAAGAGTATCTTCACTCCTGAGGCAGTTCTTTATCGTGCAGATCCCGTCCGACAGCGCAGAGGCAATCAAAAGCCTATGTGTATAGCTCTTTGATCCCGGGACACTGACTTCGCACCGGTTATTGATTCCCGGAAATATTTCTATCATATGCTTATATATTCTTTATCGTTTAGAGTTCAAGGGGTTGCAGGGCGCTTAAAACCGTCGTTTTCATGATATCAACCGGCGCTTTTATTCCGGTCCATAATTCAAATTGAAAGGCGCCTTGGTGCACAAACATCGAAAGACCGTCAATAGTAACACATCCCGCCTTTTCAGCCTCTGATAGAAAAAGTGTTTTCAGCGGATTATAGACGATATCCATCACAACCATGCCCTTTTCAAGATACCTTCTTTCAATGGGCATTCCTTCCGTATGGGGTGTCATTCCTACAGGAGTCGTATTGATTAAAATATCATGATCCATGCTGCCTGTATCGTTTAGCGGACGATAATCTGAAATAAGATCCTCCGCGAGCCGCTCCCCCTTATCCCTGCTCCGGTTTATGACGGTTATTCTTCCGCCTTCTTTCTTCAGGCAGAACGCAACAGCGCGGGCGGCGCCGCCTGCTCCTATGACGGCAATCTTCTTTCCGTTGATCAAGGTTTTTTCGGACAGGGCTTTTACGGCGCCAAGTCCATCGGAGTTATATCCCTTGAGATATCCTCCGATATTTATTATCGTATTTACCGCGCCGATTTTAACGGCCATATCGTCAATTACATCCAGATGCTTCATCACCTCTATCTTGTGCGGAATGGTGACGCTAGCGCCCTTTATGCCGAGAGTCTTTACCGAGATAAGAGCGTTTTTTATGTTTTTGACTTCAAAGGCAAGATATAAGCCTTTATAGCCTGTAAATTCAAAAGCACTGTTATGCATGACAGGGCTTAAGGAATGGGATACCGGATCACCGAAGAGGGCATAAACCGAACTGTCTGTATCGAATCTCATTTTATAAGCTTTCCTGACTGTTTTGTAACAGATCCGTAAATGCCTTCTCTTGCCAGCGGGTATGATCCGAGGCATTTTAAGAAAAGGCAGAGTTTTTTCATTTTCATTATTGTCTGGGCAACAATCTTGTCTTCAGCATGACCTTCAAGATCAACAAAGAAAAAATAACTCCAGTTTTCATGCTTTGTAGGCCTTGACTCAAGTTTAACCATGTTTATACCCGCTTCGGCAACCGGTTTTAACGCCCTGTATAATGCCCCCGGAACATGAGAAGTCACGAACATCACGGAAGTTTTATCCGATCCTGTTCTTTTAATATCATCTTTTCCGATAACAAGAAACCTCGTTGTGTTCCGCGATATATCTTCAATCTTTGATGCCATTACCTGGAGATTATAGATGTGCGCCGCCTTGCTGCTTGCGATAGCTGCCGATTTCGGATCATCGGCAGCTTTTCGCGCTGCATGAGCGGTGCTGTCGCTTTCTACAAGCACGGCTCCCGGAAGCTTCTTCTCTATCCATTTCCTGCACTGGGCAAAGGCCTGGGGATGTGAATAAATGGTTTTTATTTCCCCCGGAGAGTCGCTCTTTGACAGAAGATCGTGGGATATCGGATGGTATAATTCAGCGCATATTTTTAAATCCGATTCAAAAAAAAGGTCCAGCGTATAGTTAACCGAACCTTCAATGGAGTTCTCAACAGGAACAACCCCGTAATGACAGGCTCCTTTCTCCACTTCGCAGAATATGTCGCGTATTGTCACCTGAGGCGCGTAATTGACAGACTGCCCGAAGTAATTTATGGCGGCTATATGAGTAAAGGTAGCCTCGGGACCAAGATAAGCAACCGAATGATTCTTTTGGATTTCGCGCGATGCCGCGATAATTTCCGCGAACACATGATGAAGGGCGCTTTTACTCAGCGGCCCTTCATTTATGCTGTTAAGCCTTTGTATCAGGGTGCTTTCACGGGCGATATCAAGAACCCTGTTTCCCTCTTTCTCTTTTAATCTGCCTATCTTTTTTGCCAGAAGAAGCCGCCTGTTTATGAGGGAAAGAATTTTTTCATCAATCCGGTCGATGGAATGCCTGATATTCGTAATCCCCTCTTCTGCGGCATTTGATTTTATTTTTTTATTCATGATTATTTTATCCATAATTCTTCGCACTGTACGTTTGTTAAATGATCCGGGGCTTTATATGCGGCAGTCAGATACCCGAATTTCGATATTCGATTTACGGCTTTTCCATCTTCGGCTCTCATGGTTGCTGGTTTCTGGTTACTTGACCTCTTGAACCCTTGACCACTTGAATCCTTGAATCCTTTACTTTTTACCTTTTACAGTCGTTTTGCCTCACGCCTTACGACTTACACCTTTTCCCTTTTACCGCCGCAGGCGGCCCGCCTCACGCCGCCTGGTTTCCGGCTGCTTGAATCCTTTAACACCCGAACCCTGCACCCTGATTCTTATTTTTCCGTTATCGATTCGTCTATCTTATGGCCGAAATGCCTTCCGCTCTCTTCCGCGGCAATGAGGATCTTATCCCCTTTTTTCAAACTGACGACTGAAACGGGAGTTCCGTCCGGACTTGTAAGTCTTATTGTTTCGGCATTTTGCAGAATTGTCGTGATCTGCCTCTCTCCGGCCGCCGCTTTCACAAGCATCAGGGGACGCTTTTCAATTTTCAGCCTCCCGATAATACCGCCGGTCATGTTCCCCCTGTAATCCGTAATAAGAATCCGGTCGCCTGCCGCAAGCTCCGAAAGGTATCTCGTCTTTCCGCCCGGAACCCTCGTATAGGCGTGAACCGCGCCCGCATTGACCCTGAAGGGCCTCGGCGACACGTATGGATTTTCAACAGTTTCAGCGTGAACAAGAAAAAGCGCGCTGCTGCTGTTGCCGACAAGAAGTCCCTGGCCCTGCACCATTGATGTGCATGTGTCAACACATACCCTGTCACCCATTCCCGCGGGAGTGACCTCGACAATCTCGGCCTCCTGAAGTTTTACCTTCTCCGACTCCGAATTGACTATGGACAATGTTTTCTTCAGCTGTGCGATATCATCCGAATAAAAAAGAATATGCCGCACGCCTTTTTCAAGTATGCCGAATACGGTACAGGCTTCCTCATAACTGTGCACCTGGGCGATTACATCAGCTCCCTTTGCTATAAGGTTTTCAAGGGGTATCACCGTCCAGTCGCCGCACTGAAGAATTACTTTCCTGTTCGCGCAAAGTCTTAATATTTCATCCTCGTCTTTGCCGCTTGTCATGGTAAAAAATACTACATCTTCCCCGGTTTTCAAATCCCCGTCTTCCGAAATCGTCAGGATTTTACCGAGTTCTTTTACTCTTTCGGAATATCCCTTCGGAACAACGATTCCGTCCGCTCCGCCTTCAAGAGCGGTGGTAACGATTTCCTTGTCCCATGGATCAGCCCTCACCCATATTCTTCGCATTATCCTATCCTTTATGTAGACCGGAACAGCACATCTTTTTATAAAACGTCATGACTATATCGTCTTCGTAAAATCCCGGCAGCAGCTGAACCTGCCTCACAAACAAAGTGTCTAACCAAGAAGTTCAAGTGCGTCTTCCACGCTCGCGCCGTCGTGAACTATCGCCGATATAGCCTGCACCATCTTCGTCGGGTTTTTATGCTGGAACACGTTGCGGCCTATCGAAGCGCCCGCGCCTCCGGCATCAATTGCACCCTTTACCATTTCAAGTATCTCCCTGTCCGAATCCATCTTCGGGCCGCCTGCAATCACTACCGGAACCGAACACCCGGCCACCACCTCTTTGAATGTTTCAACTGAGCCTGTATAGGATACTTTTACTATATCCGCTCCCATTTCATTTCCGACACGGGCTGCATGTTTGATGACATTTACGTCGTATTCATCTTTAATCTTCTCACCCCTCGGATATATCATGGCAAGAAGCGGCATGCCCCATGTTTTTGCTTCATAACTGACCATACCGAAATCTCTCAGCATCTCCTTTTCACCGCCGTTTCCGAGATTTACATGTATGGAAACGGCATCCGCGCCGATCTTTATAGCCTCTTCGACAGAACATACCAGTGTCTTTGCGTTCGGATAAGGAGAAAGGCTTGTTGATGCCGAAAGGTGAATAATAAGTCCTATATCCTTTCCTTTTCGTCTGTGCCCCGCCCCCACAAGCCCTTTATGTTCAACTATGGCGTTCGCACCGCCGTCGGCAACCATTTGCACCGCACGCTTCATATCCTCAAGGCCGGCAATAGGCCCAACGGAAATGCCATGATCCATCGGAACTATAACAGTCCTGCCCGTGTTGCGGTTGATAATGCGCTCCATCCTGATCTGCTTGCCCATAATTGTCATGTACAACTCCTTTTTTAATGCAAAAAGGCCGTGAAGCTTTTCTCTCCACGGCCTTTAAAACAAAAAAAGCCGTGGGTTCATCCACCCATGGCTTTTTGCGCTTAGTATGTAACTACCTCAACGCACCACAGGCAGACCGGTGCTAAAGTAATAATAATAAAAACCGAAAAAGCTGCCTGTGAATTTATTCATCTGTTTTGTATAGGGCCCTTTTTTATTTGTCCGTTCAATTTTATTTTAGGTCATCTATATTGCCCCTCATCGCATGTCAAGCATTTTTTCAATAGTCGTTAAAAAAAACCTCGCCTTCCCCGGAATAGATTCTACGCTGTTCAATCTCAGCAGGATTCTGATTTCCAAGCTATTTTCCTTCCTGAAGTTTCGGATCTTCAAAGGCAGATATGAAACCTTCGTTATTTGCCGCGTATCATTATAAGCAGCATCTTAAAACGTTCAACCGCGTTAAGCGCGTGAGGGATTCCGGCAGGCATAATAATCATTTCACCGGCCTTAACAGTTTTAGGCTTTCCTCCTATCGTTATTTCAGCTTTTCCACCGAGGATATAAACTACCGCATCAAACGGCGAAGTATGTTCAGTGAGACCCTGCCCCTGATCAAATGAAAAGAGAGTGAGGTTGCCTACGTTTTTCTTCAGCAGTGTTTTGCTTACAACGGAACCGATGGCATATGTGACATCATCAGATAGATTAAAAGGCACACCTTTTGATATTACATCTTTATCATTCATTATTGCAGCCTCCTTCATAAAGGTGTTCGCGCTTTGTATAAGATCGCCTCTCCGTCTATGCGGTAACTCTTTACCGAAGCCGGAACAATAACTGATTTCCCCTGAGACATGTTCAACGGGTCGCCTTCCGAACCTGTAATGACGGCCCTTCCCTCGGTGCATAAAATAATTTCAGCATTTCTTCTTTGAGAACCGGCATATGTTCTGCCGCGGTCGATGGATATTTTAGAAAGAGTAAACTCTCTGGCCGGTGTCTTGTAAATATACTCATCCCTTTTCTTAACCGGCAAAATAACCTTAACCCGGCGATCCCTGAAATTCACAATATTCAAAAGCTCCCGGAGATCGATGTGCTTTTGCGTAAGTCCTCCCCTTATAACATTGTCCGAACCAGCCATCACTTCCAGCGCTACTCCTTCCAGATAGGCATGAAGCAGCCCGGCCGGAAGAAAAATGGCCTGTCCGGGATTCAAGCGGAAAAGATTCAGATAAAGAGGAGACAACGTACCGATATCGGACGGATATTTTTCAATAAACTGCGCAACACGCCCATAGGCCGGTTCATCATAAGTAAATTTTCTGACATTTCCGGCAGCTTCGGAAAGAACTCTTTTTTTCCGGTCTGAACCCATTCTCATCAGATAAGAAAAAAATATTTTAAGTCCGGATGAATCCGGTTTATTTCCAAGAGCGGTTATAGCTTTTGCAAGGCTTTTGGGACAAACTTTTTTAAATAAAACAACAATATCAGATACTTTTCGGAATCCGCACAAAACTTCGAAATCGGTCAGGGCACAAACAAGTTCCGGCTTTTGGTTTTCATCCTTGTAGTTTCTCTTGGAAGAATCAAAAGGTATGCCCTGTCTGTTCTCTCTCATGAAGCCCTCTTTTGCCATCGCCCGGTTCGGGTGAGCCTGTATGGAAAGAGGTTCCGAAGCCGCAATTACCTTAAAAAGGAAAGGAAGTTCCTCTCCATATTTTTTTGCGCAATTCTTACCGAGAATCTTACCCGGATATTTCCTTATGAGGCCGGAGAGGTTTTCCCATCCGACTTCAGTTCTTATCATGGAAGATCCTGAAGGGTGAGCTCCCATCCAGAGTTCGGCCTGAGGTTTATCGTAAGGCGGCTTTATCCCAAGAAGTTTCGGTATTGCAGTATAAGAACCCCAAGAATACTCTTTAATAATGTTTTTTAAAAATCTGATCCTGTTCATTATAATTTCTCTGGCGGTATAGCTCTTTTTTCCCTGTTAAAACCATAAAATATTTATTTGAATTTATTCTAATATTATCTATCCTCGATTGTCAATAACCTGGCAATCTATGCAAATGCCGTTTCTTGCTGTTTGCAATCTGTAACCATGCTGGTATAATAAGAAAAGTCAGGATATGTAGACAGAGAAAGCCGGGGATAACCGCCCTGGTTATCGAAACCTTTGCGTAACATGCTCTTTGGGATCGGCATTTGTAATGGTTTCTGCTGTTTTGGAAGAACTTTTTTATAAACATAACTACGCTCCCTGGTTGTCAATAAATAGACCAGGCAGAGATTCAATAACTGCTTCGTGGGCGAATACCACTGGGGCTGTCAGGGCTTAAAGGGCGGATCTGCTGCCATTGACTGAGTTTGGATATAGTTCTTACTTAACGGCGGAACCCTTTACCTTTGCCTGCCCTTTAATAAGATGTTACGTAAAGCTCTGTCGCTGAATGCTTGCCATTTGATTTTTTACCTCTATAAAGTTTTTCAGAGGAATAAAAGATGCCGCTGATTGTCAATGAAATATTTAACAGCATACAGGGAGAATCCTTGTACACAGGACTCAGGTGCACCTTTATAAGGCTTACAGGATGCAATCTCAGGTGCTCTTACTGTGACACAAAATATGCTTATATGGAGGGTACCAGCCTTACCATCGCAGAAATTATGGAGCGAATTTCAGATTATCAGTGCCCTCTGGTGGAAATAACCGGCGGCGAGCCTTTGATCCAGAGTGAAACACCGCTATTTATAATAAATCTTATTGAAAACGGCTATACTGTACTACTGGAAACTAACGGAACAATAGACATAAGCCATATTGATGAAAGGTGTATTAAAATTGTCGATATCAAATGCCCGGGAAGCGGTGAATCAGGAAAAAACATTCTTGATAACCTGAACAGACTTAACGTCAAAGATCAGGTCAAATTTGTAATAAGCAACCATGAAGATTATGAATATGCAAAAGATATCATAAAACAAATTCCCGTCGGGTTTTTAAGAGAAAATATACTTATCTCTCCTGTACCAGGCAAAATGGATTTTTCAGATCTTGTAAACCGGATATTGGAAGACAAACTGATGGTAAGGTTTCATATTCAATTGCATAAGATTATCTGGCCGGACATCAACAGAGGAGTTTGAAACCTTTGAATAACACCCCCTTTTGCCCGATTACTGTGTCAGGCTCAAATTTTAATCCTCGAAATACTAAATTGTATTCCTGTGGTTAAAATTATCGCCTTCCTTGTACTTGGCCAAAATTGTATGTTCAACAAAGGTCTCAGTATGAAAGGAACAATTCCATAATGAAAAAGAAAGCGGTAATTCTTTCAAGCGGGGGTCTCGATTCAACCACGGCAATGGCTATAGCAAAAAACGAGGGATTTGAACTGTTCAGCCTGAGTTTTTTTTATGGTCAGCGCCATTCATATGAACTGAATGCCGCAAAAAAAGTTGCGGAAGTATTGGGAGTGACAAAGCATCTTGTAATAAATCTGGATCTTGACAAAATTGGCGGGTCGGCTTTAACTGATAACATTGAAGTGCCTAAATCGAGAACTCTTATTTCAATGACCGGAGAGATACCTATAACATATGTCCCGGCCAGAAACACAATCTTTTTGTCCCATGCGCTCGCATGGGCCGAAGTCATTAAATCCTTTGATATATTCATAGGTGTGAATGCAATAGATTTCAGCGGATATCCCGACTGCAGGCCGGAATATATAGCCGCATTCGAGCAGATGGCAAATCTTGCAACAAAAGCAGGTATTGAAAGCAAAACACGTTTAAAGATCAGAACTCCATTGCTCAGCATGACAAAGGCCCGGATTATTAAGACAGGTATAAAATTAGGGGTGGATTATTCGCTTACCCACAGCTGCTATGACCCGGATCATGAAGGAAAGGCCTGCGGCCTTTGCGACAGCTGTTTTTTAAGAATAAAAGGTTTTGAAGAAGCAGGTTTGAAAGATCCTGCAAAATATATCGGTGTACTGTAAAACACAATTTTTCCAACAATTGTGAAGAGATACCATTTGACAAATTCTCTCCGTAAGAATATTAAAGACAATAATTTCATAAAATGTTTTAATTTGCTTGCTAACTGCCTGGCCAACATAAGCACTGGAGTAAGTTGCGATGAATCTCTTTAAAAAAAATCCGATGCTTTTTATGGGAATTGGAATAACTATCCTGTTTTTGGGGTTAGGTTTGATTCGCATGGATTTTCTCGATATCCTTGAACTCAAACTTTATAATGTAATGGTTGGGTTACGAGGTGACCCCGGTTCACAAAGCGATATTATAATCGTTGATATAGATGATGACTCGATTGAAAAAATAGGGCGCTGGCCTTGGCCACGCAACATACTGGCAGATGGTATAAAAAAAATAAATTCGGGAGAACCGAAGGTAATAGGGCTTAACCTGATACTGAGCGAACCCGAAGAAAGCACCGGATTAAAAACGGTTAAGGAGCTGGAAACGCTTTTTACGGCAACTTTTTCGGATAAAGCCGGCGAAAAAGGCATATCATATCTTCAGGCCCTGCAAAACACCATGGAAAGGCTTGATAACGACAAAAAACTTGCTGAAGCAATAAGGGAATCAGGGAAAGTCGTTCTACCGGTTTTTTTTAGGGAAACCATGGCTGGAGGCGGAGAAATACAAAAAGCCGATGCTTCCCTAACTGCCTATTCGATCCAGAAGATAAGAAGTCCAGCCGGTGCCGAGTACTACCGTGCTGATGAAATAGTACTCCCGATACCTTCATTTGTTGAAGCTTCAACCGGTTTAGGCCATATAAATTTCGGCAGTGATATGGACGGTATTGCAAGAAGGGAGCGGCTTGTTTATGAATACCAAGGTCTCTTCTTCCCGTCATACACTTTAAAACTTGCATCTGTTTATCTTAATATTCCAAGGGAAAAAATATCGGCCGAATTAGGTTCAAACGTCAACCTGGGCACGCTGAAAATACCCACCACCTCAACTTCCGAACTGCTGATTAACTTCAAAGGTCCGGGCGGCTCTTTCAAGCGGTTTTCATTCTTCGACATAATCAACGATAAAATCCCACCCAATGTTTTCAAAAACAAGCTTGTTCTCGTAAGCGCTTCGGCATCCGGGCTTATGAACCCAATAAGCACGCCCACTGATTCTGCCATGTCCATCGGCGAGTTTTCCGCACATACCATGTGGGCAATACTCAATAATAAATTCATTCAACAGCCATACTGGAGTCCTGTAGCCGAGCTAATCACGATTCTTATACTCGGTCTTTTAATCACCTTCCTTTTCCCGAAACTTAAAGCTATGTCGGCAGGCGTGACTTTCATTTCGATTCTTATTTTGCTTATAGGAAGTTCCCTTTTCTTTTTTATATCGAACGGAAACTGGATTCGCACAATATACCCTGTCCTTGAACTGACAATCGGTTATATAGGAGTAATAAGCCTTAAATATTTTGTAACCGAAACAAAAAAAGAGAAGATCGAAGGCGAATCAGCAGAAACAAACCGCATGCTGGGGATTTCTTTTCAGGGACAGGGAATGCTCGACATGGCCTTCGATAAATTCCGCCGTGTTCCCGTGGATGACCAGATGAAGGATATTCTTTATAACCTTGCGCTTGATTACGAAAGAAAGAGGCAGTTCAACAAAGCGGCATCGGTATATGAATATGTGGAAGAGCATGACAGCAAATTCAAGGATGTAACCGAAAGAAAAAAGAAGCTAATACAGGCAAGCGATACGATGATCTTCGGAGACGGAACTCTTGGATCCGCTCCGTCGGCAGACGGATTTCTTGCTACTGGCACTGGAACTAAACCCACGCTTGGTAGGTATGAGATACAAAAACAGTTAGGGAAAGGTGCCATGGGAATCGTCTACCTGGGGATGGACCCCAGAATAAACCGAACAACCGCCATTAAAACTTTCCGGTTCAGCGAAGAACAGAGACCTGAAGAAGTGAAGAAAATGAAAGAGAAATTTTTCAGGGAAGCGGAAAGCGCCGGAACTCTTTCCCATCCGAACATAGTAACTATTTACGATGCCGGAGATGATCAAAACCTGGCTTTCATTGCCATGGAATACCTTGAGGGGGAGGATCTTGAAAAATATACCCGAAAGGAAAATCTTCTTCCGATACCAAGAGTCATCGATTATGTTGCAAGCATCGCTGAAGCGTTGGATTACGCACACCAGAAGGGAATCGTGCACAGGGATATTAAACCTGCAAATATAATGCTCTTAAAAAGCGGCGTGGTTAAAATTACCGACTTTGGCATCGCAAGAATCACGGCAACTTCTCAGACACAGACCGGTGTTGTGAAAGGCACACCCTATTACATGTCCCCGGAGCAGTTCTCCGGAGAAAAAGTTGACGGAAGATCCGATATATTTTCCCTGGGAACAATGTTTTTCCAGCTCTTAACCGGGCGGCTTCCCTTCTTCGGGGAAAGCCCTGCAGCGCTCATGAACCAGATAATGAACGTTAAACATCCTGATCCGAAACAGATCAACCCTAAAATCGTAAAGCCCCTTGTAACTATTATCGACAAGGCTCTTGAAAAAAACCGGGGAAAACGTTACCAGAAGGCATCCCAGATGGCGGCAGACCTGAGGGAGGTCGGCAGAAGGATCGAAGCTGCTCTCGCAAAGATGAAATCAGGAAGTAATTAGCACATTCTTCTTTGCGCGAAATGCAAAGCTTTAATATATCGTTTCGACTTTAAATACTTGACCGCAATAAGTTTTTATTATATATTAGAAAAAAATTAATATCGGATCATTTCCTAAGCCATTTCATGCGGTGTTTTAATTCGTCGGTATAGGGAACATAGTTTACATGCTAGTAATCGAATCAACAGGCATCAGTGATGTTGGCAGAAAAAGAAAAGGCAATGAAGATGCCCTGCTCCTTGATGACTCAATGAATCTTTTTGTTGTTGCAGATGGTATGGGTGGACACAAGGCTGGAGAGGTTGCCAGCAATATTGTAGTCAAGACCATCCATGATTACATGAAGCGTTTTAATGATAATAGCAGCGAAGTTGAAGAACTGGAAGATTCTGACAACTCCCTTTCGAAATATGCCAACAGGCTTGTTTCAAGCATACATCTCGCCAACAAAGGAATTTACGGTTTATCCCAAACCAATGAATCATACCAAGGAATGGGTTCTACCGTCTCAGCGGTACTTTTCACGGAAGAGAACCTGATAGCCGCAAATGTGGGGGATAGTCCCATTTATTTGATACATGACGGCAGCATAGAGCTTCTTTCTGTGCCGCATACTGTTCTTGCCGAACAGGCGGCTATTGATCCCGAAGGGGCAAGAAAATTAGGCCCTCATTTCAGGCATATGCTTACCCAGGCAGTCGGTATAGGATTGACCCTCAAGCCTGACGTATGTGAAACTCCTTGCTTCAAGGGAGATATACTGGTATTGAGCTCCGATGGATTATCCGACAAGGTTACCCCTGAAGAGATACTTGAAACGGTGAAAAATGAGAAACTTCAGAAAACATGCCAGGCCCTTGTAGATCTTGCAAATGAGCGGGGAGGCGACGATAATGTGACCGTCATTGTTTTAAAGGTTAAAGACAAAAAAAATAAAAAGGGCGCATTAAGAGGGTTGCTATCAAAAATATGGAATATTGTTTATAACTTTTCTTTCAAATAGGTTAAATTAATGAGGTAATGCAATGCCGACTTTGACACTTAAATTCAAAGATTCTGTTATTTCCGAATATGTTCTTGAGAAGGAAAAATCACTCAATATCGGAAGGCGGGAAGATAACAATATCATTATCGACAATCTCGCCGTATCAGGACACCACGCCAAGGTAGACTCCGTTGGAGACGGCTTTTTGCTGACAGACCTTCAGAGCAAAAATGGTTCCTTTGTGAATGAGCAGTTTGTCTCTTCGCATTGGCTCAAACACGGCGATGTCATAACAATTGGCAAGCATACTCTTGTTTTTAAATACAAGGAAGGGGAGGCCAGAACTGAAGCTGCCGGCCCAGAAGACATGGATCAAACCATGGTCATGGATACAAGCTCGTATAAGTCAATGCTGGCTAAGAGCTCACCCGGTACTGCTTCAGCTTCACCGGCTGCAAAACCCCAGGAGAAAGAGCCTGTTGGGATTTTATCCTTCGTATCCGGCGGTGATGGAGAAAAGGAAATATTAAAAAAGCTTTTCAAGATCGGAAAGGCATCTACCAATGATATAGTAGTAGGCGGATTTATGGTCGGCCAGGTTGCCGCCACAATAAGCAAAAGACCGGGTGGTTATTTCATAAGCTATGAAGGAAGTGGTTCAAAACCCAAAGTTAACGGAAACTCTGTAAGCGAATCCGTTCAGCTTAAGGATTTTGATGTTATAGAAATAGGTTCCGTTAAAATGCACTTTTTTTTAAAATAGTTATCTTTTTAGTGTTCATTATAAATTGAAGCTCTCCTCCTCTATCCGCCTTTGGCGGATGAGGGTGGGTTTGACCTAAGTAAGTAAGAGGTTATTTCCCGTCTTTTTCTGACAGAAAATAATCACATAAGCTTACTTATCCCGTTTATCGGGGTTAAGTAGTAATGTCTGTTTTTCTTTCGCTCGTTGATCTGTTTTTGCCTGTTTCTTTACATCAGGCCCATTCCGATAAATGCAACCGTTTTGTATCTTCCTGATTATATAGGAAATAAATAATGCCATTTTTTCATCATCAGCCGATAAATCCTCCAGTAACAAAACCAAACACCACCTACACTGAAGGTGAAAATCCGGAGAAAGATGCCTGGCATACTGTTTTTTTTATTGAAAACCATCTTGATCACAATTCCTATCCGGAACAGGTTGCAACTCCCGAACAGGTTCGGTTCATGGTATATACCGAAGAGGATGAACGGTTTTATCCGTGTTCGGACAGGATGTTTGAAAGCATAATGAGTAGGAATAACCCGGAATTCGTACAGGCAAAATATGATGATGTGCTCAGGCGAATTCTTAATGTCATTGATACGCAGATAGAAGATGAAAATGAAAATGATTTTCTTAAAGCCCTAGTAAAAATAAAGTTCATGCACGAAACAAGGGATGTGATAATGCTTCCATCACGTCTCGAAAAGAGGCTGCTGCGCGTATTCATTAACCACTCGCATATCCAGTATCCTTTCTTAAGCGAAAAAGCCTTCCGTAACAAGTCGGCGGTGACCTCCATGAAGTCTGAACCTTTCAATAACGCCTTAAACTTGATTGATTCATCGCACCTGAAAGAACCTCCCAAAACGATATCAGAGATCAGGAAACTTACCGACTGTCTTGAAATGAAAAGACTTTTTACCATTTCCGTGGAAAACTCACTGTGGATGTCCGCCAAATCTGCGGGATATTCGGAAGAGGATTTCCTGAATATATTCGCCCGTAATTTCACCGGTAACGGAGCCGATCTTCTCTTTGATCTGTTGTGCATAAGGGGAAATAAAGAATCGCAGGAAGCGCGGAAAAAGATTTTATGGCTTACCGACGAAGCAGGCGAAGTTATGGCAGATATGGCTATAATTAAGTATCTTGTTAAGCTCGGCCATAAGATTATAGTAGTATTCAAGGATGGGCCGCTTTTCACAAAAGTCGATTTTTATGACGCACTGGAAGATGACACGCTGGCAGATGAACTCAAAGGGGCTATGTTCATAAGGGAGAAGAACCTTGGAAAAAACGAGATCATCAGAATCATCCGCAGTGACAACGACATAATAGCCATATCGGACGGAATAAGTGAGAACATAAATCTTCTACTGACATCAACCACCTTTGCCCGTTTTTTTAAGGAAGCAGATTTTGTTGTTTCGAGAGGGCATGACCAGAAAAGAAGATTTTTTGACACCCATTTTCAGTTCACACAGGATATTTTCAACATCTCCGAGGGTGAGAACGATTCTGTAGATATCAGTTACAAGCCGAAACATCCCTCGGTGATCAAGTTTTCCTATGGAGACCTTGAAAAAAAGGCAAGGATAATTATTGATCAGATGGCGGATGCCAAGAAAAAAGGCATGACTGTAATATTTTACAGCGGTATAATAGGTTCGGTTCCCGGTAAAATCAGAACGGCAAAAAAAATCATGTCGGTTTTTATACAGCGTCTCAAGGAGCAGTTTGCGATGACATCCATAATAAATCCGTCCGAGTATTACGAATCGGGAATGGATGCCGACGATCTCATGTATATGTGGGAAATGGTGCAGCGAAGCGGATTGATAGACATATGGAGGTTCCAGACATATAACGACATAGCTGAAGCCTTTCAGATAATGGGGAGAAAGGTTCCTCCTGAATGGGTAGGAAAAGACGCAACCTTCAGCACCGGTTGCACAAAGGAAATGAAAATTGCATGTGAAGTCCTTGAAAAGCACCCTGAAATGCAGGTTATCGGTCCTTCAAGGGAAAAATTCATGAGACGAAACGAATACGGCGTCGGCAAGATGTACGACAGGAGACTGGGCAACATATGTAAACTCTAAACCGGATCCCTTCTACCCGACTCAGGCCTCTGTCTAAGCTTGAAAAAAACGAAAACGCATAAGAGCAACTTAATTAATAGCCGGCGATTATTATCTTGCTTGTACAGTTACTTGATTTTATTCAGCTTTTCTAGAAAACTGCGCGCATTTTCAATATCTTTCTTCGCATTCGGGTGATTAGGATCCAGAATCAGGGTTGTTTCCCACTCCTTTATAGCTTTATCGAGATCCTGATTCATATAATAATTGACACCACTCATATAATGCTCGACAGCACGACCCTTGTTTTTATTAATATTATTAAGAAAACCAGTAATTTGTCGGACATTCTTATAATCGGGATCAACATTGTTGAACACAGCCAAAGCTTCAGCGTACTTTTTCTGGTTTTTCAACATACCTCCCATTTCATAATAAGACGCATTTTTTAAATCTATGGCATCTTTATTGACAGGATCATATTCGAGAATTTTTTCAGATGTGCAGGCGGACTGCTGATATTTTTTTGAACAAAAATAATAACGTGCTTTACGAATCTCCTGTTTTACATTTATGTATTCAGTCGGTTCTTCATAGGAAGGAGTTATTTCAGGCGCGACCTGAATCGCTTTCAGAGAAGGGAGCACAATGGTCATCCCTGGCGCAAGAGTTTCTTTATTAAGGTCATTAAAATAGGCTATTAAAAAATCTTTTGAGGAATCATTGTATACCTTCTGTGCAATTCCCTTTGCAGTATCACCCTTCTTCACTTCATAGACAATATTCTCATCACCGGTCATCCTGTGTTTGACATAGTCCAGCGCTTCTTTATGATCAGGGTTTAAGCTGAGCGCAAGCAGGAACTCTTTTAAGGCAGCCTTCATGGAATTATTCTGATAATACGAAACACCCTTATCATAATGATCAGAAGCAACCTTCTGTATCTGACTCTTAAGATATACTATCTGATTTAATACTGTCTCGTTATTCGGCTTGAAGTCATTCACAATTTTCAGGCTCTGCAAAGCCTTTCGCAAATCACCCATTTTTTCATACTCAACGGCCTTTTCCTCGTGCATAGTGATAAGCGTGTTAAATAATCGATCATTCTCCTGAAAAATTGTATTTGCCTTGGTAATGGTATTTGGCGTGGTAGACGACGTGGTAACCGTCGCACATCCTGTACCAAAAAGGATCAATGAAAAAGCTGTAAGATACAATACGCCCGGCGTATTCGAAAATATAACTTTCATTTAATCGCCCTGTCATCGAACACAGTTAATACCTTTTCAAATTTTTTCAGATCATACTCTCCGTAGATCATGAAGCGGTTGACCATGTAATTGTTTATGAAAAAAGGACTGCTGCCCTGTCTTACGGTAAATGCGCCGCGAAAACCGTTCTTTTTAAGCATAGCAACAACTATGTTGCTTGATTTTCCGTAGGGATAAGCCAGATATCTGCAATCTTTATTGGTATGCTTTTTAATGATATTTGATGATTGTACAATTTCTTTTTCGACCGCATTGAAGTACTCATTGAAAGATTCCTTCTCCTGGGCAACTGAAAGGTCACGATGGGTTATGGTGTGGCACTGGATATCAATCCCGTTGTCGGCTAACTCTTTTACCTGTTCCCACGTCATAGCTTTTCTGGCGCTTTTGATCAGATCGGTATATATAAAAAGCGTTGCTGGATAACCATACTTTTTCAAAACAGGGAATGCAATTTCATAGGCCGATTTCCAGCCATCATCAATCGTTATCACTACTGATTTCGATGGAATCTGTTTTTTGAAGTCGAAAAAATCGAACAACTGATCCAGTGAAAGAACACGATACCCTCTGTCCTTTAATAACTGCATTTGATCTTCAAAGGATGACTTGGTTACGGTCATTTTGTCTGTCTTATCGAGTGAAAAATTATGATATGAGAGTATAGGTACTGTTTGATATCCTCCGTATGTCAACCCTCCCTTTTCATAATGTATAAGGGGTATGATAATCTCCATTCCGGGGGTCACGCAGCTGATGCCATTGAAATCGGCAATAAGCCATTCCATGTTTGAATCATTAAGATATTGCCCAGCAAGGGAAGAAAGAGTATCGCCTTCCTGAGTGATGACAGCCGTATATCCTGGGAATACCTTTACTTTTGCATCAGACGGCCCAAGTACTTTTACATCAGACGGCTCAACAGACCGGCTCACCCTCACTTCGGGTGTAGCACACCCTGAAATCAAAGCGAAAATCATGATAAGCATGCAAAGATAATAACTGCCGCAATTTTGCATTTTATATCTCCTTTTCACAGCACCCTTCTGTACTACAGGCTCGAAATGCCTGTCACCTTAAAAGACTCAACAAGTTCAGATTTTCCTTTTAATTTTTGCGGCGCAATTGGTTCAACGGTAACTATCGCCCGGGTTAATTCATAGACACTTCTGCTTATGATGACTTCTCCGGAGCCGGCCAAACTATTTAAACGTGATGCCACGTTAACACTGTCTCCTATGACCGTGTATTCCATTTTAATATCTGAACCCAGATTGCCGGAAACAATAATACCGGAATTAATTCCTATGCCGATTTCCGTTAAAATCTTATTTCCGTTCTTTCCGGCTGTAATAAATTTATTCTGCATTGCCAAAGCTGCTCTCACCGCCCTTTCGGCATGATCGGCCCGGAAAATAGGAACTCCAAAAACACCCATGACCGCATCGCCAATAAATTTATCAACATATCCTCCGTATTCCAGAATAAATTCGGTGGCGATCCTGAAGTATTCATTTAACGCTTCTACCACCTCTTCAGGCTCCCTGCCCTCTGAATAGGCGGTGAACCCTCTGATATCAGAGAATATTATCGTTGCTTCACTGCGCTGGCCTTTTAGCCATGATTCTTCCGGATGAGCCATAATCATATCTACTACCTCCGGAGAAACGTAACGGCCGAAGGATTTCTGCATAATCGAATTCTTCCAAAGTTCCTGTGTCATAAAATTGAACGCATTTGAAAGGTCGCCGAATTCATCTCTACTTGTCATCTCAAGCCGGTACTGTAAATTACCCTTACCAATTTCCTTTGTCGCCATAACCAGTTTGGATATCGGACGGGCGAATTGGACACCTATCAAAACAGCGCTCACGATTCCGAGCACGACCATAAACAAACTCAAAACTAAAATAAACACGCTCTCTTTGCGGATTTGCTTTTCAATAAAATCCAGCGATATGCCTACATGCACAATACCGAGTTCCACATTTTTGAAAGCTACGGGCCGCGATAAATTAATGACTTTCGAACCTGCGCTATTAGTGTAATTGAAATACGTTACGTCATCCTCTGTGCTATAATTATCTATTTTTTCAAGTAACTGGTAAGGTTTGCCTACCATGGCAATATCGGTATGCGCCTTTATGACACCTTTCCGATCGACTATTAGTGCATAGAGAATACCCTCTACTGAGGCAGCTTCATTTATCAGGGTATTCAATTCAAGGATGCTTTCTTTTACCAATGGGTGGCGTGCGTTATTCACGAAATAGTTAAGGCTGGTCTTGCCCGTTTTTACTGTATGCTGATAAAGACTTTCCTTCTGCTTTGTCAGAACAATGTAACTTAAAATTATTATGGTCAACAGGATGATAAGTGTAATGGCAATGGCAAGTTTAACACGAATCGGCATATGAGAATATGACAGTCTATCTTTAAACGGCAGCTTCTTTTGAAGAATATGCGATTCCTTCAGTTCTGGTGACATAACATATGTTGTCGCTTTTTATTTTTCGGAACTTTTGAAGAACGTTCAATTTTGACCAGATAAAGGGAGCGTTATTAAATGCCTAGCTTCACATAGTTAAATAAATCCGGCGCCACAATTTTTATTTTTGCCACACAAGTATCTTATTAGGCGATTTATTTCTACTATGTCAAGAAATTAAAGGGTAAGATCTGATATGGATGCCGTTTAATAGCAATCAGGAAAATCTTAAATGGCCGGAAAGCCCCGCGATCTTCGGTGACGGTTCATTATTTTGTTTTTATTTAAACCCTCCACCTTTGGTGGAGTGACCTTTGAGGTTCTAACGATCCAGGTAAAATAATATAGGCTCACCATCCGGAAAGGTCTCGAAAGGGCAGATCGGAAGATGAAACTACGCATGATTGGGGAAGTTTATCGCATGTTCGATGGGACTGCAAATACCATGCTGATCATCAACAAAGAGAACTTGATTTGAAATAAATTATATACTGCTCCAACTGAGCTTTCCCGCTGCTCCCCCATGAGGGGCTACCTGAGGCTACCCGCTCTGCGGGTGATGTATCACTACAATGAGGTCATACTTATTTTTGTCAAGAGAAAATGTAGCGCATATCTTCTGTTTGAAAAAATTCCCATCCCTGCCCTCCTTCAGTACCGGTTGCACAAAGGAAATGAAAATCGCAGGTTATCGGCCATTCAAGGGAAAAATACATGAGACGAAACGAATACGGCGCCAGCAAGATGTAAGACCGGAGACTAGGCGATGCATGCAAACTGTAAACCTGTGCTCGTTCCCACACCGGCAGGATTCTATTTAGTGTCCATCCGGAAACCAAGCTCGGACACAGTTAAGTTTCCAATTCGGAAATAGGCAATTTTGGGCAAGCTCAAGGAAATCAAGGGATTGCGCGGAGACATACGCATAGTATATCGCACAAGAAATCCCACAGATTGACATAGAGATCGCTCAAAAGGGCCATTTCCGGATGGAAACTATTTAAATAATATCATTCCGAACGTTCGGGCATGTGGATCTTTCTCTGACCGTTTCTCAGACGCTTCTTTATCTTCATACGCTTAATTCGTCTGTTGAACATTTAAAGGAAGGGCTGCGGCAACCATATGGCGCGGCAGTGTGATAACAAATCGCGCTCCATGTCCGGGTTTGGATTCCACTGTAACGCATCCCCCGTGCTGTCGGATTACCTTGCGGGTGACAAAAAGTCCTATGCCTGTGCCTTTAGTCCCTTTGGAAGAATAGAAAAGCTGAAAAATACGGTGGATCTGGTCATCGTCCATGCCCGGACCGTTGTCTGAAATCTCTAATACTACCTGATCTGCATCACCGTGGGCGCAAAACCTTATACGGTGCTCAATGGATCGCTGGTCTTCGATGCACGCCTCCATGGCATTTTCCAGTATGTTAATCAGGGCCGGCCGCAGGATATCGTTGTCAACACGGAATTTTCCGATTTTTTTTGAAAAATCGGTTTCGAAGGCAATGTTGGCAGCCCTGATCCGTGCCTCCATGGATTCGGCCAGATCCTTGGCAAAGCGCCACACTTCAAGGTTCTCCAGCTTTAACTCCCTCTCCTTTGAGTAATAGAGAATATCCAGTACGAGCTTGCGGATCCGGTCAATCATAAGTTTGGTGACATCGATACCTTCCTCGATACGTGCCGGTTTGTTGCGGTAAAAGCCGGTTTCGATGAGGTAGAGACTGGCATCCAGGCCGGTTAGACAGCCCTTGAGACTGTGGGAGATAGTCCCGATCATCAGGCCCAGGGCCGACAGGTTGCCTTGCATGCGCCGTAATTCGGAAATATCCATGAAATAGCCCAGAACTGCGCGCCTGCCATCGTGGGCCACCGGAGTAACGGTTTCCAGCACCCAGTGTGTCTGTCCGTTTTTATCCCTCACACAAAACACGTATGGTGTGTCGCTGTAACCCTTGAGCATTGACACTGCGTTTTGACGTACGTAGTCGCGGTAGTCTTCGTGTACTAAATCCATAGGATCGGTGCCCATCAGTTCGTTTTCACTGAAGCCTGTGATGCGGACAAACTCCGGGTTGACGTATCGGAATTTTCCATCCTGTACAATGTAGCTTCCTATCAAGGCCTTTTCCCGGCTTTGGATCAGTTGTGTGTCGGCAATCCGCATTTCGGTGTTGTCACGAATGACCCCTTCAAGTGACAGGGGCTGGCCGTCTTTGCGGTCGCGCAGGACAATCCAGCGGTCCTGGAGCCAGCGAATTGTCCCATCTGGATAGGCCACGCGGTACTGCACCTCGCCCTTACTCAGACCAACTTCTATCGATTGACAAATGGCATTAAGAACTGTGTCGCGATCATCAGGGTGAATGTTCGGCATCACCTTTTCGGCGGAAACCCGGCGTCCAGCCTTTGCTGGCAGGCGGAATATTTCCCTGAAGGCCTTGTTCAGAAAAAGAAAATTCCGGGATTCCAGATCGTAGTGGTAAATGGCATCCTGGAAACGGTCGGCCAGGCGCTCAATGTCTCTAAAAATGTCGGCACGGGCCTTTTTAGCCGGTCGCCAGTTGGTTTTGATTTTTTCAGCCATTATGGTTCACGAAAGATTGATGAATATGAATTTGCTATTTACGATTTGCAGCATGCATTGCATTAATCGGCTTGTATGTCAAGATTAACAAGGCATTTCATGCTGTGGTCGATGTTTTGGAAAGGCCGAACAATACTTCTGCCGCTCCTGCAGCGTTTCTTCGAGCGTTTTAACCGTTGACACACTTTAACCTATGGTTATAGGTTATTGCTAACCAGAGATATCTTGATACATAAAATAACCCGTTAAGATCCATTGGTGCACCCGCAGCGCCTTATGACTATCTATAGTCTTAACCCATTTAATACAGGGATACTTTCAATAAGCTTGAAGTACTTCTGAACTCCTGTAACAGTCTCTCCACGCTGCTCAATCTCTGCCTCGCTTATGGGACCGATTTTCCCGGAAGCATATTTCAGATAGCGGATTTTATTTGGTTCTATGCCCATGATTCTGGTGCAGGTGGCATCAACAGCCGGAGAGTTAAGTCCCATAATAATTACATTCGAACGGATGGGGTCACCCATGATCGGGCCGTCGCCTTCCATGCCGACAATTCCATCAACAATAGCGAGCTGTGGCTTGAAAGTGGCATTGATGTCATATATGCACTCATTGATGCCGGCCCAGTGCAGCAAATTCTTTGGCCAGCCATAAACGATACCCGGCATGACGCCGAACATGTTTTTCATGGACAGTGTCACTCCTGCCCAGTGGTGGGTTTTCATTTTGGGCATTGATACAACAATGTCCGCTTTGTAAATCTCTTCAGGGAAATAAAAATATTCCAATTGAGATGTTTGACCCTGATTTCTGGCTTTAACAACTGAACTCTCGTTCAAATCCACAAAAGGAATTCTGTCTTCATATAATATATCTGCAAGCCCGGATTCTTCGAGATCAATAAATGAATCACGTCCATGTCCGGAGGCCTCGGCAACAAAAACTTCAGCCGCTCCCATGCTCAAAAACGCTTCAACTGCCCCGCGAATGACTAATGGGTGAGTATAGATGTGCTCAAGATGCTTTTGAGGCTTAACCAAGTTAGGCTTCAAGAGAATTCTTTTACCCTTTATCACCTCCGTGCGTATCCCGAGTTCCCTGAATCCGGAAAGAATTACCTTGCGAATATTCTGATCATAGCCGGATACCGAAGCGATAAAAACTGAAGCTCTGAGTTCTCTGTTTCCTGTAAAATACCCCGGTATGATACCTTCTGCAGCAGCACCAGCAGCTATCACAGCACCGGATACTGCTGTTGCACCAGCCACTTTCAGAAACTTGCGTCTTGTCCAAATTTCAGGTGAATTTTCTATCACCCGATACTCATCGTCCATTTCCAGTACTTTCGAAATTTTGAGATCTCCGGCAAATTACGGCTGCATTATAAACCACGAAAGATTACCTTCCGTATTATACGCAATTACCAACTGCGATAGCAGCAAAGTATCATAATGGCCGTATCTTCGCTGTAATGATAAAGAATTCAAAATGCGCTCGCATTTACCTCTGATTTTAACTGACCATGCCCCGAGACCAAAAATCCCCCAACAGAGCGAAAGAGGCGTTTGCAGAATTGATAATTCTTTATTTAGGTAATCTATGCTTTTCGCAATTTCATAGTAGTGAACAAAATCCGACAATGCGCTGAGCGCCAGACCTGTATGTTCCGGCGTTGGTGAAAGTTCCCGGTTGAATACCGTAGGATTACCATAGTTCCATCCGCCAGCGGGGAGCTTTCTGTCCAGAATCATTCGAACCGCTTCCTGAACGCGGTCATGACCTGCGTTGCCAGTTGCCTTCAATGCAAGGATCGCCATTGATGTCGGCTCAATCCATGAATGGGTGTTTTCAATCCAGGACCATCCCCGTATTGAAGTATCATGTCCGTAAGGAGAATTTTTCTCCCTGGGAAAGTGAAGGCCCGATGTTTTGATCAGAAATTTGGCTGCACGTTTAATTTCATTTTCGTACCCCCCGGTTCTTTTCCATGCCAGAACGGCCAACGCGGTGGGCCAATAAGCATTCTCTAAATCTTCAGCTACTGGTATGCTGCCATCAATAAGCTGACTCGCAGCAAGACGATTGCACGCATTTCCAATTAAATTCCGGTAAATATTTCCTGTAGACAGAGCGAGGATGCTCCATGCAGTCACGTCAGGCCGGAACTTGCCATTTTGCCGCTGGGCAAACCCTCCTCCTTTCAACGACCGACTTATAATTATATCAATGCATTTTGGAATTAGTCTATCCGAATCCATATTTATTCCTAACAGACGCTAATATTTATGTATTTTTCTGTCAATATAAATATTCTTGGAAATACACCGATATCGGATATATGTCATTGACACATAAAGCTATTCATTTTATGCTTATTAGTAACAGAAATTTGGAACCTGACATCATGAAAAATAAAATTACATATCAAAAGTTTTTTTTAACTGCTGCCTCTTTTTTTCTTGTATGTTTTCTTCTCCAGTGCTCTTTTCAAAAAGTGGCTTTATGGGACAGCGGTGAAAAAGAATCAGGTCTTTATTATTATGAACTTGAAGCCCTCGCCTCACGTGTGGAAACAACTTCGAAAAAAGCCTCCCCTCCCGACGGGACACTTCTTATAACTTATCCTTACAACGGTTCTATCTTTCCTCCGGAGATTGCTTCCCCGACGGTCACGTGGAAAGATGAGGATCCACGGTCCCGGTTCTGGCTCGTTTCCATTAAGTTTGAGGATGGGCGAAAACCCATTTTCATTCTGACGAATCAACGGTCATGGATGCCCGAAAGGAGAACCTGGGAAACCATTAAAGATCATTCAAAGGAAAAGATGGCGATCCTTTCCGTTTACAGCCTCACGGACAGAGAATCGGGAATCATTCTATCCGAACACGCTATTTCAATAGGAACATCCAAGGACTCTGTAGGCGATTCCGTTTTCTTCCGTCAGATTCCCATCCCTTTTGCTGTTGCAAGCAAGAGCTTTGAGAAGACCCGGTGGCGTCTCGGCGACATTTCCTCTTACGAAAAACCGGCTACAGTTATGACAGGTATATCCGTCTGTGCCAGTTGCCATGTATTTTCTTCCGATGGGAAATGGCTAAGCATGGAATATAATTACGGTAACGACAATGGCGCCCAGTTTATTACGCCAGTCCGTAAAGAAATCATTCTTAAGAAAGAGGATTTTTTTACATGGAGCGATTTTCCGAGGAGAGGTGTCATACCTCCTACGCGGGGACTTTTTGGCCGTATGTCTCCTTCTGGCCGATATGCCGCCGCGTCTGTGAACGAGATTTCTTACGCTGCAGTGATGAATGACGCAGCATATTCGCAGCTTTTTTTCCCAACTTTCGGTGTTATTGCAATATATGACTCAGTCAGCGGTTCGATACAACTTCTACCTGGTGCCAGCGATTACAGCTATGTACAGGCAAACCCGGTCTGGAGCCCGGACGAGAAGCACCTTCTCTTCTGCCAGGCAAAGACGAAAAACGAGTTGCACAGTAACATCCGGAACGTTACGACAGTGTTCGAGAACAGAAATATTCACCAGTTGAATGAACTTTACAACATCCGGTTCGATCTTTACAGAATTCCATTTAATAATGGGTGTGGCGGCACCGCCGAACCCATTAAAGGAGCATCCGGAAATAGCATGAGCAATTACTTTCCCCGCTATTCTCCGGATGGGAAATGGGTCGTTTATACCAAGAGCCGTTCGGGGATAATGCTCCAGCCGGACAGCAATCTCTGGATCGTTCCCGCCGGAGGAGGTGAGGCAAGGCAGATGCAGTGTAACCGGAATTTTTTCAATTCCTGGCACAGTTGGTCGTCTAACGGCCGATGGCTTCTGTTCAGTTCCAAGGTTAACGGGCCCTATACAGAAATTTTTCTTACCCATGTTGATGAGGAAGGAAAAGACACACAGCCAGTCCTCCTCTCACGTTTCAACGATCAGGGTTATGCGGCAAATGTTCCTGAATTTGTTCCAGTCCATTCCGACGCAATTCGAAGTATCAAGGTTTTAGATCCCTGAACCGAAAGAGCTGGCATATTCCCCGCCAGCCTGATGCGGGATCTGCGAATAACTGACATCCGCCGTGTTGTGTTATGGCCATTGATCAGATATATTTCAACAGAATAAAATTATTCTTTTACGAGCTCATCAGATTTTACTTTAAATTACAGTCGAGTCTTTCTGGAGCCACATCAACGACCTCTATCTTTCCGCTGCCAATTTTTTTCCCGTCGAGAACTTCCGCAAGCTCCTCGCTTGTCCCTTTGTAAAGGAGATCGAGCACAAGAACGCCGCCGGTTTTATTCCATCCTTCTTTTTTACTGCTCGCAACTTTTTCCATTTTTTCAATGGTTGTAATAACCATTTTTGAGTCCTGGAAAGATTTTACTCCTGTTATATGCAGCTTAAGAGGAGATCCGTTATTGAGGAAACCCTGGAAGGAATTTGTTATCGCATCAACTATGTATTCATCCACAGCTTTTTGAACAGTCATCTGTATGGCATTTGTAGCTCCGGTAAGAGGGCTCATATGAGCTGAAACACCGTTTTTCACAACAGAACCCAGAATAAGTCCCGTCTGTGTCTGGATAACCTTTAACTGGAGACTTGCCTGTATTGATTTCAACCCCGAGTCGGGATAGGCTTCTCCCGCATCCTGGGCAACCACCTTTCCTACAATAACATACTGAGCCCCGAACTTTAGCCCGAGAGCCTTGGCTGCGTTTGCATTCCCCGCCAGTGCCTGTCTTCCCTGGTTATTATGCATGACAGCATCGACCTGAGACTTATCCACAAGCTCAAAACCTTTTGCTCCAAGCATTGAGGACATTTCGGTTGAAGCAATGCCCATTCCGAGATTGTCCATGCTCTTATAATCCTCTTCGACAAGAACCATGAGTTTCGGGCGTTCCATGCTATCAAGGAGAATCTTCATCGCAATAAGGTCATCTTTGATTTTATCAAGTGAAACGGTTGCATTTATGACTATCCTGAAAAGGTCCCCTTCTTTTTTTTCCTTTAAAACCGAAAATCTTTTTATATAGCCCTGTGTTTTGGAAAATATCTTGTCTTTTTTCAGTTCAAAATTTTCAACCTCTGTCTGCGAATTGATAAAGACACCAACTGCCTGCTCGACTGCCGAACGCTGGGCTTGGCGTATAGCATCGTCCCTCGATATGGAACTTGTACCTTCTGTCTCGATTAACTTGTCTTCAGCAAAAGCCCATCCGCAAAAGATCAGCAATCCAGCAAATACAGATATAAGTAAGGTTAGTCTTTTCATCAGTTTAAACCTTTCACATTATCAACCTGCGTTTTATATGCAGAGTCAAGTTCAATACATTTTGAAAACAATCTTCTTGCATCCTTCTTATCACCCCGGTCCAGTGCATCAAGTCCTTTCGAAAAATAAAGGGCGGCATTTATATCCCCTTCACTCTTTACCGAGGGAGGGTTAAAAGTCACTTTCATTGATCTAGCTATCTTTCCGGCGAGCTCCATGGCTAAATTAATAATACCGCCGCTATCTCCCGCAATAGATTCCGCCATTACTACCTCGCTTGTTTCAACTTTTATGATCCTTACATCCATTCGCACCTGATTTCCAAGCACCATGAAAGAACCGAAAACAATCGATTGCGCGCCTAGTATTTTGCCGGCTCTTACCGCAGTTGATTGGTCCACGCTTCCGCTCTGGCTCAGCGCAATTTCTTTCAACAGGGCCTGGATCTTATCCCTTTCGATAAGCTGAAGCGATGTGCTGCTGTTTTTAAGATCTGTAATAAGCATGGCCGAAAGGCCCTTGCTTAAAGGGGCATGCCGATCCGGATCAGTCACCGAATTGTTTTCAAAAGGCAGAACCGCCATTGTTTTAGGAACCTGATTCACAACGGCTGCAAGCTCATCTTTGACTTTAATATCCTCCTTCTTTACTCCGGCGCATCCGACAAAAAGGATAATAACAAAAAGAATGGTTATAATGGCAAGCATACAAAGTCTATTCATTAAAGCTTCCTTCGTATTATATTGTTAGGCAATATATTCATCATTGAGCGCTTATGCTTCACTACATTGCATTTGAATCTTTGAATCCCAATAAAAATCAACAATTCTTTTTGAGATTATCCTTATTTTTTCCGGCTTTCATTAACCATGGAATTATTCCATTAATGGCCTCCGCCTCCGCCTCCACCTCCGCCTTTGCCTGCGTCCGCAGCTTCTTTATCGGAAGCTGCTTGAGAAGTCTCGGCTACGCTTAATCCTGCTTCAGAAACCGCTGAAAATTGAGCAGCCGACATGCCTGATATTGCGCCCACACCCGGAGAACCTGATCCGGGACATGAATCGGCTCCCTTCTGTGCAAGGATGAAAAGAGGATCTTCCTTCAGAGACATGGCGAAAAAGTCTTTTGCTTCTTTCCAATTTCCCGAATCAAGGGCATCAAGAGCATTACCATAATAAATCAGAGCCTTATATGCTTTTGTATGCGGAACGCCGATTTCTTTGCTTTCATAATCGGATAAAGTCATCCCAAGGATTTTTGCTGTATCCCTTACAATGATCATCGGAAGCTCGAAAAATTTATCCTTATCAACAGAAACGGAAGCTGATCCTTTAATATTTCCTTTTCCTGAGGAAGCCAGTGTAGTTACAGCTCTTATACTTCCGGAAGAGAGGTTTCCGACTATCATGTTTTCAGCCCCAAGAAGCTTGCCTACTCTTGGAGCAGTTTTCGGATCCACAATACCAGTCTGCCCGAGTTTCATCTCTTCTAACAATGCCTGTAACCTGACCCTTTCAATGACTTTGATGGATTTAATCTTTGACAGATCAGTTATTACCATAGATGCAAGCCCTTTCTGGAAAGCACGAAGGCTCTTATCCGGTGAAAGATCCTGGTAATAACAAACAGCAACTGTATTTGAATCCGGTTTCAACGCCGACAGTTTTTTTTCTTCAGCCAGAACCTTGGCAGCCACCTTGTGGCTATGAGCAATCTGAAGCAATGTAAGCTGCCGCCTGATTTCTCCTTCAATAAGGGGCTGGACTCTGTTTCTGTAACTCTGCCATACCTCTATTGCTTTTTCATAATT
>RPRI01000040.1 GCA_003818505.1 Desulfobacteraceae bacterium | reverse complement strand
GTCAAATATCTCAATCTGTATTCTTAGTCATATTAAAAAATGGAGGTAAAACAATGAAACATAAGACCCCTTTGTTGGATCAGCTTGAAAGCGGGCCGTGGCCAAGCTTTGTATCTGATCTGAAGCAAGAGGCAGACACAAGAGCAAAGAACGTGAAAGGTGTTAATTTCCAGATTCCGGTGGATGTTTGTGAAGACCTGCTAGGAATTCTGGAACTTTCTTACAAACACAAAAGAACTCACTGGAAACACGGAGGAATTGTTGGTGTTTTTGGTTATGGCGGAGGCGTTATTGGCAGATATTGCGACCAGCCGGAAATGTTTCCCGGGGTTGCTCATTTCCATACCATGCGTATAAGCCAGCCTGCCGGTAAGTTCTATACATCAAAATACTTAAGGCAGCTGTGTGACCTTTGGGACTTGCGTGGAAGCGGTATTACCAATATGCACGGGTCGACAGGAGACATCGTGTGGATAGGAACGACGACTCCGCAATTGGAAGAAATCTTCTTTGAATTGACCCATACATTTAATCAGGATTTGGGAGGATCGGGTTCAAACCTAAGAACTCCTTCGGATTGTATCGGTGAGGCACGATGCGAGTATTCCTGCTACGATACGCAGGCTTTATGCCACACGCTTACAAATGATTATCAGGACGAACTGCACCGTCCGGCATTTCCTTACAAATTCAAGTTCAAGTTCGACGGATGCCCCAACTGCTGCGTTGCATCAATCGCACGCTCAGATATGTCCTTTATAGGCACCTGGAAAGATGACATCAGGATCGACCAGAAAGCGGTTAAGGCATATGTTGGCGGAGAATATCCTCCGAACGCAGGAGCTCATTCAGGTCGCGACTGGGGTAAGTTCGATATCCAGAAAGAAGTAGTTAATCTTTGCCCGACAGGCTGCATGCGTTATGAAGGCGGTAAGCTCGAAATCAACAACAGAGAATGTACGAGGTGTATGCACTGCATTAACGTTATGCCGCGAGCCCTGAGAATAGGTAACGATAGAGGACTTTCAATACTGGTTGGAGCCAAAGCTCCGATTCTTGACGGCGCCCAGATGGGTTCTCTCCTTGTTCCTTTTATTAAGGTTGAAGAACCTTATGACGAAATCAAGGAAGTTATTGAAGGTATTTGGGATTGGTGGATGGAAGAAGGAAAGAACCGTGAAAGACTCGGCGAACTGATCAAACGCCAGGGTTTCCAGAAACTTCTTGAAGTAACAAACATCAAGCCTATGCCGCAGCATGTAAAAGAGCCGAGATCCAATCCTTACATCTTCTGGAAAGAGGAAGAGGTTGAAGGCGGATTTACTCGTGACATTAACGAATTCAGAAAATATCATCAGAGATAGGGGGTAAAGACTATGGCATTCATATCCTCAGGATACAATAAAGACAAACCGATGGAAAACAGGATAACCGACATCGGTCCGAGAAAATATGATGAGTTCTATCATCCGATAATTGCAAAAAACAAAGGCAAGTGGCTGTATCACGAAATTCTTGAACCGGGTGTTCTGGTTCATGTTTCTGAAACAGGCGATAAGATTTTTACAGTAAGAGTAGGCGGTTGTCGTCTTATGACCTGTACGCATATCCGCGAACTTTGTGAAATCGCAGACAAGCACTGTAGCGGGTATTTAAGATTTACAACCAGAAACAACATAGAGTTTTTTGTAGACAGCCAGGATAAAGTTGCTCCTTTGAAAAAAGACCTTGAGAGCAGAAAATTCGCAGGCGGAAGTTTCAAGTTCCCGATCGGCGGCACTGGCGCCGGAGTCACCAATATAGTCCACACTCAGGGATGGATTCATTGCCATACACCGGCTACGGATGCTTCCGGCCCGGTTAAAGCTACTATGGATGTTTTGTTTGATGATTTCAAAAGCATGAGAATGCCTGCCCAGCTGCGCGTTTCTCTTGCCTGCTGCCTTAACATGTGCGGCGCTGTTCACTGCTCCGATATCGCCATTCTCGGATATCACCGCAAACCGCCTATGATTGACAATGAATATCTGGATAAGATGTGTGAAATTCCGCTTGCAATAGCTGCATGCCCGACCGCAGCCATCAAGCCAGCAAAAGTTGAAGTGGGCGGAGCAAAATTAAACAGCGTTGCCGTAAATGCCGAAAGATGCATGTTCTGCGGCAACTGCTACACGATGTGCCCCTCGATGCCTCTTGCTGATGATGTCGGCGACGGAATAGTAATCATGGCCGGCGGAAAGGTTTCAAACAGGATAAGCGCTCCTAAATTTTCTAAAGTCGTAGTTGCTTACCTGCCCAATGAACCACCGCGCTGGCCACAGACGACCGATACCATCAAGAAAATGGTTGAGGCCTATGCAAAAGACGCAAATAAATATGAACGTCTCGGCGAATGGGCTGAAAGAATAGGATGGGAAAGATTTTTTGAGAAATGCGACCTTCCGTTTACTCACCATCTTATTGATGATTTCCGTGATCCGGCTTATTTTACATGGCGCCAGACAACGCAGTTTAAGTTCTAGCAGTTCAAACAACAAACCGGGGCAAAAATTGCCCCGGTTAAATTTATTATGAGGCCAAATAATGGACAAAGAAGCTTTAAAAAAACTGATAGTAGAAACTCTTGAAGGCAAAAAGGGCAAATCAAAGTTTTATCTGAAAGACTTCTACGCAATGGCGCCGGATGAAAAACCGAGAGAAGTAAAAAATCTCGTAAATCAAATGGTCACCGAAGGCATTCTTGAATACTGGTCAAGCGGAAGCACCACCCTGATCGGTCTCAAAGGGGTCGGCAAACAGGCTCATGCAGAAGATGAAGATTAACTTTCTTCCGTGACGCAGGAAAAAATGGCTTTTCCCAGAATAGTTATTTCGGCCATCAGGGGTGGATCAGGGAAAACCATAATATCTACCGGCATAATTGCTGCATTAAAAGCTGCCGGAAAACAAGTTTCTCCTTTCAAAAAAGGTCCTGATTATATTGATGCGGGCTGGCTTGCTCTTGCTGCAGGCCGGCCCTGCTATAATCTGGACACATTTCTTGTTCCTGTTAACCTTGTACTTACTTCATTTTCCTTCCACTCTATGTACAGCGACTTGTCAATCATTGAAGGAAACCGCGGTCTTTACGACGGGATAGATCTCGAAGGAACTACCAGCACTGCCGAGCTTGCGAAACTTCTCAGGGCCCCCGTGCTTTTATGCATTGACTGCACCAAGAGCACCCGGACTAATGCCGCAGTTGTCTTGGGTTGCATCCATTTTGACGGAGATGTTGATATCAGGGGTGTGATATTAAACAGGGTTGCAGGCGCACGGCATGAAAGCATCTTAACAAGAAGTATCGAACACCACACAGGAGTGCCAGTTCTCGGCTCCGTTCCTAAACTCAACAGGCAGAGTTTTCCTGAAAGGCACATGGGACTTATACCTACAGCCGAACATAACTGGGCGGCCGACTCCATTGCTGCTGCTGCGGAAATGGCAGTCAAATATATCGATCTCGGCAAACTGTCACAAACAGCTTTAGACGTGCCAAGCCTATCGGCGGCAGGGCGTTCTGAAAAGATTGAGATATCGGAAAAGGAGTATGCCGATCCGCCAGCAGGTTTCGCAATAAAACCCAGAATCGGCATCATGAGAGATTCCGCTTTTCAGTTTTATTATCAGGACAACATTGATGCGCTTATCTCTGCAGGTGCAGAGATAATATATACAAGCCCTCTGTCGAATAAAACATTTCCGCATATCGACGCCCTCTATATAGGAGGAGGTTTTCCTGAAACTCACGCAAAAGAACTTTCCGAAAACACTTTTTACAAAGAAGAATTAAAAACCCTTGCGGAAAAAGGCCTTCCTGTATATGCGGAATGCGGGGGCCTGATGTACCTGGGAAAACAGCTCGTTCTTGATGGAGAAACTTACGATATGGCGGGAATCCTGCCTGTAGTTTTCGGCTTTTCAAAAAAACCCCAGGCTCACGGTTATACAATAGTTATAGTGGAAAAAAGTAATCCTTATTTCAAAACAGGAACTGAAATTTTCGGACACGAATTTCATTATTCAAACATTCTTAAATGGGAGGGGGAAGAAGAAAACCTTGTCTTCAGCATAAAAAGAGGATCCGGTCTTATAAAAAACAAAGACGGCGTTGTTTTCAAAAATGTCCTTGCCACATATACCCACATTCACGCATTGGGAACACCGGCATGGGCAGAAGCCATCATAAAAAATGCCGTTATATATCGTGATAATCAAAAAGCAGGGCCGGCATCTTTGTAAAGAAACCGGCCCGGAATAATTACTCTGCCTGTAAATTTATTTACTTCTTTGCATGACACTTTGCGCAGGTTGTAGGAGCTGCCTTTGAATTGTTTTTCTTGTTAAAGTCCTTGTGGCACCCCTGACAGTTATCATGTAGAGCTTCAGCATGATACTCGAGGGCCTCTTTCTTTGAAAGCTTGGGCGCATCTTTCCCTTTTGGTTTCTCGCCCGGCTTCTTATGACACTCTATGCAGCCCTGAACCTTATCTCCCGCTTTAAGGTTTGCCAGAGGCTTGCCTTTTGCGTCATGATGGCAATCGCCGCATCCGGCCTTATATTCCTCGGAATGCTTCTTGTGAGAAAATGAAACAGCGCCTTTTTCGTGTTTTTCATATCCCTTTGTTTCCATCTTGATTACATCAGGGACTGTCGTTCCAGCAAAGATAGATGCTGAAAGAAAAAGAGTTGCAATTCCAACCACCGACACCACTAGCAATAATGACTTTACTCTCATAAATTCCGTTTACCCCCCTTTCAAGATTTAATTAACTTCAACAAAAAATACCTTTACCGACTCTGTCTTCCCCTTCATTTTCTATCAACACCAGCAAATTCTGTCAATTTGTTTTTTACGGATCACACACCAGTTATATTTTCTTTCTTTTTACCGAAAAAAATGGCCCCAATTATACTTATTTCGTACAGAAACATGAGGGGAATCGCCATAAGAACCTGAGAAATGACATCGGGAGGAGTCAAAATCGCTGCAACAATAAATATTAATAAAATAGCATATTTCCTGTTTTTTCTCAAAAATTCGACAGTAACTATTCCAAACCTCGCCAAAAACACAAGAACAAGGGGAAGCTCAAATATAAGACCGAAAGCAAGAATCATTTTTGTTGTAAAACTTAAATATTCCTTCATGGAAATCAGCGGCTGTATAACATCGGTAGCAAAACTTAAAAAATATTTAATGCCGAAAGGAAAAACAACAAAAAAACAGAAAAGAGCGCCTCCTGCGAAAAAAAAGACGGATAATAAAACTATTGGAACAAGATATCGCCTCTCCTTGTGATACAGCCCAGGAGCTATAAAAACCCAGAACTGGTATATAATAACAGGGGAGGCCAATATGACTCCTGCGAGTAAGGCGACTTTCATATATGTAAAAAAAGCTTCTGCTAAACCGGTAAAGATAATTTTATCCCCAGCTCTCATTTCCCGGACAAGAGGAAGCGTCAGAATTTCGAACAGCTTTTCCTTAAATCCGTATGCAATAACAAAGCCTACTCCAATTGCGATACAGCATAATACAAGCCGTTTTCTGAGTTCTTCCAGATGCGCTGTAAAGGGAATCTTATCATCCTCTTTCATCTTTAAACGGTTCCTATAGAGGCGTCTTTATCTTCATCACGTTTATCGTTACTTATATCTTCAGTATTATCCGCTGTGGGCTCGGAAGCAGTTTCAGGGTTTTCCGGTTCTATCACTGTTTCTGCCTTGTCAAAGATCTCTTTTTCGTTGATACCGTTAAATGCCTTTTTAACATCGGCCATTTTGGATTCTACTTCCATTGTTTCCTTGAATTCATTTGTAGCCTTTTTCAATTCGCCGAATATGCGTCCGAGAGTTTTTGCAAGGCCTGGAAGTTTTTCGGGACCAATAACAATAAGCGCTATAACAGCAATGACAATCAGTTCCGGCATTCCTATCCCAAGCATGCTTCTCTCCCATACAAATTAAAAGTTAAATTCCTTTAAAATACAGGCTAGTTCCAGTACTGATTTTACAGACAATAGTCAAGACAGAATAAAACTGGCAATATCACAGCTTCCTTAGTTTCTATTCATTATCTGGTTTAAGAACGCTTTCAGGTTTCAGAATCAAAAAATACAAACACCCTTTATGTTTCATGTTTCCTGCTGCTGTTTCAGCATACTTTCCGTTGCCCCAGAATATGTCGGCCCGGCCCGGCCCCCGAATAGCGCCACCCGTATCCTGGTTTAAAACAAATTTCTTGTTTTTTGTCCATCCGGTGATTGCTCCGTTTCCGCTAACCACAGGCTTTGCAGCTTCAATATATACAAGGCCGGCCAGGGGAAATATGCGTCTGTCCAATGCTACAGATCTTTCCGGCGTCAGCTTTACGTCCAGATATCCCTTTGGCCCGTCTTCTTCGGTTTTAAAAAAAATATAACTTGGATTGTAATTCAAAATCTCCTGAACAGCTTCTGGCCTGGAATCTAAATAAGCCCTGATTTTTTGCATAGACATCTCGGAAGGCGGAATAATTTGATTTTGAATCAGAAGGTTCCCGATACTCTTATATGAATGTCCGTTTTCAGCATGATAATGAACATTTATCGTTTCTCCGTTGTCGAGAAAAATCTTTCCGGATCCCTGAATCTGAAGAAAAAAAAGATCAACAGGATTATTTACCCAGGCCAACACAGGCGCCTTGCCATCAAGTATTCCTCCTGTTTCAATTTCTTTCCGATCATAATAAGGAACAACTGTCTGCCCGGTATATCTTCCCGTAATTTTCTCTCCCGAGTATTTCGGAGAAAATAAAGAAAGGTCTATCGAGATAAGATCCGGCGGGATTCCGTAAACAGGATATTTATATGTGTCCCTCTTTACAAGGCTTCCTTCCAAAAAAGGTTCATAATATCCGGTAAAAAGAACGTCCCCGCTCCCCTTCGTTCCGGTTGATTTATAGACATAATAATTTTCATCGATGTGCTTTTTTAATTCATTAGCAGAAGGTTTATTTTCTATAAATTCAAGAAAGTTAACCAGAGAATCGACCATGTGGGTGGTTTCATACAGATCCTGCCCGAATGCAAATTTTATGTTCCGGGGTCTTTTATTAAGATATGAGAGGCTCTGCCGTATTCCTTCCTCCAGATTATCATAATATGTGTCGTCGATAAATTCAGGGTATTCGTAAGAAGACAACTTTACAAGCGCTGGGGATTCCGGAACCGGCTTAAGAATTTTTCCAAAACATCCGTAAAAAAAAAGGGTAAAACAGCAGGCGATCAGCAAAACGGATGTTTTTAGTAAGTAAGAAATTGTTTCCTGTGTTTTTCTACTCCTCAAGGAGGTGCTGAAAAAAGTCCCGTTTATCGGGGTTATATATGAAACAGCTTTTGATATTATCATGGAAAGTTATTTTTAAACATTAACGGGTATGAATCTTACGGTCTCATAAAAAGTCCGTCAAAGCTAATCTCTTACAAAGTTTCCGCTCTTCCCGCCCTCTTTTTCAATAAGGCATATATCTGAAATGGTCATTCCCCTGTCGTATGACTTGCACATATCATATATCGTCAAAGCCGCAACCGACACCGCGGTCAGAGCTTCCATTTCAACGCCGGTTCGGTCAAAAAGTCTGACCGTGGCCTTTATTCTTATATTATTTCCGGATTCATCCGGATAAAAATCAACAGCGACATGGGTTAAATTCAAGGGATGGCACATCGGTATAAGGCCCGATGTGTTTTTCGCGGCCATTATTCCTGCAATCCGGGCAGTTTCAAGTACATTGCCTTTTTTCACCTTCCTGTTCTTGATCATCCTGAAGGTGGCTTTATTCATGGATATTGTACCCTGCGCTACGGCTCGCCTATCTGTCGGTTCTTTTTCCGTGACATCAACCATCCGCACACTTCCATTTTTGTCAATATGAGTAAAAGATGGCATAATATGTTTCCTACCGGTTTGAAGTAATAATTTAAGACCGCAAACAACTTATTATGAAAACAGAATTATCATGCTTTGTGGTGTCGCCACAAACTCATGCGGGTTGTTTGCGAGAGCATTATAAGTAAAACTCGGTTTTTTGTGTTACTGTCGTTTTAATTCTGTTAAGAGTGTCATCAAGAGCCGGAATCACATTATCGCGGATATCTCCGGCAACAACAAGAAACATTACATCATCTCCCACGGATAGTTCTTTATTTTCATCAATCTCAACGAGTATCTCGACAATGCCCGGTCGCTTTTTGTTTTCCTCAATGATCATAATTAATTTTTTATGATCGACCGCTATTTTGAGCCCCGAAACTTTTCGCCCGTCACGGGATGTTCCACGAACCACACCATTGTGGCATAATATCATCCCCACCCTGTTATATTCCGGACTATTCTTTATTTTATCGATAAGTATCAGCAAATTCATAATTAATCCTCTGTTGAATTCCAAATAAAATAAACATTATTTTTTCTCCATTTCTTTTGCCTTTTCAAGTGCAAGAGGAGTATTGACATTAAAAAATGATATTAATTCAGGATCTATTGCCCGGAGTTTCTTTTCAGAAATATTTACAACTCGTACTTTGTTGAAAAATCTTTGAATTTTGTAATCATTCTTTTCAAGCTGATTTTCAATCTGTTTCAAGCATCTTTTTGAATAAACAGCGCAAAGAGCCTCTCTGCCTGATGTTGTTTCGGGAATAACTATATCTGTTTGAGGCAACGCCGCACTGATTAACGCTTCAACAAGATCTTTTCTTAAAAAAGGAGTATCGCAGGCGGTAATAAAAACATGAGAGCCGGTTGCATAAAAAAGTCCGGCATGCAAGCCTGTAAGGGAACTTCTTGAAGGATGAATGTCCGTCACAATTTTCAGATTCCACCCAAGATATTTCAACGGATCGTTTGTAACCAGAATAATTTCTTCAAAGAGATCGCTGAAAACATCGTATATATGATCAAGAATCCGCTTACCCCTAATCTGCATAAAGGCCTTATTGGTGCCCGAAAAGCGGGAATTAAGCCCGCCTGCTAATATTACTCCAGTATAAGAAGAAAGCATGTAAACTTGTCCTTCAATCTATTATCAACTAATATAAATAAGTTGCGATCTAAATAAAAGAGCCTTTTGAGGCTAAAGCACCTTTTTTTTAACGCACAATAGATAAAACATCATGCAAAATCAAGGCTATTCGGACAGGCTCTGACCGGATCATTGTATTCATTTATCTCTTGAACAAAATTACATGCATGATATAATAACATATTATGGTTTCAGTTAATTTTTATATTTACAACGTGTAAAGCCTGTCAAATATATCTGTGCCGGAGAAACAATGAAAAAATCATTTACGATACTCGATGCTGCGGATATTGAGCGGATAACTGCAAGAATTGCTCATGAAATACTGGAGATTCATAAAGGCGCCGGGAATTTATCCCTTATAGGAATTCAAACACGCGGTGTTTTTCTTGCCAGAAGAATTCAGTCTTTAATAAAGACAATTGAAGGCATAAAAATACCGACCGGTGTAATCGATATCACTCTTTACAGAGACGATTGGACCAGAATCAGCCATCACCCGGTAGTCCAAGCCACCGATATTTTCTTTTCCATCGACGAAAAGCAGATCGTTCTTGTCGATGATGTTCTCTTTACCGGCAGGACGATTAGGGCGGCCATGGATGCAATCATGGATTACGGAAGACCAGACCGCATAGAGCTGGCTGTTCTTGTCGACAGAGGGCATCGGGAGCTTCCCATCCAGGCAAACTATGTCGGCAAACTTGTTGCAACAAGGCGGCTTGAAACGGTAAATGTACTTCTGTCCGAACATGATGGCATCGACCAGGTCGTATTGGAAAAAGGATAAAATATGGGTGTGGATGAACACAGAAAAAATACCCCCGGAAGGATCCGAATAGGCGTCATTTCAGTTTCAACAACAAGGTCTGAAGAGAACGACGAAAGCGGAGGCTGGATTACAAAAAAGGCTATAAAAGAGGGTTATGACGTTGTCTTCTACCGGGTTGTTCCGGATGACGTTTACAGAATAACAGAAACAATCCGGAAAGCCATCCACGACTTGGATCCTCATGCCCTTTTATTGACAGGGGGCACCGGGATCAGCGGCAAAGATGTCACAATTGAAGCTGTGCGCCCTTTATTTGAGAAAGAACTTTCTGCGTTCGGTACTCTTTTTTGCCAGCTCAGTTTTGAAGAGATAGATTCGGCGGCGATGTTATCCCGCGCAACAGCGGGGATTATAGGAAAAACCTTGGTGTTTTGCATGCCGGGCAGCCTTAAAGCCTGTCAACTCGCGTGTAAAGACTTGATCTTTCCTGAGCTGGGACATCTTGTAAAACATGCGCTTGAAGGATAGTAAATCATGGAAACTTTAGCCCTGTGGGCACAGAATCCGGCTCCGGGAATTCATATATTGATGTTTAAGGGCGACACACAGACTTTTATATTAACCCTTCCGGCACCCACGAAAGGAAGCGCCTGGCTCCGCACCAACCTGGGTCATGCCGGAACCAGCAGGGGCGAAATAATAAGAGAAGTCCTTTGCGATGAGCCGCCTCTTGGAAGGGACTGGTTTGACCTTCCCATGAAGAAGATTAATGAAACAACTTTCCGGATAACCGTTCCTTTATTCGAAGTAGGGCATTTTGAAGCAAAATGCTTTTTTTTAAAGGAAGGTGGTATCAACCCAGTATGGCCCGAAGGCTCCAATACCATAATCAATGTAAAACCGGCGGGTACCTGTTGCGCCAACATTATATACAATGCCTTTGTACGTCAGTTCGGGCCCAACAAAGACGGAAGAGGCATTACAAACCAAACGGAAGAAAAATGGATACAAAACCTTGATGGAAAAGGATATACAGTAATCCCTAAATCGGGAACATTCCGCGATCTCACACGGGAGCTCGACTTTATCATTGGCAGGCTTGGAGTCAGAGGCATTCAGATTCTTCCGATCAACCCCACGCCGACAACATATGCCCGCATGGGCCGTTTTGGAAGCCCTTTTGCGGCTTTAGGTTTTACATCGGTAGACCCTGCACTGGCTGAATTCGATACCCGGGCAACCCCTCTCGAACAATTCATCGAACTGGTTGATGCCGTTCATGAGCGCAGCGCAAAAATCTTTATAGATATTGCCATCAATCACACAGGATGGGGAGCCTCCCTGCATGAAACCCATCCAGAGTGGCTCGTGCGGGACAACGAAGGACGTATTGAAGTCCCCGGCGCATGGGGTGTGAGATGGGAAGATCTGACAATGCTCAACTATTCAAAGAAAGACCTGTGGAAATACATGGCTGATGTATTTCTGACATGGTGTCGCAGGGGAGTCGACGGATTCCGGTGTGATGCCGGGTACATGATTCCCATTCCTGCCTGGAAATTCATTATCTCATCGGTCAGGGAACAATTCCCGGATACCATTTTTTTTCTTGAAGGGCTTGGTGGAAAAATATCGGTAACACGTGATCTTTTGAACACAGGCAATTTTGACTGGGCCTATTCTGAATTGTTTCAAAATTACGATCGAAGCCAGATAGAAAATTATCTACCCGGTGCAATAGCCATTTCCGGAGAAGACGGTATTCTTGTGAATTTTGCCGAAACGCACGATAATAACAGACTTGCATCCCGCTCGAAAATGTATGCAATGATGAGAACAGCCTTGTCCGCTCTTTCTTCTGCAGAAGGTTCTTTCGGTTTTGCAAACGGAGTGGAATGGTTTGCTTCTGAAAAGATCGATGTGCATGGTGCATCTTCCCTTAACTGGGGCGCAAAAGAAAATCAGGTTGAGCTTTTAGCCCGTCTTTCAGATATACTGAAGAATCATCCGGCTTTTTCAGACAAAACAGCCTTAAATCTGATCGGGCAGGGTACGGGAAACCACCTGGTTCTGCTTCGTCATCATATTCCTACGGGGAAAAAGCTTCTGATAGTTATAAATCTTGACGACAACAACAAAACGATGGTTTCCTGGGATGATAAAAAAGCCGGAATGGGACAAGCGGCATACTTTGATCTGATAACATCAAACAGAATTAAAATCGAATCTTCGGGCAGCATAAGTTCGTGTTTGTTAGACCCGGGCCGTGTCTTGTGTTTATCTGCGGAAGAACAAGATCTGGATCTTGTAAAGATCAATGCCGGCAATAATTTTATTCCGCCCGAAAAAGTAATGAAGCGGAAACTTAGAGCAAAAGCGATAGAAGTTATTAGGCTGTACAGCGGATATAACGATATAGGAGAATTGGATGTCGATAAAGAGGCTGATCTTCTTTTTGATAATCCGGTTGAATTCTGCAGGAGCCGGAATCCATTTACCGGAGAAACAAGGGTAATTATTTGGAGATGGCCTAAAGATCTCAAAAGAGAGGTTATGGTACCGCCTGACCACTTCCTGATGGTTGTGGCGGATAAACCCTTTTTATCCCGCATAATAAACCAGGATTTTGTTTTATCCCAGGAAGAGGGTCTTCCCTGCCGGGATGGTTCTTTCTTTGCCCTGTTTTATCCGATTCAAACTCCGGCCGAGCACCAAAGGTTGAGCCTTAACCTTACGGTTTATGATAAGGGCCGGACAAAGCATGCCGATGCACCTGTTCTTTTCCTATCAGGACATGAAAACACGCGGGTGAAAAGATCCTTCGCACGCCCGGAACTTCTTGAAAATTCTATTACCTTTATGGACACAAACGGCCGCGGGGCCATGTTGCATATTCCGGTTTCCTGGTGCACTTTGAACAGCAAATATGATGCCCTTCTCGCGGCAAACATCAATAGTGAATATCCTGTGGATCGCCTGATCGTTTTTACAAGATGTCGTGCATGGATTGTCTTTCAGGGTTTTTCTCAGGACATTTGTATAGATTGCCTTGATTCTTTTAGATTAGACAATAAGGCTGGCGGAGTCTGGCATTACCGCATACCGACAGGTCAGGGCGAACACATTCTTTTTGACATAATGCTTCGCATGGTAGCCGGTGAAAATGCAATTCGTCTTATTTTCCAACGCTTGCCGGACGGAAATAACGACAGGTGCTTATCAGACAATAAGGAAGTGCAACTGATATTGAGACCGGATATTGAATACCGCAATTTTCATGATACAACCAAGGCATATATGGGCCCCGAACATTCCTGGCCAAAAGCCTTAACTGCGCAGGCGAATGGATTTATCTTTGCCCCACAAGGCGGGAACGGTCTTTCAGTAAATTTGTCGAAAGGCAATTTTATTTCCGAATCCGAATGGCAGTACATGGTGCACAGGCCTTTAGAAGCCGAAAGGGGGCTTGATCCGGATTCTGATCTTTTCAGCCCGGGCTATTTCTATACATTCTTAAAAGGAAACGAAGAGGCCGTTCTGTCTGCCTGTGTGGGCAATGCCAAAGAAAAAAATATGATCTCTTCCGCTGCTCCTGCCACTGAACCGGATACATCCCGTAAAAAACCATCTTCATCATGGAAAATTGAAGATGCTTTGACTTGCGCTCTTGATCATTACATTACTGAAAGAGGGCCATACAAATCCATAATCGCTGGATATCCATGGTTTTTGGACTGGGGCCGCGATTCTCTTATCTTCACAAGAGGTCTGATCGCTGCGGGAAAGAATAAAGAGGCTGCGCTAGTAGTAAAACACTTTGCCCGGTTTGAAAAAGACGGTACCATTCCTAACATGATGATAGGCCTAGATGCAGGAAACAGAGACACTTCCGATGCACCATTGTGGCTTTTCGCCGCATGTTCGGATCTCACCAGGGCTGAAGGAAGTGATGCTTTTCTTGACCTGAAAGCAGAAGGCAGGATGATCCGCGATATACTGGTTTCCATTGCAACAAAACTGATATCCGGTACGCCTAACGGAATGTACATGGACAGCGATTCGGGCCTTATATTCAGCCCGGCTCATTTTACATGGATGGACACAAATTATCCCGCATGTACACCAAGAGAAGGCTATCCGGTTGAAATTCAGGCTCTTTGGTACAATGCGCTGTCATTCATCTCAGAAACAGACCCTTGCGATAAAACCGACAAATGGAAAGCTCTTGCCGGAAAAGTTCAAAAATCAATTTATAATCTCTTTTCTATAGAGCAAGGCTATCTTGCCGATTGTCTCTACGCACGACCAGGAGTTCCGGCACACAGAGCGGAACCCGACGATGCCCTCAGACCGAACCAGCTTCTTGCCATAACTTTCGGCGCAGTTACGGATTATTGCCTTTGCCGCAAAATCCTTTCCGCCTGCGAAGAACTGCTTGTTCCTGGCGCCATAAGAAGTCTCGCCGACCGCTCCGTTCACAGACCACTGGAAATAAAATATTCCGGTTCTGTTTTAAATGACCCGTTCAATCCATACCATGGAACATACGCAGGCGATGAAGACACGGCACGTAAGCCTGCCTATCATAACGGAACGGCCTGGACATGGCTTTTTCCCTCTTTTTGCGAAGCGTGGGTTGAAGTATACGGACCAGGATCGAAAGATACAGCTTTATCTTTGCTTTCCTCGGCTGTCGGGATTATAAATTACGGATGCACCGGCCATCTTCCTGAAATACTTGACGGTGATTATCCGCACAAAACAAGAGGGTGTGATGCTCAGGCTTGGGGGGCAAGCGAAATGTTACGCGTCAGGACGAAGCTTTTAAAAGTCAAACAAAAAATCTCAACCCTTTCTTCAAGGACCCCATAAAATGAAATATTTACAGCCTTTTCAGGTCTTTCCGACAATACCGGAATCTCTTTCTTTTCTGGATGTACTATCACGTAATCTTTGGTGGAGCTGGCAGCATGACGCCAAGGAGTTATTCAGAAGAGTAGATCCTAAAATCTGGAGAGACTCAGGGAGAAATCCGATTGTTTTTTCAACCATGGTTCCAAAGGAACGGCTCGAAGAACTTTCAATTGATGGAGGTTTTCTTGCTCACCAGCAAAGGGTTAAAGAAAACTTTGAACGCGCCGTCCTTCCGAAGCAGACCCTTTCAGATTCGCCCATAGGAACAGGCGGAAATATAGCATATTTTTCGATGGAATTCGGTATCCATGAATGCCTTCCCCTTTTTGCCGGCGGTCTTGGAATACTTGCCGGGGATCATCTGAAAGCAGCCTCCGACCTGAAGCTTCCTTTGACGGGAGTAAGCCTCCTGTACCGACAGGGATACTTCAGGCAGTTTCTTAGCCGTGACGGAATGCAGCAGGAAGACTTTCCGGAAATCGATCTTTATACTTTTCCTATTGAAAGGGCTCTTGATTTATCGGGAAAAGAACTATTCATAAATATAAGCGGGCCTAACGGCGGTATCCATACCCAGGTTTGGAAACTGATGGTCGGACGAGCCTCTCTTTTCCTGCTTGATACCAACCTGCCCGATAATCCTCCTGAAATAAGGGAAATAACGGCCAATTTATATCCTGCCAACCAGCATAAGCGTCTGGCCCAAGAAGTCGTTCTCGGAATAGGCGGAATGCGCGCCCTTTCAGCAATGGGCATCTTCCCGTCAATAATTCACATGAACGAAGGACATTGCACGTTTGCCGGAATTGAGCGTCTTTATCAAATCATTTCAAAATTCAATGTCGATCTGAAAACCGCTCTTGAAATTGCCCCCCGGTCAACGGTTTTCACCACACACACACCTGTGATTGCAGGGCACGATGTTTTTCCGGCTGAAATCGTAAAACCGTATATTGAACCTCTTAAAGAGAATCTGGGCGCCGATGAAAAAGAGATTTTATCATGGGGTCAGCCTGCATGGAAAGATTCAGACGGCCAGTTTTCAATGTTTGTTCTCGGCCTGCGAATGGCCCAACACCGTAATGGAGTAAGCATGCTTCACGGCGCAGTTGCCCGCAAAATGTGGTCTCATGTCTGGCCGGAAAGACCTGTGGAGGAAATCCCGATCACGCATATCACAAACGGAGCCCATGTGCCGTCCTGGCTTTCATATGAGATGTCGCTTCTGTTAGACCGTTACCTTGGTCCGGGATGGAACAAGCATCCTTGGAACTCTATTATTATGAACCGCATAGACAGCATTTACAACGAGGAATTCTGGCGGGTTCATGAATTGAACCGATCAAGACTCATTCGTACATGCCGTGAGCTGATGGTAAAACAGTATGAAAAACGGAATGCCCCGAAATCAATGATGGGAGATATAGAATCCGTTCTTGACCAGGATGCCCTGACAATTGTTTTTGCCCGCAGGTTTGCAACTTACAAAAGATCGCACCTTGTGTTCATGGACCCTGACCGCCTTGAATCCATTCTGACATCAAAAACACATCCGGTACAGATGATTTTTGCAGGAAAAGCACACCCAAAAGATCAGGAAGGAAAGGATCTTATAAAAAAAGTAGTTCAATTCGCTCAGAAACCGAACATCCGCCACCGTCTCATTTTTCTGGAGGATTATGACATCGACATTGCAAGGGTCCTTGTTCAGGGTGCCGATGTCTGGCTCAATACACCGAGACGACCCTTTGAGGCCTGCGGGACATCCGGTATGAAAGCTGCCATAAACGGTGCTATCAACATAAGCATCCTTGACGGGTGGTGGTGCGAAGGTTTCTCGGAAGAAAGGGGTTGGCGAATCGGCAACGGGGAAGAATATTTTGATCACGAATATCAGGACAACGTCGAAAGTCAGGCCTTTTACAACGTTCTGACGGATGAAGTGATACCTTGTTTTTATGACAGAAAAAACGGTGATTCTCCGCAGAGATGGCTTAATAAAATGAAAGAATCAATGAAAATGGCCATGAAAAACTTCTGCAGCCATGTTATGGTTTCAAATTACAACAACCTGTTTTATCTTCCTTCCGCAAAACGGTTGCAGGATCTTTTATCGGATAATGCCGCAGAAGCAAAAACACTTGCCATCCAGCGCGAGAGACTTCGGTCTTTATGGAGATTTATAAAACTGGAAACTCCGGTCAGAAAACAATCCGGTCCGTTTAGGGCGGGAGCTTCTTTTGATGTAACAACAGAAGTCTATCTCGGAGAATTAAAACCGGAGGAGGTGGAAATACAGCTTTACTTCGGCCGGATGAAATCCGTTGATTCTGTTACAGAGGGAAAAGCGGAATCAATGAACGTCCGGGAACATCTCGGGGACGGACGGTACCTTTATGGGTGTGACATAATATGTAATAATTCAGGAAGGTTTGGCTTTACGGTGAGGGCAATACCAAAAGGCGACGATTGGATTAAAAACACCCCCGAATTTTTAACTTGGGCCTGATATTAACCGAAACAGGGAGCTTTAATAAAGTTTTTTAAAGTCCAACCAAGGAAAGACCAATGAATGATGATCCGAAAAAAAATCCCAGGATACTTATCGTAACCCCGGAAGTTACATCCCTTCCGGAAGGGATGGGCAATATTGCAAACCGTCTCACAGCAAAAGCCGGGGGACTGGCTGATGTTTCTGCAGCGCTGATAAGCGCCCTTTTTGACCAAGGAGCTGATGTACACGTCGCCCTGCCCGATTACCGTGGTATCTTCAGCGCCCAGTTGGCGCATATTTTCGATAAAGAGCTGGATTTAATACGACGCAAAATGCCTGATGAAAGGATTCATCTGGCCGAAGACAGGGTCTTTTATTACCTTAATCATGTTTATTCAGACTATGGCTGGGAAAACCTTAAAATAGGCCTTTCATTTCAGCGCGAAGTTATAAACAACATCATACCTCGCGTAAGACCCGATCTTATACATTGTAACGACTGGATGACCGGACTGATACCTGCTGTATCGAGAAAGCTTGGCATACCCTGTTTGTTTACAATTCATAACATCCACACAAAGAAAACTTATCTTTCAAACATTGAAGATATAGGAATAGACGCTGCTTCATACTGGCAGAATTTTTACTATGAACGCATGGCATATGATTACTGGGGAACACGCGAATCAAACCCGGTAGATCTCCTGACAAGCGGGGTTTTTGCAGCTCATTTTGTTAATACGGTCAGCCCGACCTTTCTTGCAGAGATAATCGAAGACAAACATTCTTTTGTCGAAACCTATCTGAAACAGGAACTTTCAAACAAATGGTTCGCCGGGTGCGCGGCCGGAATACTTAATGCGCCTGATTCATCTTTCAATCCGGCCACAGACAGCGAGATTAAATGCCGGTTTTCCGCAAAAGATTTCGCTAGGGGAAAGGCCGAAAACAAACGCGCCTTTCAGAAAAGACTGGGGCTTATACAGGATGATTCGGCACCGATGTTTTTCTGGCCATCAAGGCTTGACTCGGTACAAAAAGGATCGCAGCTTCTTGCTGAGATCCTTTATGCTGTTGTTTCTTCGTACTGGCACAGGAATCTTCAGATCGTTTTCGTTGCAAACGGGGAATATCAACCCCATTTCAAAAATATCGTCGATTTTCACCGGTTTCAAAACCGTGTAGCTGTGTGTGATTTCGATGAAAACCTTGAACGACTTGCATATGCCGCCTCGGATTTCGTGCTTATGCCCTCTCGCTTTGAACCGTGCGGCCTGCCGCAGATGATTGGCCCGTTATACGGCTCACTGCCTGTTGCACATGATACTGGAGGCCTGCACGATACCATAACAGAACTGGCTCCTGAAAAAGATACGGGAAACGGTTTTCTCTTTAAATTTTATGATACCGAGGGACTTCTCTGGGCAATTCGTCAGGCAATGACTTTTTTCGATTTACCTCAGAAGGTAAAACAAAAGCAGATAAAAAGAGTCATGCTTGAGAGCCTTGCTAATTTCAACCATTCCGTTACGGCGCGTCAGTATATTAATCTTTATGAAAAGATGCTGCAACGCCCCCTGATTAACTCTTGGTAAACACTTTTTCGTGAGGCAGCCTGTTGTGAAAACAACCCCTGACAATAATCACCGGTTTTATGAAAACGATCCGTTCCTTAAAACCTATAAAACTTCAGTTTTAAAAAGGATAAACAAGGTAATCGAAAAAGAGGCTCTTCTTGTTAAAAACAGCAATAATCTTGCCGATTTTGCTTCGGGACATACTTTCTTCGGCCTTCATTTTTCTGAAAACGTATGGATTTTCCGTGAATGGGCTCCTAATGCAGTTTCAATATGCCTCATTGGGGACATGACGGGCTGGCGGGAAAAAACTGAATTTTCATTAAAAAGAATTAACGAGGATGGGGTTTGGGAAATTGCTCTTCCGGCAGAAGCCCTGAAACACGGCGACCTTTACAGGCTCCGGATCAGATGGCCAGGCGGGGAAGGCGACCGCATCCCTGCTTATGCCAACAGGGTTATCCAGGACCCGCAAACGCTTATTTTCAACGCCCAGGTCTGGTTTCCTCAAAAGCCTTATGCATGGCGCTGTCCTGATTTCAAGTGCCGGCAGGATGCAGTTTTCATATATGAAGCCCATATAGGCATGGCCCAGCAGGAAGGTAAAATCGGTTCATACAGAGAATTTACGGATAAAATACTGCCCCGTATAATTTCCTCCGGTTACAACATGATCCAGCTTATGGCTATCCCGGAACATCCCTATTACGCATCATTCGGATATCAGGTTTCAAGTTTCTTCGCCCCGTCATCTCGTTTCGGAACACCCGAAGATTTGAAAAAACTTATCGACTCGGCCCATTTGGCAGGCATTGCGGTCATAATGGATATAATTCACTCCCATGCTGTTTGTAATGAAGTTGAGGGGTTAAGCTGTTTCGACGGAACCCTGCACCAGTACTTTCATGAAGGCTCTCGAGGGATGCACAGCGCGTGGAATTCCCGCTGTTTTGATTATGGAAAATTTCAGGTTCTGCATTTTCTTCTTTCCAACTGCAGGTTCTGGCTCGATGAATACCATTTTGACGGATTCAGGTTTGACGGCGTAACAAGCATGCTGTATCTCCATCATGGTCTGGGAAAAACGTTTACATCACACGAAGATTACTTCAACGAGGATGTTGATGATGATGCCTTGACCTATCTATCGTTAGCAAATAAACTGACTCATGCTATCAGACCGGATGCGGTAACAATAGCGGAAGATATAAGCGGAATGCCGGGGCTTGCTGTTCCTTTATCGGAAGGGGGCTTCGGTTTCGACTACCGGTTTTCAATGGGAATACCGGACTACTGGATAAGGTTGGTCAAGGATTCATACGATGAACAATGGCCGACCGGCCATCTCTGGTATGAACTCAACAACCGGCGGATTGAAGAAAAATCCATTAGCTATTGCGAATCTCATGATCAGGCTCTCGTAGGCGATCAATCCCTCATTTTCCGGCTCATCGGCTCCGATATGTATGAGCACATGACCATAAATGATGACAACTTCAGGGTCGACAGGGGAATCGCTTTGCATAAATTAATAAGACTTATCACTATGGCTGCAGCCGGAAACGGATATCTGAATTTCATGGGTAACGAATTCGGTCACCCAGACTGGATTGATTTTCCAAGACCTGGCAATAACTGGTCATATCATTATGCAAGGCGCCAGTGGCATCTTGCGGACGACCCTTCGCTAAAATACCGACTTCTGGCAAATTTCGACCGCGACATGATTGTCTTGGCAAAGAATTTTAATCTTCTCGCCTCTTCATCGCCCATGCTATTATATGAAAATACAAATGACAAGGTAATATCTTTCCGGAGGGCCGGTCTTCTTTTTGCCTTCAATTTTCACCCCACCCGCTCCTTCACCGACTATTGTTTTGATGCTCCTCCCGGAACATATAAGATGATTTTTGACAGCGATTCAAAGGAATTCGGAGGATATGACCGCCTTAACCAGGGACAGGAACACCACACTCTTTTGGATAAGGCGAGAAACTCAACGCGCCAGTTTATCAGCCTTTATCTTCCGACCCGTACTGGAATAGTTTTAAAATACACGGAATAAACCAGCGCTCCAATAAGGGTTCAAGGAGCAGAGAGACCTTGGGGTCAAGCAAAAGAGCCAGTCCAGCCCTTCGATTGAACCATAGAACCCTTGAAGCCTGAACCCCTTGTTTCCCCTATTTCTTTTCTTCCGTCACCGGAACCCGTTTTGTCTTTGCTCTGATCGCGGCACGTATCTCCGGTAAAGCTGCGCGCGCAGCCTTTTCGCCCGCTTCAATAAGCCTTTTCTTCTGACCAAAATCGTCGTAGGCGACACTTCCGACATCCGGATGAATAACAACATCAGCCTTCTTTGCTCCAAGCACTGCTATCTCGGAAGACATTATTGTAACGGCATGAAACACCACTTCTATCGGATTTTTCGGTGCAACCTGAGGCAGGGCGGGAGAGATGGCTACTGCAATGACAACATCTGCTCCTTTTTTTACTGCAAAATCAACCGGAATGGGGTCTGTGACTCCCCCGTCGACAAAAACCCTGCCTCCGATTTCAACAGGAACAAAAACACCTGGTATGGCGCAGGAGGCGTGAACTGCCCTCGCAACAGGGCCACGGTCGAAAAGCACGGCCTGTCCTGTTCTCAAATCAACCGATACAGCGCCGTATGGAATTTTCATGTTTTCGATGTTTTTACTGCGAAGACGGGTGTTCAAAAAAGATTTGAGTTTTTCTCCCTTTACAAAGCCGCCCGAAAGGAAAGAGAAAACCCTGAAATCAAAAATATCCTCTTCGGTTATTGAGATCGCGATAAATTCAGCATCAAGCACACTGCCTGAATCGGCATAAATTGCTCCTATCAGGCTGCCAACAGAAGTTCCCACAACAACATCGATGGGTATCTTCTCCTGTTCAAGGACTCTTAATACCCCTATCTCTGCAAATCCCCGGGCGCCACCGCCTCCAAGCGCAAGACCTATTTTGGGCAAAACTTCTTTTATTGCAGCAGACGGCTTTTCTTCCATCGTGCCTGTAGTAGCGCAGGCATGCAGAAAAACAGAAACCAGCAGAAATATTGATAACAACCTGATATAATAAGAGTTATACATGTATTTCCTTTTGGCGGATAACTACAAATTCTAAGCGAAATTCTGTTTTTAAGATAACCCACCATTAAGCTGTTTTGGAAGTTAATCTTTCTTTTTAAAAAGATTAAAATATTTCATGACCATTTCGACGTAATCTTCGGTTTCTTTTATCGGAGGAATGCTGTTATAACGGTCAACAACCGTTGGTCCGGCATTATAGGCAGCAAGAGCAAGATGCAGTTTTCCGTTGAACCGCTCGAGGAGTTCCCTGAAATACTGTGTTCCTGTAAGAATATTTTCCCTCGGATCAAAAGGATCTCTCATTCCGAAAGCTTTCGCATTTACAGGCATTATCTGCATTAACCCCAATGCGCCTGCTCTGGAAACCGCTCTCGGATTAAAATCGGATTCAACCTTTATAACGGCTTTCAGCAGGGAAAATGCAATCCCGTGCCTTCTGGAAGCTTCTGTAATCATGTCATCATATACGTCCGGTGAATAAGAACTTAAGCGCAGCGGTTTTCTTGAAGTATAATCTTTTATGAACAACCTGTATTGATAAGACGGATTTGCGGGCACATTGGTAAAATGTACCACGCCGTTTTCATCTATGAATTTATATATATCGCCTACGGCAAAAGAGGGAAGGCAGGATCCAATCACCAACAGAACGGAAAAAATCCCGGTCAGCGCCGCTTTCCGTGCATTATTTAAGAAAAATTTTTTCACCATAATCCCAGGCCCGATTCCGCAACAATATACTGTTTTATAATTTTATCTATTCTCTCAGCTTCAACTAAATTATATTAAATTATACATAACTTTTTAAACATTTCAAGAGGAAATATAACAATTAGATTAAATATCAATATATTGCGGTTATAAAACCGCCTATATACCAGATAACCGGTTCAGCATTAATTTCATACCAGCTATTTCTTCTTTTTTAAATATTTCGATGGTTCCGTATTTTCCGTCAAAACCGGGTGTAATCGTTACTTCGTTTTTTCTCATCCGTTCTATTGCTTCCGCAAGAAGAGGGACTCCTGAATTTCTGATTTCACCGATGCCTGTGAAATTAAGAATATCAAGTTCAGGCCCGAACTGTTCCAGTAATTTATTATACCAGAGCAATAATTTTTTTGAACCCGGGTTCAATTGAAAAATTTCCGAAAGAATCTCTAACAGAGGGATTGTCTTAAGATATTTCTGCGTTGTCTCTTTCTTTTTTGCTTTATCCGAAAGCGCCTGAATTCTATGGAGCACGCCGATTGTTATCTGTTTCCTGCATACCGGGCAGACACCTCCGCATCTGTCCGTTTCTTCAGGCAGGAGAGACTGTCTGCAGTTTCTGTGTCCGTCCGCGTAATACTTGCCTTCTTCCGGATAGTATTCAACGGTGCCGGCAAACTCTTCCGGGCAGCCTTTCTTTATTGCTAATATTATTGAATCATAACAGACGGAGGTGTTGAAAATATTCGCCTCTCTGCCTATTTTCATGGGAGAGTGGGCGTCCGAATTGGAAATGAGCGTTACTCCGTCCAGACCGGAAAATCTCCGGCACATGTCTGGGTCTGAAGACAATCCCGTCTCTGCTGCAAATATATATTTTGAAAAATCTCCGAAGCATTCCTCCATCGAATCAAACCCGGACCTTGAGCCAAAGAGCGAATACCATGGTGTCCATATATGGGCAGGAATGAACATTGCCCTGTCTGTTATATCAAAAACCATTTCAAGCAGATTTACCACATCAAATGTAAATATGGGCCTTCCGTCGGATTCGGTCTTTCCTATTTTCCTTAGTCTCCGGTTCAGTTTCTCAGCCAGAGAAAGATCCGGTAATAATATAATGCTGTGAATTTTTCTGGTTCTGCCGCCCTTTTTATATATGTTACATATCTCAGCGGTCGGGATAAACCGGATTATTCCTTCGCATGATTCCGGAATAAATTTTTCAATTTTGCCGGAGATACTCTTATTGGGTTTATACAGACCGTCTTTGGCCCGAACAAGTTTTTCTTTTAATTCTCCAAACCAGGCGGGATGCGTAAAATCGCCCGTTCCAAGCACGGTTATTCCTTTTTTTCTTGCAGAGATACAAAGACTCTCAACATCCGTGTTTTTCGATGTTGCCAGTGAATAGCGTGAATGAATATGTAAATCGGCCAGAAACTTCATTTTTGTTTTTAAAATCTCTTGTTAATTGACAACAAACAATATATATTAAGCTTAATAGTTCTATTACACAATATATGGTATTCATTCATTAATGACAAAAGGTTGCGGCGCTTAAAAAGTTATGGGTTTATTATCATCTTCTGTATCTATAAACAGATATTATGTCGAGGGCAAAATTAAAGGACCTGTTCTCGATACGGTTAAAAAAGGTTTGGAAAAACACTCCTTCAGGGAAAACGATGTTGATCCTTCTAATAAAACAACCGGGTGGACATCCTTCAATAACCACTTTAACCCGGATTTTGACGGATCTTCTTTTGTTATCGACGAACTGTTTATCTTTTCATTAAGAATTGACAAAAAAAGCGTTTCTCCCAAGATCATCAGAAAATATTTTTGTATCGAATCAGATAAAAGAATCCGAGAAAGCGGAAGAGGATATTTAACTGCCAATGAAAAAAAAGCCGTAAAGGAACAGGTAACCGATTCTCTTTTCCTGAGGGTGCCGGCTGTTCCCAATATTTATGATGTTGTGTGGAATTACGAAAAAGCAATGCTCTGGTTTTTTTCAAACAACAGGTCGGCAAACGAAGACCTAGAAATTCTGTTTTCTGCATCGTTTCATCAGCCTTTAATAAAGATCTTTCCCTATACCGTGGCAGATATTTTACTAGGCCTGTCAGATAAAGAGCGAGATCTTCTTTCCCTTTTATCGCCATCTAAATTCACGGGGTAGTTATGCTTGATGTTTCGCTGACATACTACAGGTACGGTTTTCTTGGCGGTGAATTTCTGACATGGCTATGGTTTTACATAGTCAATAACGACCAGAACGAATTATTCGACAATAAAAAAGTTTTTCTTGAGATCGGAAATAAGATAGTCTTGGAAAGAAAAGCAAATGATGCCGTTGAAAAAGTAACAATAAATGGAAAAGATGCCGGTCTCGAAGAGGGTATTATCTCCCTGAAAAAGGGTGCTGTTGTTAAAGAATTAAACCTATTATATAGAAAAGAAGATAAAGAGTGGAGTTTTACCATAACGGGTGAAAGCCTTGGCATATCAAATCTGAAGGTTCCCGATATTGGTTTTATAGAATCAAAAAAAGATGTCGCAGGTTTTGTGGTTGAAAAAGTTTTTCTTTATGATTCACTATACCAATTAACAGATGGCTTATATAAAAAATTTATAAAGTTAAGAGTATCAAACGGCTGGGTAACAGTTGTTTCAGATATGAATAAATGGATAAACAGCTGATTGTATATTTCTGTTTCGTTTTTTGTTAATCCTTTTTTGTTTTTCAACAATTTTTTTATTTTGGTTTATCTTTAACTTTTTATAAAATTTTTCTTTATAATTTTTAGCTCATTTTTTTCTGAAATTTTAATTATGAAATAAACCTGTTAAAAACTTATTACAGTTATTGACAATGCATATTATATATCCTTTATTTATTAATTATAAAATAAGAAGGAATTAATTATGAAAATCAGAATTAAAAAGAAAGACATTACCGATGTGCTCTCAAAGATTCAGTCAATAGCTTCAAGAAAAACAAATATTGCCATTACAACAGCTGTACTGATTAAAACCGTTAAAACCGAAATTAATCTTGTTTCAACCGATCTAGAAACAGGCTTCGAAGGTATTTATCCCGCTGTTGTTGAGAAAGAAGGATCTGTGGTAATTAATGCAAGAAAATTATTTGAGATAGTCAGAGATTTTCCAAATGATGAATTATATATAAACGAGATCGAAAACAACTGGATTGAAATCATGAATCAAAGCAGTGTCGAATACCGGATGGTCGGGATGAATCCCGATGATTTTCCGAGTATTCCAAGTGTTGAAGATATAACCTATTTTGATATGAAATCATCCGTGTTCAAAAACATGATTGAAAAAACAGTTTTTATTACCGGAAGTTCGGAAGAAAAAAGGGCCCATATTAACGGGGTATACCTTGAGAGGATTGAAAGTAAGGGTATTAATAAAATAAGAATGGTATCGACTGACGGAAGCCGTCTGTCAAAAGTTGATCATGCGTGTGATGATGGTTTGGTTTTGCCGGGTGAAACAGGAATAATAATTTCAAAAAAGGGTTTAAACGATGTCGCGAAATTTCTTGATCAGGAAGGCGATATAAAGATCGGCTATAACAAGAGCCGCTTTGTGCTGAAAAAAGAGAATGAAACGATTATTATGAGGCTGCTTGAAGGAAATTTCCCGGAATATAAAGATATAATAAACAGAAAAGAGGCATTTTCGGTAAAACTTGACAGACAAATGTTTTTAATGATGTTAAAAAGAATGTCCATATTTACATCTGAGAACCACAAGGGGGTTATTTTCGGCTTCAATAAAGGAAAATTACTGGTTTCTTCCACAAATCCCGAGCTTGGTGAATCGAAGGAGGAGATGAACATAGAATATGACGCCGAACCCATGGAGATAGCCTTCAATGTGAGATATTTTATTGAAACCATAAATGTTATTGATGATGACAGCGTAAAAATACTTTTTATAGACAATGAAAGCCCGTGTCTTATTGAGGGGGATAAAAATAAAAATTTCTTAAGTGTTATAATGCCGATGAGAATATGAAAGAAGAAAATAACAATACATATACAGCGGACAACATAAAAGTATTGGAAGGTCTTGAAGCCGTAAGAAAAAGACCCTCCATGTATATTGGAAATATTGATGTTCAGGGTCTTCATCATCTTGTTTATGAGATTGTTGACAACAGTATAGATGAAGCCATGGCCGGGTTTTGTGATCTTATTTCTGTGACCATACATACCGACAACAGTGTCAGCGTTGAAGATAACGGAAGGGGTATTCCTGTAGGAATTCACAAAACGGAGAATGTACCGGCAGCAGAAGTAGTAATGATGAAGCTACATGCCGGTGGAAAATTCGACAATGATTCATATAAGGTTTCGGGTGGTCTTCATGGTGTCGGGGTTTCTGTTGTAAATGCTCTTTCTGCAAGGCTGGATCTTGAAATATATACGGACGGGAAGATATACCACCAGGTTTTTGAAAAAGGGAAAAAAGCAAGCGAACTTTGTATAATCGGCGATACGAAAAAAAGAGGAACAAAAATCCACTTTAAACCGGATACCGAGATATTAAACAGCGATAATTTTGAATTTGAGATTCTGGAAAAAAGACTGAGAGAGCTTGCATTCTTAAATAAAGGCCTGCGTATAAAAATCGACGATGAACGATCCGAAAAAAAGAAGGATTTTTTCTATGAAGGAGGGATAACCTCTTTTGTGGAGTATCTGAATAAACATACGGTTGCATTGCATAAGCCGGTATATTTCGAAGGAAAGAAGAATGATGTTCTGGTAGAGGTATCAATACAGTATAATGACACCTTTACGGAAAAACTCTTCTCTTTTGCAAACAACATCAACACCATTGAGGGTGGATTTCATCTTATTGGATTTAAGACGGCGCTGACAAGGGTTATTAATCAGTATGCATCAAACGGCAACCTGTCAAAAGATCTGAAGGAAAAAATAAGCGGCGACGACGTACGGGAGGGTCTGACCGCTGTTATAAGCATCAGGCTGAAAAATCCGCAGTTTGAAGGGCAGACAAAAACAAAACTCGGAAACAGCGAGATAAAGGGCCTTGTTGAATCGCTTGTAAATGAAAAGCTTGCGATGTTTTTTGAAGAAAATCCGGCAATAGCAAAAAAGATTTTGTCGAAAGCGATTGATGCGGCAAGGGCAAGATTTGCCGCAAGAAAAGCAAGGGATATGGCAAGAAGCAAAGGCCTGATGGCCGATGCCACCCTGCCCGGCAAGCTTGCAGAATGCCAGAATTCGGAACCGGCACAGAGGGAAATATTCCTTGTGGAGGGAGATTCGGCTGGTGGCAGCGCGAAACAGGGGAGGGATAGAAAATTCCAGGCTATCCTTCCTTTAAAGGGAAAAATACTGAATGTGGAAAAAGCAAGATTCGACCAGATCCTTAAAAGCGAGGAGATTAAAAATATAATCACGGCTCTCGGCACTGGGGTCGGAAGAGAAGAATACAATATTGATAATATCCGGTATCATAAAGTTATCATCATGACCGATGCCGATGTCGACGGATCCCATATCAGGACCCTCCTTCTGACTTTTTTCTACAGACAGATGCCGGAGGTTATCGAGAAAGGATATCTATATATAGCACAGCCCCCTCTTTTGAGAATCGGCAAGGGGAAAAGCGAAAAATATTTCAAAGATGAACTTGCCTTAAACGACTATGCCATAAGGCATTTTTGCGAGCAATACAGGCTGCTGACAGGGGAAGATAAACATTCCATGTCCGACCAGAACCTGTATCTTTTCATTGCAAACCTGTCTGAATATTCATCTGTTTTGACAAGGCTAAACCGAAATGGGATTAAATCCGAATTGGTGGAAACACTTTTAAAAAATCATGTGGACGATAAAACATTTCTGCAGGACATCAATAAGATGTCTCAGATAAAGAATATCCTGAAAGAAAAAAAATATAAAACAGGAGAAGTGCTCTGGAATCCTGAAAGAAGCATCTACGAATTGACCGTTGAATACCCGGAAAGCATGCTTGATGAGATGCTGTCGGAAGGACTGAAAAAAGAGGAAACAAAAAAAATAAAGATAGGAATCGGTCTTGTTTATTCTGTGGATTATCTGAAGTGCATCAATCTGGGGCAGAATATTTTTAAACATGATAAGCCGCCCTTTTATGTGGCAAGCAAGGAGAGTAAAGAATCTTTGCAGCAGGAAATAAAGATAGATGAGAAGCAAGAACTGCTCCATTTTATCCTGGAAGAGGCTAAAAAGGGGTTGGTCGTTCAGCGCTACAAAGGGCTTGGAGAGATGAACCCGGAACAGCTGTGGGGTACTACCATGAATCCCGAACAAAGAAACCTTTTGCAAGTAAAAATAGGAGATTCGGTGGATACCAACGAAATATTTACCATCCTCATGGGAGATGAAGTAGAACCGAGAAGGGAATTTATTCAAAACAACGCGCTTGATGTAAGAATGCTCGATATATAAAGTTTCCATCCGGAAATGGCCCTTTTGAGCGATCTCTGTGTCAATCTGCGGGATTTCTTGTGCGACAGGCTATGCGGATGTCTTAAGCGCATCCCTTGATTTTCTTGAGCTTGCCCAAAATCACCGATTTCCGAATTGGAAACTTAACTGTGTCCAAAAATTGTTCCCGGCGGGACACGAACAACATAACGGATGTGCCATGTTAAATGTAGTTTCCGTTGCAGCAAGAGATATTCCGGATGCCTGGTTTCAGTGTGTGTATCACATTATAGACAACGGGCATAAATATGTAATCGAAAGAGGGAGTTTCGAGGGTCAGGAGCGGCTCGAGTTTGATTATATCACGGTTCATATAAAGTACCCGGGTGTACGCCCGCTTATTCCCGACATCCCGCACGCATTGAACATTCCCAATCCCGTTGCGGAAGGTTATCTTGAAGAATACTTACCGTATCTAATGACCTCGGCAAAAAGCCCCAACGAAGACTACACTTACGGGCAATATCTTGAAAGCCAGATTGCCGAGGTTATACGGATGTACAAAGAAGACGGGCACGGAACAAATCAGGCATATATGACCGTGGGAGATCCCTCCGCGCTCTTCCTTGGGGATCCGCCGTGTTTAAGAGGCATCGACACAAGGATAAGATACGGAAAGCTGCATTTCATGGTCTATTTCAGATCCTGGGATTTATGGAATGGTTTTCCGGCGAACCTCGGGGCTATACAGCTTTTAAAGGAATACATGTCTTCCGAGATAGGTGTAGAAGACGGCGAGATAATTGCCGCAAGCAAAGGCCTTCACCTGTATGATTATATATGGGAACTTGCAAAGCTTAGAACAATGAGAACAGATTGAGCTGGCATTAAAAAATCAAAATTCAATGCTTCCCGGAGTTCTTGGAAAAGGAATTACATCCCGGATGTTTTTAATGCCGGTTACAAGCATTAGTAGTCTTTCAAATCCGAGCCCGAAGCCGCTGTGCGGAACCGTCCCGAAACGGCGGGAATCAAGATACCACCAGTAATCTTTTTTTGATAATCCGCACTCATCCATCCTTGATTCGAGAACTTTAAGGCGCTCTTCGCGCTGGCTCCCTCCTATAAGTTCTCCCACTCCCGGAACAAGGATATCCATTGCGGCAACGGTTATTCCATCATCGTTTACTCTCATGTAAAACGGCTTAATGCTTTTCGGGTAATTATAGACGATGATGGGTTTGTTGAAATGCTCTTCGGCAAGAAAATGTTCATGCTCGGACTGAAGGTCTTTCCCGAAGAAGACTTCGTACTCGAATTTTTTCCCGGAATCGGCAAGAATCTTTACTGCCTCTTCGTAAGGTAATCTCACAAAATTGGATGAAGTTATCTTTTCAAGGGTTTTAAGCAGATTGTTGTCAACATATTTTGCAAATAATTCAAGGTCATCGCTGCATTCAGCGAGAGCATGGCCTGTCAGATATTTTATTGTCGCTTCACCAAGCTCCATATTGTCGTTAATATCCCCGAAAGAAATTTCGGGTTCCAGCATCCAGAATTCAGCAGCATGTTTTCTTGTGTTTGAGTTTTCAGCTCTGAATGTCGGGCCGAACGTATAAACATCTCCCAGGGCAAGCGCAAACATTTCGGCAGACAATTGGCCTGAGACTGTAAGGTTTGCCTGTTTTCCGAAAAAATCTGTGGAGAAATCTGTTTTACCATCAGTCTTTGGAATTTTTTCCGGATCCATTATTGTAACCTTAAACATCTCGCCTGCGCCTTCACAGTCCGATCCGGTGATTATGGGCGTGTGAATATATTTGAAACCTTTATCTTTGTAAAATTTATGTATGGCAAATGACATCTCCGATCTTATGCGGAAAGCCGCGCCGTATTTATTTGTCCGGGGTCTTAAGTGGGCTATGGTCCTCAGATATTCATCGGTGTGTCTTTTTTTCTGAAGAGGATAAGAATCGGGAGCAATGCTTATAATGTCAATTTTTTTTGCCTGAACCTCCCATTTCTGCCCGCCCCCTTTTGATTCTAAAAGATTACCAAGTACGGTCACTGCGGACCCGGTTGAAATTTTTTTTATGTCGTCATAATTGGATAGCTTTTTGTCTGCTATTATCTGCGCGTTTTTCAGGCATGAGCCATCATTGATTTCTATAAATGAGAATGCGCTTGTATCTCGTCTTGTTCTGACCCAGCCGTTTATAAGAATCTCGTCAAGAGGTCCATCCGAATTTAGAAGGGATAAAATCTTGTATTTTTTCATTGTATAATCCCGTGATTCCGCTTTGTCTGCGGCGGACCGTGCTTAAATGATAATTAGTTTTTCTTTCTTATTGTTGCGATGTGATATATATTACTTTACTTGATTTTATCCTTTTCTGTAAAGAGTTTTTGATAAATACTATGAACTTGAAAAACATTAATGATATTCTGCCGCTTGTTGAACAGCCGAGCAGGTATTTAGGCTCGGAAATAAATGCGGTAAAGAAAGATTACGCAGGAATAAAGCTTTCCGTAGCCCTTGCTTTTCCTGATCTGTATGAAGTCGGTTCTTCGCATTTCGGCCTTCAGATTCTTTATCATATTCTGAACAAACAGTCCGATATTGTGGCAGAAAGGGTTTTTACGCCTGCCGTAGATTTCGAGGCATATCTGAGGTCTTCAGATACGCCTCTTTGTTCACTTGAGACCCGCAGGCCTCTTAACAAGTTTGACATCATCGGTTTCAGCCTCCTTTACGAACTGAATTTTACAAACATACTCACAATGCTGGATCTTGTAAAAATTCCCTTTTTTGCAGAGCAAAGGGATAATTCTCATCCTTTTATTATTGCAGGCGGTCCATGTACCTGTAATCCTGAGCCTGTTGCGGATTTCTTTGATGCCATCGTTATTGGGGACGGGGAAGAGGTAATCGTCGAAATATCAAAAGCCTGGATTCAATGGAAAGAAGATTCGGGCAAAGAGAGAGACATCCTGTTAAAAAGATGGTCTCAGATAGAAGGGGTTTACATTCCTTCTTTTTTTGAGGCAAAGTATGACGAAAACGGATTTCAAACCGTAGTCCAGGGGGCTTCAGGTTACAAAAGAGTTATCAGGAGCATAATAAGAGATCTCGATAATGCACCATTTCCTAATGAACCGGTGGTCCCTTACGGCAGGCCGGTACATGACCGGCTTCGTCTTGAAATATCACGCGGATGCTCAAGGGGTTGCAGATTCTGTCAGGCAGGGATGATATACAGGCCTGTCAGGGAACGTTCTCTGAAAAATATAATCGATATTTCAGATAAATCTATCGCATCTACGGGATATGAAGATGTTTCGCTCCTCTCATTGAGTACCGGTGATTACTGCTCATTAACCCCTCTCCTCGAACGGCTGATGGGAAATTATGAACCAAAGCATATCGCTGTCTCTTTTCCTTCATTACGGGCAGGCGCACTCACTCCGGAGCTTGTGAATCTCGTAAAAAAAGTCAGAAAAACGGGCTTTACAATCGCACCGGAAGCCGGGAGTCAGAGGCTGAGGGATGTTATCAATAAAAACATAACAGAGGAGCAGATAATCCATTCTGTAAATACGGCATTAAGCATGGGGTGGCAGGTAATAAAGCTCTATTTTATGGCCGGCCTTCCAACCGAGACGGATGACGATATTAAAGAGATGATAGAGCTTGTTTATAAACTCCGCAAAAGCCGGATCAGAAAAAACAGCTCGATTAATATAAGCGTGACAACTTTTATTCCCAAGGCACATACTCCTTTCCAGTGGTCTTCACAGATATCGCTGGCAGAATCGGAAAAAAAAATAGGGCTAATCAGAAGGAATCTCAACATTTCAGGTATTAACTTTAAATGGCAGAATCCGAAAACAAGCATGCTTGAGGGGCTCTGGGCGCGTGGAGACAGGCGCTTTGCCGACCTGCTCGTAACGGCTTATCAGAAAGGATGCAGGTTTGATGGCTGGAGTGACAAATTTGATTTCAAATTATGGGAAGAAGCAATTGCCGAAGCAGGCATCGATCCGGATTTTTATCTTCTGCGGAAAAGATCCGTAACGGAGCCGCTTCCATGGGATCATATTGACACAAGAATTTCAAAGGAATTTTTAAAAGGCGAACTTGATAAAGCCATGAACACGGCAGTCACGGCTGATTGCCGGGAGTATGGCTGCAGCCATTGTGGAGTATGTGATTTTGATATTATTGAACCAAAGTTTTGTAGGGACATACGAAAACACGAAGAAATAAAGCCAACAGATGTCGGCACGGCAAAAACGAATTTTAAAAAAATGAAAATAAGCTTCAAAAAAATGGATCAGTCGAGGTTTTTCGGACACCTTGAACTGGTAAATATATTTTTACGTGCAATAAGACGGGCCGGAATTGAGGTTGCTTATTCGGAAGGATTTCATCCGATGCCTAAAATATCATTTGAAGACACGCTCCCGATAGGAATGGAAAGTCGTTGCGAAACTCTTTATCTGACGGTATCTGAAAATACGGAACCGGGGTCTATTACTGAAAAATTGAACAGGCAGCTTCCGGAAGGATTATCCGTTTATAATTGCACGGAGGCCGTAAAGGATGCCGGCAGCAAACCAGGAAACTGTTGCTATGAAGCTTCATTGTCCACGGGCGGTTTTGATAATACAAAACTTGAATTGTACGAAATGAGCTCCGGTGTCATAATAGAACGAACAAACAAAAAAGGAATAACAAAGAAGATCGACCTCAAAGAAGCGATTAAGACCCTCGATCTGATATCTCAAAACAGGCTGAAAATGGCATTATCTTCAGAACCGGGGAAAATGGTAAGGCCTGTGGAAGCGCTAAAAAAGATTTTTGATCTTTCAGAAGAGCGGCTCAAAACGGCAAGAATAGTCAAAACCTCGATAGTATTATAAATATAATTGATTCAAAATAGTTAAAACAAGGTGTTATTATGTACAAGAAGATAGTTGTTAATGTCTGTGAACATGAAACAAGAATCGCACTTCTTGAAGATGGAACAATCGCTGAACTTTTTATCGAGCGGGGAAACAGTTCCGATATTGCAGGAAATGTATATAAGGGAAAGGTACAGAGAGTTTTGCCAGGTATGCAGGCAGCTTTTATTGATATTGGGCTTAACCAGGCAGCCTTTATATATGTAGATGACCTGACTTTCGGGCGTTGCAGAGAAATCAAAATGCATGATTCCGGTGAAGACGATATTGATGAAACCCCTGAATTGTATCAGGACCCTTCAATTTCTACAAATAAAAATCATGAACTGACAATTGGAGAGCTTATTACCGAGGGACAGCAGCTCCTTGTACAAGTAGCTAAGCCGCCGATAGGCACAAAAGGCGCACGCGTGACTTCTTATGTTACTTTACCGGGAAGATTTATAGTGCTTATGCCTAATTCGGATCATATCGGTGTTTCAAGACGCATAGAGAATGAAGCTGAAAGAAATCGTCTTAAGGAAATGGTTATAGCTTTACGAAGGGAAAATTACGGATATATTGTCAGAACTGCTGCAGAAGGAATTCATGAAGAGACCCTCGATTATGAAATGAAATTTCTTATTAATTTGTGGCGAAATATTCAGGAAAAATACAAAACAGCTCCGGCACCGTCACTCCTTCATAAAGAACTTACAGTATGCCTGAGAGCCGCACGTGATCTTCTGATGCACGAGGCAGAAAAAATGATTATAGATTCTCGGCCTGATTATGAATCGGTTCTGTCTTTTCTTGATACGTTCATGCCAAATTTGAAGAGCTCGGTAGAGCTTTATGAAGGATACGAGCCTATTTTTGATGCGAATAATCTCGAGGGCGATATATCGCGCGCCTTGAAAAGAAAAATATGGTTGAAATCCGGAGGATACATAGTAATTGAGCAAACAGAAGCGCTTGTGGCTATTGACGTCAATACGGGACGTTACGTTGGAAAACATAATCTGGAAGAAACCATATTAAAGACAAATCTTGAAGCGGTAAAAGAGATTGCTTATCAAATACGGCTAAGAGACCTTGGCGGAATAATTATACTTGATTTTATAGACATGGAAAAAAAGCAGAATCAGGAGAAGGTCTTTAATGCTCTGAAGGAAGCTTTGGCCAAGGATAAAAGCAAAACGCATGCCCTTCCTATTTCTGAATTGGGATTGATCCAGATGACAAGAAAAAGAATAAGGTCTCCACTAACACAGATTCTTTGTGAACCATGTTTTTACTGTGAAGGTGAAGGCTATTTGCTGGCAAGACAGACGATTTGCTACAACATATATCGGGAGATACAGCGGGAATCCCTTGACATGGCGGGTGTTAAGGTTGCCCTGCACGTTCATCCTGAAATTGCCGAGCTACTGCATGGAGAAGAAAATCATCTAATTGTTTCTCTTGAAAAAATGATAGGACGGCAGATTGTAATATATCCAAAACCGGAATATCATTTGCAGGAGTTTGAAATATATGAAATATATAAAGAGTGAGGTGGTTTATAATCCGTAGATCCGCTATTGCGTTGATATTTGTATAAGATAATGATTGAAAAACCTCGTTAATTCGGTAGTATCGGATTAGCAATAACAACCGAGAACCGTAACCAACGAAGTTAAAATAGATGATACATCAAACGGTATTGCCATTCAAGTTGGAAATTACAAGGGACACGATTACATCACATGCCGGGTTAGCGTTATTGGGGGAGTTTTGTGCAGGATTGGATTTATTATGATTTTCAATACCCCGTCGGCTTGCGGCGGGGTTAAAAGCGGTGATATATACCGCGATTATGGAATTAGGAAAAACTTCTCACAGCGTATACAAAATTCGATATCATATGG
>RPRI01000039.1 GCA_003818505.1 Desulfobacteraceae bacterium | reverse complement strand
CTGCTATGAGATCTTCGGAAAGATCTTTCGGATGGGAGGTTGTAAAGCGGATTCTGGATAGGCCTTCGATTTCATTTACAAGTTTAAGGAGTTCAGGAAAAGAACAAAGCCCTTCTTTTATCCCGTAGCTGTTTACGTTCTGGCCCAGCAGGGTGACCTCCTGCACTCCTGCCCTGACAAGCTTCCTTATCTCCTCTATAACAATCTCCGGCTGCCTGCTTATCTCGGGCCCCCTTACATGGGGGACTACGCAATATGTACAGTAATTTTCGCAGCCTCTCATGATCGTTACAAATTTTGATATTTCATCAGAGGCCACAGGAACTCCTGAAGATGAAAACTCCATGATCTCCCGAGTCATCTCAACATCCGCTATTCTGCATCTTTTTAATGAGATATTCCGTATATGTTCAGGCAATCTGTTTAAGGCATGTGTACCGAAAACAAGATCCACATAAGGAATCCGCCCGAGAATCATCCGGCCTTCCTGCTGGGCCACGCAACCACCCACACATATTATAAGATCCGGGTTTTTTCTTTTCAGGCCGGGAAGGCGACCTAAAAAGCTGTAAGCTTTATGTTCGGCTTTTTCCCTTATGGCGCATGTGTTAACAATAATAAGATCAGATGCATCGAGTGACGGGGATATCTCATATCCCAGGGGCTTTAATACCCTTATCATCTGCTCTGAATCATATACATTCATCTGGCAGCCGATAGTATTAATATATAGATTCTTTTTCTTCATATATCCATAACTTCCGGAAGACATTCTTCAATCATCATCTTTTTTCCAAGATCACTCAGAATCATATCAACATCATTTTCACATCCGGGAGGAATCCGGAACATAATAATTCCTTTGGGACGGTCAACCGTAGTAATAACAGCAATCCCGTCATATGCTTCAAATATAAATTTCAGAAAAGATATATTCCTACGTTCAACCCGGTAATATTTCTTTGTAATTTCCAAATGTCATCCTATATAATCTTTCTGCCCCCTAAACCCTGACCCCTAACCCCTGGCCCCTGACTAAAGATGGTATCACCATGTTAAACAGCTTTTCAATACAAAAACATGACTGCTTCAGCGTTAGAAAATTTCTCTTGCTTTTATGTATCCCAAAAGATACAATTAACTCAAATTATTAGGAGATTATCATGGCAAAGACAAAAACCCGACCATGGGATGTTGCAGAACATTTGGAAACCGCAGAGGATATGGCCGCTTATCTGGAAGCCGCTCTTGAAGAAGGCGACCCTGCACTGGTGGCAGCCGCTATGGGGGATATAGCACGCGCGAAGGGAATAACGCAAATCGCTCGCGAAACAGGTCTCGGACGCGAGAGCCTCTACAAGGCGTTATCACCCGAAGGCAATCCGGAGTTCGCCACGGTACTTAAGGTCGTGCGGGCGCTCGGATTACGGCTTCACGCAACCACGGCCCAGTCATAGACTATGCCGCAATCGGCTTCCCCGGCCCAGAACTTCAACATATCACATAGGATTGTCGCTTTCCGAGAGCACTCCAGCCACGTCAATCACCGAAAACCAACACTCTCTTTTGTACCAACTACGACGAATCGTATTTTCCCTGTCAGCCTTTATCCTGTTTCAAATATACTTTGACAAAAAACAATTAAAATACAGACTGTTGTGCATGATATATATTTTCATGTGTAAACAGCTTTATTCACGCCTGTCAGAAATAATTACCAGAAATTCTCCGCTGCGGAAGCTTCCGGTTCCAGGCTGATTTTATGATTGAACTGTCAAAAAGGGATTGGGATTCTTTAAGGTGCCAATTTGGCACCTTAAAAAGATCCGGGAATATGGGAAGAAACGATTAGTTTGAGAAACAGAGAACCATTCCCGGCAAGCTCTGGATGACGGGCTCACCCGCCATGCACACCCAGCAAGAACTTCCTCATAGCTCGCCCATCCCCATAGCTCGCCTTGACAAGCCAAGGACGCTAATCGAAGGAAACGACGTTGAAAAACCGAAAGACGAGCCAACCTTCGGTTCACCGATTTGTTAGCGGGCATTTTCGTACGCGGATCTGATCTCGGCAACAACTTTCCCGACGCGATCTTTGATATCAGACAATTTGTCAACAATCTCCGCAAACGGAAGAAACTGTCGGGGAGCCAGATGGACGATCCCAGCCGGATTAAACCGCAAGTCAATGTTGTGCAAAGCAGTCCAGTAGTCTGACGTAATCTGCTCAATCACCGTTAGGCTAAGGCCCCACCTTTTTAATTGATGACTCATGTGTTTGGTGTTGTAAATGCGCCCCTGTTTTTCGAGGGCCAAGATACTTGTACCCATCCCATCCCCATCCGGATGTGGTACTTTAAGCATCACTGCCGCCGCTTTAAATTCCGGTTCCAAGTTAAATGAGTCAATAAGATCGCTGTAGAACTGGTAAATTTGGTCGCGGCATTGGCGGCCAGCAGACTGCTCAATAGCGTCAAGGAAATCATCTTCGTTCAGGTTTACGCGGGGCGGCTTGGGGCCATCGCGGTCCGTCACGACGACTGGTGTGACGGTTAGCTGTCTTTCAAGTTCGTTCGCAAGATCGACGCGCACATACGCGCGCTGAACTGGTTCCACATCGTGGATGATTCTCGGTACAACGATAATTCCATCGCGATCCTGATTCTCGAACTGGTAGCATGCCAATTCGACCAACGCAAGGGAATACCGCAAATGGGAAGAATCCCTACAAAGGTGAGCAACCAATTCTTGAAGGCGTGTTTCGATGCCGTCGCCCACGATGATCGCGACGACATCTCCGCGCGAAAGGGCGCGGTTAACACGGTCTACGATAAATTGTTCGTCAATCTCATCATCGGAAAGGTCATTGAGACGACTGGGTAAGTCCCCTGTTTGGTTGTCATGCTGCTGGCTGAAAAGCTTCCACTGTTGCGCGAACCATTCAAAATCTTTTTGGACTACTTCCTTGATGTAGTCGAGTGTTTGGGACAAGACCTCACGACGAGCCTGAGGATTGCGCCACAATTTTGTTTCAACGATTACAGGGTAGCCCTGCGTGGACAAATACAGATTGTCGATGGCTCCGCTCGACACGGCAACTTCGCGCCCGATGCAGAGCAACGAACCAACATCGTCGCGGATATCGCGAACGGGAAGAAGTTCCGGATGATCCGCCAAAAGATCCTGAAGAAAGCGTTCGTCGAACTTCGTGTGGACACGGGGTAAGCGCTGCAGCGTGTCGACCGACACACCTGGAACGACGAATGCAGGATTTACGGTCCGAATGCTCATTTCAATTATTGCCCGCTAACAATTATAAATATACCTAATATGTATTTCCAATAATAATTATATATGTTTCGTTTTAAAAAACGATAGATTTATCTAAAGTAATTGTCAATTAATTCCTTTCTATCACATCTTTTATTCATAATATCAAGATATTTTAGATACATACATTATCGGTAATTATACAAGCGCCGCGGGATTAACATTTGAACTTTGGTCTCTGCCTGTGATACCGAATCCATAGAACACTATCACCTTTCTCTATTCTGTATGACGACAGCGTCCGAATCATTTTTATGGACGTTCTTTATTTTCAGTTTTGCTCGGTTGATCAAAATTGTTTCCTCAAGAGGCGCGCCCATGCTCCAGTACTGATAATCAACAACATCAAAATAGGTGTATTCTCTTCCAGTGAATTTTTCAATGTATCCATGCCGCCTTATATGCACGACAAACTTATTAAACGCCTCGCTTAAGTCAGGTGTCCATGAACTCAAAGTGTATTGATGTGATCCATCTACACTGGTTCGCCAAAAAACCTTCGAAATATATGTGTTAATTTCTTCGTCTGTCATAAAAACTTATTCGATCACTGCCACTAATGGATTATGGTCACTCATTTGTTTTATCTGGTCATTGACGACAATCTGACAACTCCTTACCCTGTTCTCCAAATCTTTTGTAACAAAAATATAGTCGATACATATTAACGAATTTGGATTACGGTTGGGTCTGAAGGTTTGGCCTATTCCCGTATTAAATTTCCTGTAACAGTCAATGATATTATAGTCTGTAATAATTTTGTTGAGAATGTCTGCACATTCGGTATTTCCATTTTTGTCAAAGCACTCACCAAAATTCAAATCACCACAGATAATGGTATTTCCTTTTAGAATATGTTTTCTAGTAATTTGAAACATTTTCTCAAGATTAAACCTTGAATATTGACCCGTGATAGGTGTGTGAAAATTTATCAAGGTCATTTCGCCAAAAGTGAGCGTGATGACTTTTGAAACCAATATTCTACCCTTAAATTCATGATCAAATGAAATTTCTGAAATAGTCTCGTTTTTGCTTAGGATAAAATTACCCCAGCCATTAGTTGTCGGTTCCCATGAATATTTAGCACTGCATTTGTTGAATTCTTGTTTTGTAAAATATGTCAATGGATGAAAGCACTCTTGAAGGAAAATTAAATAAGCTTTTTCTTGCTCAATTGCATATTGAAGTGAATGGTTGTTACTTCGATGATTGATATTCCAAGTGAGAATTTTCATGCTTCACATATAATCAGAGTAATCAAAACATTTACTCCATTTTGCATTAATTTAATTAATGAGATGTTAAACAGCATCAAGTAAAAAATCCCCGATAACTATTGAATGATCACTCGATGCGCTGACTGATTCTTTGTAGGGGTAGCTAACATGCTGAACATCCCATTCTTTGGAGCAATAAATGAAATCATACCGCCTATGGCTCCCGCCGTTCACATGGGATGTAGCCAAAGGATTGGTCCGTATAGGGAGTTTCGATTTTTGAATATGAATTTTGTAAGCGTCACGCAATGCATGAACTTTATTTTTGCCGAATATCAGGCTTGCATTATATCCTTTGTCTCGATTATCCGCAAATTCGACTTCGTCATCGTCAAGTGCATCGGTCTTTGGTTCATTGGCATCACAGGTAAAAAAATCTAGTTTTTGCCCTTTTTCTGCAATAAAGTCTGCGATAGATGCGAAGTTGCTGGACTTTGCTTTTTTATAGTCCACGCCGGTAAGTGAATGAAAATTGAGTACTGATATTTTTCTTTTTTTAAATTGAATCGTAGAAAACAAAGTCCTCTCTGGGAAAACGCTGCGATAAATCAGGTCGTAATGTGCAATTTTTCCTCCGAACACGAAAGTAGCAACCCCCATTGTTCGATTCTTACCTTCATATCTGCCGGGTCTGCGCAGATCAATACTGTATGCTTTATCGGATGTCATCAGTATTGATGAAATTTCACGATAAGCTTTTTCTGTAACTTCCTGCAAATTAACAATTGTCGGCCCCGAAATGCTTTGCGAAATATAATCTGCGATCTTATTGGCAGTGCAGTTAAATGAGATATTCCACTGGATTATTCTGGTTTTCATCGCCATGCGTATCTCTCCCCTTCTTGATGGATCAAATCTTCCTGATGGTTTGAACTCCAATTTTTTTCTCAGTGCATCACCAACGGTCAGCCCAGAAGACAATCCTGGAATCGTTCGAGTCTTTCCGCGCTTATCGCCATTTCGGCTATCATTGTCCTTTTCCCCAGGAGAGAACCATTCGGACCTGATCAGGCATCATGGGAGATGGGTTGTCTGCCTTGGGATCGAAACGGCGAAGTTCTCTTATTTTATCCAAAACACTTTCACTTTCTGCGATGCCGTGGCGGACCAGCCAGCAGCCTACAACGGTCCCCGTCCGTCCCTGGCCTCCCCAGCAGTGGACATAAACAGATCGATTCATCCCCAAGGTATCGTCGATGCAATCGAGGATTTGTACCATGAAATCCCTGGAAGGAAGCCCAAGATTCCGGATGGGCATGCGGCGGCAAGATATAAGTGATCCATCATTGGAAAGGCTTTTCATAACCGGCGCATAATCCACGAAAGGCAACCCCTCGTGATCCAACTCATCGGGCTCCATGAGATTGATGACGTACCGGATGCCACAGATCAGAAGACCCTGCATCTTCTCATCCATCGTTTCCCTGTGCTGATCTCCAGGATAATAGCCCGCCAAGAACCGGCCGGGGATAACCCAATAACTGCGGGAGAATGGTTTATTGAGCATCATCATAAAGTTCTTCAACTTTTCCTCTTCTGTCCGGTTGAAGTAAATATCATAAAGTGCATACTCGCTTATTATAATAACACAAAGTTATACACATAACAGAAATAATTTAATGTCAAGACTTCGCATGGTAAATAATAGTATTTATTCAGTATGTTATTATTATCCAGTATTCAATTCCTTTGTCCAGTCACCTCTCTAACCTCGTAACCCGTCATTTTCTGACAAAGCACTGCGTCCCCATCTTCACCAGAGCATCCCAAGCTTACCAATACTTTGCCTTGACTTTTTTAGCCTGGAGACTGATAATGTTACCATGATTATAACACATCACAGAGAAAAGCTAATAAATACAATTATTTATTTTGCCGATCATACAAATTGTTGCGGCAAAACAAAGTTGCTGAAACTTCTATATTTTTTAGACTTTACACACTTTAAGCAGACGGGCAGATCCGTCACGGGGCTGGACTATTTTGCATGGGATATGGGACCGGTTCCCAAAGATCTTTTTGAAGAACTCACCGGCAATATGAAGCCGGATATGAAAGACTCTGTTCACGATCTTTCAAAAGAAGGAGAATTTCAGCAGGTCCGGTCTAAAAGGAAATTCAACAACCAGTATTTTTCTAAACGTGAAATGAAATGTTTAGAGGATATCTCTTTTATTTTCAAAGATGCCAAGGCTGATGCCATGGTCGAGTCCTCCCATTTAGAAAATGAGCCGTGGGACAAAACCATCAAAGAGAAGGGTAAGTTTCAAAAGATCGATTATATGCTTGCCATTGACAGCGATATCGCAAGCCTTCCTCATGATGAGGCCAAGGAACGGCTGCAAGAACGCTCAGAGATGTACAGCATATTCGGAGCAAGCTGATTGCAAATCCGGGGAGCTATCTATCATCACAGACAGCTTGTTTTCAAAAACGGTTTCATCGGCAAAAAATATCTCATTCTTTTAAATACACCCGATAAAAAAGACCCCTATCTTTTCGTAAAAGCCACCTCCCAAAAGAAAAACAGGCCTTCAACACCCGGATGTATCAAAAAACAGAGTTTGTTCTTTATTCCAGGAAACAAAACGTTTTTTAAATTGGATACATGGGTTCAGTTGCACGAAATATATGAATTTCGGCCAAAAGTTATCGACACGAATAAAGATATAAGTGTCGAGGGAAGTCTTGACGCTAAATTAATTGATGATATCGTTAATTGTCTGTTCGAGGCTGAAGAGGACAACCTAATTACAACACACAAAAACCTTCTGCGACCACCTCTGCAGGATTCTTTGCTTAAGCTCAAAGCAAAATTTAGCAGAGAGAAGTAAAAAGTGAATGCTTCATGGATTTTAAAGCAAACATGAATGCCGCAGCGTGATCCTGAACTCGGTAAAGAGTGGGTACAAATTGTACATACCCTTTCGATAGAAACCGCCGGTGGCGGTCAACGCATGTTGTGTTGTGCCAATACCGCAGGCGTTTTCCGCATCATCCAATCTATTCCTTCATCCAAGGCCGAGCCTTGAAAACGCTGGCTGGCCAAGGTCGGTTATGAACGGGTATCCCTATGCAATACGATCAGAGTTCGGCTGAATTTGAGAAGAACCGATAATTGTATTTCCTATTGTTGGAATCCGCATATTAGAGTATATGCAGTCTCAATGAAACGAAAATGGCGCATTCTCAATCCGGACAAAAAACTTGTCGAAAATATCTCCAAAGCCGTAAATTGCAGCCCTCTTATTGCATCATTACTGGTAAACCGCGGAATTTTTTCTCCAAAGGACGCCCATGATTTCCTGAATATCTCGATAGACAACATACGGCATCCATTTTCCATGAAAGACATGGATACAGCAGTCAACCGGATATATAAAGCAATTAAATACCATGAGAAGATACTCGTATTCGGGGATTACGATGTGGACGGGGTAACCTCAACCGCACTCCTTATGGAGTTTTTAAGGCATACCGGGGCCGATGCATCTTATTATATCCCCCACAGAACAAAAGAAGGATACGGCCTTCAGAAAAGCCACATAACAGGAGTGGCCGTCCCGGGCAGGATAAACCTGATCATCACCGTTGACTGCGGATCAAGCAGTCACGAGGCCGTGAAAGCAGCTCTTGATGCAGGAATAGACACGGTGATAACCGACCATCACATGGTTCCGGAAAAACTTCCGGAGGCTGTTGCAATAATAAACCCGAAGCGTTCCGACTGCAATTCCGGTTTTTATGATCTTGCCGGAGTCGGGGTCGCTTTTTCCCTCGTTATCTGCCTGCGGAAATATCTTCGTGACAGGCATTTCTGGGAAAGCCATCCTGAACCGAATCTGAAAAATCTTTGCGATCTCATCGCTCTGGGCACTGTAGCAGACATGGTTCCTCTTAAAGGAGAAAACCGGATTTTTACAAAAACAGGACTTGATCTGATAAATTCCGGCAGTAGAATCGGAATAAGCGCCCTTATAAAAGAAACTGGTTCGAACAAATATCCTTTCGATTCGGAAGACATTGCCTTCAGGCTTGCCCCCCGCATTAATGCGCTTGGAAGGATCGATCATGCCAAAGAAGCCGTTGAACTGCTTTTATCGGATGATCCGGGCGCGGCAGGTAAAATTGCCCGGCAAATGAATATGATGAACGCGAAAAGGCAGAACATTGAAAAAATGATTGTGAAAGACATCCTTGAATATATTGATAATAATCCTGATACTCTCAGGCATGGATCAATTGTTCTCTCCCGCCAGAGCTGGCATGAAGGCGTTTTAGGCATAGTCGCATCAAAGATAGTTGAGAGGTTTTGCTGCCCTGTCATAATTTTTGCGGAAAAAGATGGTTTTGCAAAAGGATCGGGAAGAAGTATTCCATCTTTTAATCTTTATGAAGGGCTTAAATCATGCTCAAAAGTGCTTGAAGGCTTCGGCGGCCATTCAATGGCCGCAGGGTTAAGTATTAAAACGGAAAATCTCGGTTTGTTTAAGAATGAATTTGAAAATCAGGTTATGAAAATGTCACTTCCGGAAGACTCTTTGACATTTATCTCTATTGACCATGAAATCGGATTTAATGATATCGATGCAAATCTTGTCGACGAGATTGAAGCCCTGAAACCTTTCGGTGCGGGAAATCCAGAGCCTGTTTTTCTCGCCCGCAATGTAACAGTGGTTTCTTCAGAAATTGTGGGCGAAAACCACAGGCGGATGATTTTAAGCCAGTCTTTTGGCCTTGAAGATAAAATCTATAACGCCATACATTTTAATTTTGATCAGGATCTTGAAGAAAATATGCATTTTGAGGAAATGGCATTCAGGCTGCGATGGAACCGGTGGAACGGTAACAAATCGATTCAGCTTGTTATTGAAAACATATAAATTTTCCTTGCAATCCGGATAGTCAGCAATTATTATAATTGACAGTTTAGTAAAAAGTCATTCTGCTGTGTTGCACTTCATCTTTCGTCATTGCAGCGTACCAGTAAGTACGCTTCATTCCTCAAGATTTGTGCGCCTTGCATAATGAACTTTTTACTTTGCCTCCTGAAAGCAAATTCTTAATTTTTACGACAGTATCAGATTTACAAAATATAAATTTTAACAAAACACATAAAGGTGGAAACAGATGGCTAAGGTATTCCGGCCTAGCACTCGGGAAGCAAGTATTTTGTCAAAAATCGAATCATCAAAAGAATATGCGCGCAGGCAGGCGATACATTGCATTAAAGATTGTCTGGAACCTCTTTCCAATGCTATTGCCACGAAACTGATTGAAAACAATCTTATAGAAACAACCAATAAGAACAGCTCTGAAGAGCAGATCCGTACATGCCTGGAAAAACTTACCAGGTCCGAGGATTTCGATATTGATTTTGTCGTTGCTCCTTATCGCAATCTCCTGGACCAACCCAATATAGTATCCCTCTATGTTACCTCATTTATTATTGAGCAGCTCATAAAACATAAGGATATTGTTGAAATTTTCGGCTCGGATGAAGAAATATATACCTGTGTTAACAGACAGGTCACAAAATTTATACCGGCATAATGCGTCCATTCTTTCACCCAAGGACAATAAACGGCCCGTTTGGCGATCCGGGGCTATTTATCTCCTTTTTATTTGAAAAACGGGCCACCCTGTTTGATCTCGGCGACATTTATTCACTTCCCTCACGAGACATCCTTAAAATCAGCCATGTTTTTGTTTCACACACCCACATGGATCATTTTTCAGGTTTTGACAGGCTGCTCCGTCTTTTTCTCGGGCGAAACAAGGATCTTTATATTTACGGGCCTGAAGGATTTTTAAAAAATATCGAGGGTAAGCTCGCCGGTTATTCCTGGAATCTTGTCCAAAATTATGAATATAACCTGACTATTCATGCTGCACAGGTCGGTCCCGAAGAGATTGTAACAAAAACATACCGGTGTAGAAACAGGTTCGCTCCGGATCCTGAAACCATGGTAAATACTTTCAACGGAACTCTTCACGAAGAACCTGCCCTTGCCGTATCTGCGATAATTCTTGATCACGGAATACCCTGTCTGGGGTTTTCCATGAAAGAGCGATTTCACGTCAATATATTAAAAGATAATGTTGCCTCCCTCGGACTTGAAATCGGACCATGGCTGAGAGAGTTCAAGGAGGCCTTGTTCACCGGACAGGATCCTGATTCGGAATTTGAAATCCGTACGGGTAAAGTCAAAACTGCCGGCAGGAGTTTTATCTTAAGAGAACTCTCCAAAAAAATAGCCTTAATCACTCCGGGTCAGAAAATAACCTATATTGTGGATGTTGCGTTCGGTAAACCCAATCCGGATAAAATCATTGAATTCGCAAATAATTCGGATCATCTTTATATTGAAGCAAGTTTTCTCAATAAAGACAGGGAGCTTTCGGAAAAAAAGTTTCATTTAACTGCAAGGCAGGCCGGTTATATAGCGGCAAAGGCAAATGTAAAACAGTATACCATTTTCCATTTTTCTCCGCGGAATATCGACTGCGAAGAACTTCTTCTCCGGGAAGCAAGAGATGAGTATGAAAGACAGAAGGCTGAAGTCAAAAGTCAGGAGTCGGGGGGCAGTAGTCAGTGACCGGTGATCGGTAATCAACGGAATAAAAAACTAGACCTTTGGGAAATACCCGATTTTGCCCAAGTACAAGGAAGGCGATAATAAAGACTTAGGTTTTTGGTTTATAGTTGCTGGTTCCTGGTTAAAAAAGAAAAACCAGAAACAACAAACCAGAGACCGGAAACCAGATCTTTATAGTAATCGGGCAAAAGGGGGTGTTATGCAACGGTCTCAAAACAAAAGGGAAAAGCATAAACGCTTTTCCCTTCATCATTTATATTACAGCAGGAATCACAACCAGAATAATTTCTATCGTTTTGAGAACTGGTATCTTGCTCTTGCCCCTCTTTGACCGTACTTCTTTCTTTCTTTTGCTCGCGGGTCACGTCTTACAAAACCTGCTTTTTTGAGTACCTGCCTCAATTCGGGGTTGGCAATCATCAGGGCCCTTGTTATCCCGAGTCTTACGGCGCCTGCCTGCCCTGAAATGCCTCCGCCCAGAACACGGATTTTAACATCAAATGTTCCAACAGTGTTTGTGATTGAAAAAGGCTTTGCAAGGTCGACCCTTGCAGATTCGACCTTGAAATATTTTTCAACCGGCTGGTCGTTAATTACAAATAGTCCGTTTCCCGGTTTAAGCCAAGCCCTTGCAATCGCGCTTTTCCGTCTTCCGGTAGCATAAAATACGTTCTGTTTATCCATTTAATTCCTCAGTAAGAAAAATAATATAAAAATGAATTTATTAAAGTTTAATAACCTCAGGACTCTGTGCCTCATGAGGATGCTTATCACCCTTATAAACTTTCAGTTTTTTATAAAGCTCTGCCCCAAGCTTGTTTTTGGGCAACATGCCTTTTACCGCAAACCGGATGATATCTTCAGGCTTTTTTTCTAAAAGCTTTTTTGCAGTAATCTCCTTGAGTCCGCCGGTATAGCCGCTGTGCCTGTAATACCGTTTCTGCTCAAGCTTTCTCCCGGTAAGCGAAATTTTCTCGGCATTGATTACAATAACGCTTTCACCGGTATCCACATGAGGGGTAAACAGAGGATTGTTTTTGCCTCTAAGCCGGGAGGCCACATTGGATGCGAGCCTCCCAAGGATAGCTCCGTTTGCATCGATAACCACCCATCTGCCGACATTATCTGTCTTTTTTGCGCTTAATGTATATTTTTTCACAACGAATAAACTCCTGTAATTTAAGAATCTAAGCCTTCTAATGAAATTACCTGCTCATGTCAAGAAAAAACTAAACAATTTTTTAATAAATCAGGGGAAAGGCTACAAAAAAAATCCGTATAACCGCTATATTATATTTATGTTTCCTTTTATCATATGATTAAGATATTAAACAAGACAAATATGACCGCTTTGTAAAAAGTCATTCTGCTTAAGTTGCATTTCATCTTTCATCATTGAAGCGTACTTTTATGTACTCTTCATTCCTCAGGATTCGTGCGTCTTGCATAATGAGTTTTTACTTTGCCGTCTGAATGTTGATTTTTCATAACATCATCAAATATGCTTTAAGGCAATTTGCAGGGGGATCAGACAATGAACAGCATAAAGGATAACCAAGAATATATTGAAACGGAAGTAAAATTTCTTATCACCGAGGCAAGCAGTCTCCGCGAAAAGATCATATCCATTGGCGCCGTATCAGTCGGCAATTTCTTTGAAACCAATATAAGATATGACGATAAGAACAAAAGTCTTTTTAAAAATAAATCGCTGCTCAGACTCCGCAAAGACGTAAAAACAACCCTCACCTTTAAATCCCGTCCTCCTGTTATAGACAACCGGTTTAAAATAATGCGAGAACTTGAAGTGGAAGTAAGCGACTTCTCAGTTGCAAATCAAATACTTGAATCTCTTGGTTTTATGAAGATACAAATATACGAAAAATGGCGTGAAACCCTTGTAACCGGGAATACAAATTTCTGTATTGATAAAATGCCTTACGGGGATTTTCTCGAAATAGAAGGGCAGAAGGAGGAAATAATAAAATACTCATCTTTGCTCGGGCTTGACTGGGAGCGAAGAATAACTATCAACTATATTGAATTATTCAATATATTAAAAAAAACCTTCAGTCTCCCTTTTTTAGATGTAACCTTCGATAATTTTAAAAATATCCGAACCGATTTTTCAGGTTATCTTGATAAAGTGAAAGCATGAGGAAGATGACTGTGTTATATGAAGCCATAACAAGCAGTTATAGCAATTGGCAGAATATGTTCCGATTGGAGTTCGTTTAAATTGTTTGGGAATAGATTTATGGCATCAACTATAACCTGGCTCATCATTTCCGTATGAAACCGGCTCGTTTTCATATTCCGTATCAATATTTTTTATGCATTTTATATCGCCGTTCAGAAGCCCACCTGTTTCAACAATGAGGCTTTTACATGAAACCGTTCCGGAACAAATCCCGGTCGACAGAATCACCACCTCATTCACTGCTGTAATATATCCCTCAAACTGTCCCCCTATCGTGACATTCTCGGCATTTATTTCGGCAAGAACAACCCCTTCTTCAGCAATAATAAGATTCTCCCCTGTTATTGATCCTTCAAAAGAGCCTTTAATTATAAGCCTGCCCCTAAACGAAAAGGCTCCTTTAAGCCTTAGTTCATTATCAAAAATCGATATGTTGGAATTTCTATTTCCCACGACAACTCCTAAGCCGCTTTTTAGCTACCCGCAGCAAGCTGCAGGGAATCTTCGACCGAACGGAATAGCGTCAATTTTTAATTTGTAACGTCTCCTAAATAAGACGCAGGTAAATACTTCCCAGCAGAATATCATTAAGCCTGATCTCGATCCTGCATCCACTCGGTATCTTGCCTTCCGCGCCTATCATGTCAGATATCATTACAGATTCATCCATATTTATATTACCCGCAATTGATTCTGCACCGGTTATAAAAGCCACAACCCCTGAATTTCCTTCTACATTTGTATTTATATCAATGAGCTTTACAGCTTTTCCCTTTTCGACATCTATAGTATCCCCGGGATAGAAGCAGCCTGGCCCATCTTCTCCTTTTTTTATAATCACATACTTCAAGCACGGATCCGCAAGGTCGACAAACAAATTGCCTACCGTTTTATTTTTGTTTGAAACAAGAATCTGGTATGAATTACCTTTTCTATCCAGAGAATAGCGGCTGAGCAAATCCTTGCCGGTGTTTATTACATAGCCCCTGTCTTCACCAGTATTGTTTCTTGAATTACAAATATATCCTTTGAAATTTACAACGAGATTCGAACGATCCCTGCGGCCTGAAATAATATCCAATATTTCAAATCTATCGCCTTTTACAAGCTTGATACTGCTCCCGCTTTCATCTATCCTTTCAGCTCCGTTGACTCTTGTTTTGAATAATAATTTTGAAAGCTCGTATCTTCTTATATCCGTTTTTGAGGAGACACCGGAAACTGCTTCCTCGCTCTTTTCATCAATCTCAAGTCTGATGCTGCCGCATGGGAAATAGTCCTTTCTGACAATAATTTTAGTCGGCTCGTTTATCATGAATTTTCTTCGAAGATCGCTTATTGAACCGTGTCCGACGACATCTGCGGTAAGACCCCTTTCATAATTTGCCTCTATATGTGTCACCATAACGGAATCACCCTGATTCACATATAAAATCTCGTTATCCCTAACTGCTACGGGTGTGGAATCATTCACAGAAACAACAAGATATTTAAGCTGGGGAGGATCGAGATTCATTCCGGGCATCTCAGGGACAATGTCAAAGAGTTTCATAAATGAATTTATGGCAAGATTATGGTGCCTGACTTTATCTTCCATGGATAATGATTTGCTCGTCTCGATGCCGTATGCCGGTATCCCGCAGGAATAGAGCGCGTAATAAGTGGCCGATTTTCTCTGCTCCTTATGAATCGAAACATCTTCTTTTGTTTTGTGGTTATTGAAATGGAAGTGAAGGCCGGGATCCTGAATATCCCTGTTAATTTCGTCTGCAACAACTCTTGCCATATTACCCAGCTCTATCATGCGTCCTGTTTCTTCAACCGTGTATGTTTCGGAATCGGCTATTATGGATTGACCGAAACGTTTCGGGTTCCGGTCGGGACCTTCCCATTTATCCGAATAAAAGCCCGACCCGTCATGAAGGTTCAGAAGACAATCGCTTTCCGATATCAGTTTTTTTAGTATTTCAACGACTTTTTTCTCATAATTATCGGGAGGATCGTCTGCAAATTTCCTGTTCATATCCTCATTTATCTTGCGCCTGTTAAGGATAATCGACTGAAAATTTGCTCTGGGCACAACTATCAGGTTTCCCCTTGCAAGACTGATATCCGCATAATGATCGGCAGACAAAAATCCGCCCGGCTCATCACCCTGTATCCCGCCTATCAATAGCAGTGTTTTACCCGGCTCCTTTCCGTAAATCCTGTAGATATGAAGCTCATAATCGGAACCCTCGAAGTAAACCGAATGGACCTTCTTCTGGGCAAAAGAGAAAGACGGATAAAGCAGCAGGCATAATATGAAAAAACAGATAAACAGAAAGCCAGCCTTTATATGTATCACCTTTTTCATCAGGTTCCGCCTGTTTGTATTTCAACGGGAAAATCTTTTTCCAGGATAAGTTCGCCGTTGATTGAAAATACAAACACTGTGGCGGCCTTGAAGCGCTGCGGACTGGATTTAATACTCGTTGTAAGGAATACTTGTTTGAACTTTGATATGGAAAAACGGCGTCCCTTATTAATCTCGGAAGGTCTTTTGGAAACCAGCGGCACATTCGGCACGCAAAGCCAGCTGTTCTGGTCAGTATTATTCTCCTTCAGTATGACAAAGGCATACCCCGTAACATATTGGACATCCGTGCCGGCATTCTTCAAATCGAACTGGATATTTAATGCATTCGTTTTGGATTCATGAAAAACCTTCAAATTATCTATCGAAACCTTCACAGGTCCCCGGGACGCCGGTTCCGTCTGCAAACCACCGGGTTTTTCGGATGTATCAACCTCAGGAACTGCCTTATATGTCCCTCCCCCTACTTTTACCATCGATTCAGCCAGCACGAGACGGGCCGTCAGCAAATCCTTTTCATCCCTCATGGCCAGATAATTCTTCTGCGAAATTTCCAGAGTGTTTCTTAATGCGCTGTTCTCTCCCGCATGCTTCATGCCTGCATAAAAAACATATGCCGCTGCGCAAAACAACAAAATCTGAACCAGGATAAGGGAAATCACCAATCCCTTTAAAATTCTGACATGCCTGATCTTTCCATTCTCCCCTACCAGAACGAGAATATGGTATCCGATTTCTCCAGGCGTTGCTTTAAATGCCAGGTGTTTTATCGCTTTTTCCAGCTTTCGCGAAAGATTTTCCACTTGCCTTCCTCAAGCTTTAATACAAGTTTTTTAAATCCGACATTCTTCAATCCGCTTGATTTATATATCTGTATAAATGATACATGGCTGAAATCGCTTCCCGGTTTTATGGCCTGTTTTTCTATCGAAACATCGATATAGTCATATTTACCGTTAATATAATCCTTATGTTTCAGCCATTCTTCCCTGTTCATGCCCTGTGATCTGAAATCTATTGCGTAATAATCCCCATACTCATTAATGTTACGCGAAGACCATGCATTAAGCCATCCGTCAACCGTTTCTCTTATTTCCTGCTTTTTCGCAGAAGCACTGTCTCTCTTCGTAATTTTCTTTCTTTCTTCCACGGGTTGCTTTTTCTGTGCAATAATATTGTTCATATTTCCGAACGCCGCAATAAGAGGATTCCTGGCAGAACCGGCCTTCCGGTCCTCATCTGTAGGCAGATATTCTTCACCTATGATCCTGAATTCTCCGTCTCTTTCAGAAAGAAATAATTTTTTGATGCCGGCAAAAGATTCATTCTTGCCGGTTTTTACCGTCTGTTCAAACAGCACGGAGTATATACGGTTATGACCGACAATTGATATCTTTTCGGGAACAACATTAAACGACTTTTTCTCCGAGTATAATTTTTTCCTTTCGTTATTCCAGTCCGACCACCAGGAAATATCCGGAACATAGTCATAGTCATAAAATTTTACATATTCCTGGTATGTGCCGTTTTTGATCGAATCAACCCATCCGTAAAGAAATTCGCGTATCGATTCCCCGGTTCTCCTCATCGAATCTGCTGGAACATAATTGAGCTTTTCCGCTATGATAACCGGAGTCCTGTTGAACCTTATATATTTGGAAAGCGTATCAATGTCCTGATCATCAAGCACAACACAACCATTAGTGTCTTTTGGCTTCTTGGGCTTATCCGTACCGTGCAGCCATATTGAATTTCCCGTTTTTCCCGCTATTCGGTCAAGTACATTCGGATAATCAACAGGGAAGGCTCTTGAACCGTATATAGCCGAAAGGTCTTTCTTTTCATATTCCCTGTCCGAATAATATATTCCTTCAGGTGTCCTGCTGTCTCCCAGAACGGATTTGGGCCCGTCGTTCTTACCTGTTGAACATTTAAAACGGTGAGCCTCTCTGAATACCCCGTCAAATGAATACACAAACAACTGCTGGCTCTCTTTCTCAACCACTATCGCATATTCGGCGCCGCCATCGGTGTCAAAAGATACAAGAACATCCGGTATCCGGTCCAGCGCTTTCCTGTTACCGGTTGATGCTCCGACCTTGTCACACAGGCAAAAGAGTAGTAAAAAAACTATAAGTATTCTGAACATTTTCATCTGTAATAACCTGGAAGCCCCCCCTTGATCGAACTTCTAATATCGTGCATCGTATTTCGAAGTTTGGTTTCTTTTATTAATCACAGAGACACAAAGGACTCGGAAACTTTATTTAACTTTGTGCCTCTGAGCTTTTGGCCCTCCGACCTTTCTTTTCTCTGATCCCTGACAACGGATACCTGATCCCTATCCGATTTTCGATATTCGATGTCCTTTATCCGCCTCACGCCTCTCGCCTTTAGCCTTACTCTATACTATATCCAAGATGCCTGTAAGCCTCTTCGGATGCCTTTCTTCCTGAAGAAGTTCTGACAATAAAACCTATTTTAAGAAGAAACGGTTCAACAACATCCACAAGAGTGTCTGCTTCTTCCTGCAGGGTTGCAGCAATTGCCTCTATTCCCACTGGTCCGCCCTTATAAAACTCGATTACCGTTTTCAGGTAACGGCAGTCGAGAGTTGTAAGTCCTTTTTCATCGACACCTTCAAGAGCAAGAGCTTCCTTGACGGTTTTTTTGTTGATCACACCGTCTCCCCTGACCTGGGCATAGTCCCTAACTCGCTTTAAGAGCCTGTTTACGATTCTCGGAGTGCCCCTTGAACGCCTCGACAGTTCATACGCAGCTTCTTCACCGATTTCAATCTTCAGAAGCGAGGCTGATCGCCTGACAATGACCATAAGCTCTTTTTCACTGTAAAAATCAAGAGTCCTGAATATTCCGAAACGCTCTCTTAATGGTGCTGAGAGCAATCCGACTCTTGTCGTGGCGCCGACAAGGACGAAGCGTTTCAGACGGTACCGGTGGCTGCGGGCATTAACTCCCTTATCGAATACGAAATCAATGGCAAAATCCTCCATTGCGGGATACAAAAACTCTTCAACCGTCTTCGGGGTGCGATGAATCTCGTCGATGAACAGAATATCACCTTCCTCCAGGTGAGTAAGGATGCCAATGAGATCCCCTCCTTTTTCAAGAGCCGGCCCCGAAGTAACGGTAAGATTTGAACCTGTTTCATTGGCAATAATATGGGCAAGAGTTGTTTTTCCCAGGCCGGGCGGCCCGTGAAAAAGAACATGATCAATCGGCTCACCGCGCTGTTTTGCTGCTTCAATTGCTATTTTAAGGGTCTCAACAACTTCACCCTGGCCTATGTAATCCGAAATAAACATGGGACGCAGGGAGAGTATTTCAGGCTCATGGTCATCAGAAAGACAGGACCCCGAAAGTATTTCTTCCCCTCCGGAAGAATATGTCATTATCTCATCTGACATCAGAGCGCCTCTCCCCGATATACTTCTTCAAAGAGCTCTTCGGGACCTGAAATCGATCTGTTACGTTTCATTGCTTCCGCAACCATCGTCCTTGCCTCCGATAATTTATAACCAAGCTGTGACACAAGCACATCGATTACCTTCTGCGCCAAATCTTCTGCGACAGGTTCCAGCACCTGTTCCTGCTTCCGGATCAGCGCAAATTTATCCATCTTGCCTTCAAGCGTGGCTATTATTTTATGCGCCGTCCTGTTTCCGATACCTTTCAACTGCATCAGCTTTGCGGCATCTTTAGATTCTATGGCCCTTGCAATATCGCGGACTGGCATACACATGGCCTTGACGGCCTTTAAAGGCCCTATATCTTCAACAGAAATGAAATACTGAAAAAATTCCTTTTCAATCTCGAGGTTAAAGCCTATCAGTACCGGCTTCGGCTGTCTTTCTGATTGCTGAAAATATATATAAAGGCTTATCTCGTCACCGATCATCCTGGAATTAAGAGTTTCCATTACAATCGGGGGAAGCATGATTTCATACCCCACATGGTTTGTCAGCAGGAGGATACGATCATTTTCTTTCTTTAACAGCTTTCCCTCAAGGTACCCTATCATGAATTTCCTCTCCGAAACGCTTTAACAGAAGTAAATATATTTTATATGAGAATACAGGAGTCGGAATACAGAATAAAGTAGAAAAACAACAGCGTGGTTATTCTGTCTCCTGACTCCTGGCTCCTGTATTCTCACATAAAAGCCGTCAAACTTTCATGTTGTTATTATAACGGAACAAACCCAAAAGCGCCAGAGCAATTGCATCAGAAGCATGATAAGGTCTTATCGGATTCTCTAATTTCAAGAAACGTCTCACAGTAAGTTCAAGCTGTTCCTTATCCGCATTCCCGTTACCAGTCAGAACATGTTTTACCTCACGCACTGCCACCTCGGTTGCGGAAACACCGGCCTTGAATGCCGACAGCAGAATAACACCGGTAACTTTACCAAGATTTATCCCTGACTTCGGATATTTATCAAGGGAGAAGATATCTTCTATTATCATAATATCGGGTTTTTCATTTTCAAGGAGGAAAAGCAGTTTCGAATAGATATGATTGAGACGCTCCGGCAGTATATGATTTTTTGAAGTTTTAATGCTGCCGAAAGAATATTGCATGATTTTAAGCCCTCTTCCTACAATAATTCCCACACCGGTTGAAGAGAGGCCGGGATCTATGCCGATGATCTTTATCATCTTATGCCCTATGAGGATTTAAAGCCAAAACTCAATTAAATCCTTTCAGGTTTCTTGCGGCAATTTTGGCTTCATTTGATTTGGGATATTTCTGAATAAGCTCGTTTAAGACAAGTTTTGCATTTACCTTATCTCCAAGGCTATAAAATGAAAGCCCCTGTTTCAGCAGCGAGGCCTGTAATTTGTTGCCATTGGGATATTTTTCAATCACCTTCTGGTATTCCACTATGGCTTTCTCATACCATTTCTCCTGGTAAAAGCTTTCACCGATCCAGAACTGGCAATTATCCGCCTTATCGGAATCAGGATATTTTGTCAGCATTTCCTGGAACATTTCACGGGCTGCCGCATATTTTCCCCCGTCATATAACCGGGTGGCGGATGTGTAAATTTCATCTTCTGTACCCTCTTTTTTTTCGTATGTTCCTGCTACCGGAACCGGCGTTGTTGTTTTTTCCCTCGAGTCAAGACTCAGATACTGTTCCAGCCGGACAATCCTCTCCTTGTATGCGCCTGAGATTTCTTCTGTCCCGGTCAGCCTTCCATCCATCTTTTTATCGGTCTCTTCCAAGATTCTTAATTTTTGCTTTAAAAGGTGATCGGTCTCCTCCAGTTTTCCGCTCAATATCTGGATTTTTTCCTTAAGCGCTTCGATTTCAGCAAGCTGTCCGGCAGTTAGGCCCCTCAGATTTTTTTCCTTTTCCTCTCCGATTGCAGTTAGCTCGTCTGTCAGTTTCGCTATCTCCTCAGATCTCGATTTCAGACGCGAAATATCATTTTCAGCGGTGACAACACGCAGCCTCAGTTCACCAACGCGGTTATCGAGCGTAACCACATCCTTCTTGAGAGCGCAGCCTAAACCGGAAAAAAAGATAAGGACAAGAATAACGGAAATTTTACTTTTCATAGAGACCTTTGAAGCTCACCGCTGCAAACAGCAGGGATTGCTCTCACTGTTTCGATCCAATTATAACGGTAATGTAACAAGCCGAAATATGCTCACTTAACCCCGATAAACTGGGTAAGTGAGCATATTACTTACAACGAACTCATCAATTATAATGAACCAGTTGGAAGTCATATGCGAACGGATTTGAGATTTTTAGGAAATAGATTTTTAAAGAACTGAGCGTTAAAAATCACAAGCCTTTGAGAGCGTCAGCCCAAACCTTCTTGTGATTTAGCAAAGTGATTTAAAAATCCCCAAAAAGCTCATTAAGAGAGCATATTAAGACTTCCAACGAGTTCGTCGAATATAAATTGCCGCAAAGCGGTATAAAATTGCTTTTTACGAGTCCATCAAATTGATGATATCATAAAAAATTAATGTTACCCACGAATGACACAAAAAAATATATTATATTTTCAAATTCTTCAGGTTCGTGTTCTTCGTGGTTTAACAAATATATTAAGCTTTTACAACTTTTAATAAAATCGACACCAACTATTCAGTCACAAAATGAGCTCTTCTGTTCTTCGACCAGGCAGCTTCATCATTACCCGAATTCACAGGTTTCTCTTCCCCGTAACTTATTGTTTTTAATCTGGAAGGATTTACTCCCAAGCTGACAAGAAAGCTCTTCGCACTTTCCGCGCGCCTCTCCCCTAGTGCAAGGTTATATTCGTTTGTTCCACGCTCATCACAATGACCTTCAATTGTTACAGAAACTCCGGAATATTTCCCAAGGATTACAGATTTATTTTTCAGGACATCCTGGGCAGCAGCGCTGAGAACTGCACTGTCATAATCAAAAAAAACATCCTCGTTCACCACACTTTTCAATGCCGCAGCTTTCGCCTTTGCAGCTAAATCTTCCGCAGATGACCCGACAGATTCGGGAGCTTTCTGAACAACCGAAGCAGGTGCAGATGACGAAGCAGCCGCAGCAGATGCGGCAGATGCTGATTCCTTTTTAGCCGCATCCTTGACATCCTGAAGATCAGCCTTTACGGTCTGTTTTGAACATGAAGCGGTGAACAAAAATACTGAAAACACACATGAAAGAACTGGAACAATCCACATACTTTTTTTCATTTTTAATACCTCCTCACTATTATACTATAATATTAATAACTAAACAATTAAGGCGACCACTTCGGACTTGTCTGTTCGCCGGATATGGCTAAAAGACGCCTCTGGTCTGTTCCATAAGCAGTCATCACATATATTCTTGAAGGCCCCTCACGAGTTGAACTGAACGCAATAAGGCTTCCATCGGGAGACCAGGATGGAGATTCATTATCGCCTCCATTCCGGGTCAGTTGAACAGGATCTTTCCCGTCAAATCCTATTACATAAATATTATGCCTGCCTCCGTTCATTCCGGCATAAGCTATCTTATCCCCTTTCGGCGACCAGCTCGGCTGGGTATTGTACCTGCCGTTAAAGGTCAGTCTTTCTGCATTTCCCGAATCGATATCAAGCACATAAATCTGAGGAGTGCCTGTCCTGCTTGAAACAAAAGCCATCTTTTTCCCATCAGGTGACCATGATGGAGATACATCACTTCCCCGTTCATTTGTCAACTTTTTAATAACTTTTCCGCTTCCGGTCACGAGGTAGATATCCTGGTCTCCTGAATACGAAAGGGTTGCTGCAAGCTCAAATTTTCCAGGCACCCATGCCGGTGTAATATTTATTCCCTTGTTTGACACAACAGATGTGCTGCCGTCATTGACATTACTTATATAAAGGTCGGGCTTACCTTTCACGTAAGAAGTGAACGCAATCCACTTGCCGTCTGATGACCATGCAGGAAAAAGAGTGATTGCTTTATTTCGTGTAAACGGCCTGGTATTAATCCCGTCAAATTCACAGATATAAATTTCCTTGTTGCCTGTCCCGTTAGATACAAAAGCGATCCGGCTGTCAAAAACCCCCCTGTTGCCTGTAAGGTAATACACAATCTCCCCTGAAAAACGGCGCATAACATCCCTTAAATCATTTACGCCTGTTGTATATTTCTTTCCGATAAGCTGGTTTGATTTTATTGTATCAAAAAGCCGCAGTTCGATCTCGAAAACATTACCTCTTATCTGAACTTCACCGGTTACAAGAAGCTCCGCTCCTACGGCGGTCCAGTTATGAAAATCAATATTCTGCACCGCAGTCTCAGCTTTGAACGTATCTTCAAGGAAGCTCTCCCTGTCAAGCATCTTGAAATATCCGGTAAAATCAAGCATTCCTGAAAGCATATCGGCAGCTCTCCCGGACATCTGCCTGTCGGAACCGCTGACTGACTCTGCCTTTACCTTAAACAGCGGAACTGCTATCGGTATCTTCCTGAGAAAAGGACTGTTGATATCTATATAGTCATATCCGGCAAAGCTTTTCTCCGGACCCGTCAATGAGATAATAACTGCGAAAAGATATAGAAAAATAATGCGAAAATATGTCATCAATCTGACCTTTCACTTTGTATTAAGTGAACTTAATTTTTGATGCCTTCGTAAAAAGCAATTTTATGCCACTTTGTGGCAATCCATATTCGACGAACTCGTTGGAAGTCTGAACATGCTCTCTTAGCCCCGATAAACGGGATAAGTAAGTTTACGAAATTATTTCCGTCCGGAAATAATTTCTAACTTACTAATGAGCTTTTTGGGAATTTTTAAATCACTTCGCTAAATCACAAGAAGGTTTGGGCTGACGCCCTCAAAGGCTTGTGATTTTTAACGCTCAGTTACTTAAAAATCTGTTTCCCAAAAATCTCAAATCCGTTCGCATATTACTTCCAACTGGTTCATTATAATCGATGAGTTCGTTGGAATTCCGGATTCCCCTTTTTCCGTCTATCATTTCTATTTCAGGCCGGCTGTCCCGAATCGAAGACCAACTTCATAATATGGTTTATCATATTGCTCAGGAACAGGGGGTAGAGGATTTGATTTTTGTATGGCCCTGAATGCCGAATCGTCCAGATAACGGTTTCCCGATTTTTTTTCAAACCGGATGTCTCTGATTTCGCCTCCCGGCATGATTTGTATTACAAGAACAGCCATGGTATCGGCGCCTCTTCCTCCCAACTGCTCAGAATATGCCCAATTCTGCTGAATTTTATAATATATCTCGGCCTTATATATATCAAGCACTCCAAAAGTACCGCCTGTTCCGCTCCCTGTTCCGCCTGTTGTGCCAGGAGAAGAACCCTTTCCCCCGCTCCCCGGAATACCCGCGCTATTAGCACTGCTTGTGTTTTCAACCCGGGCTCTCATCCTGACTATTGCATCAGAAACTGTGGAGGGTCTCGATTCCCCGACTTTTTTTTCCATATTTTTTACGGCATTTTTTATTAAGTCGGCATTATCAACTTTCTTTTTTTTTGAAATTTCAGGTTTTAAAGAAACTTTCTTTTCAACCTTTACGGCTGATTTTGCAATTTTTTCAGGTATTAAAGCTTCGGTCTTGATTGCTTTCTGCTCCACCGTTTTACCGGCTTGTTCAGGAATTTTCGCTTCCGCAACAGGAGCGCTGTCTGCTGATGAGCCGGCCGGCGCTGCAGGCAGTGAAACAAGGCTCACGCTTATCGTTGAAGGGAAAAGATTGCCTGACGAACTCCTGCAATCAGGCAGAAAGAACATGGCTCCGATTAATATGGCATGGCACGCAAACGAAATGCCGAATGTCAAAACCATGGTTTTAGAGGGAATGCCCATTCCCTCTAAAAAATTTTCTGAAACCTGAAGACTTCCTTTCATATTCTTTCTTCTATTTGCCGTTTTCCCTGTTTTCGACAGGTTCCGTTACCATGCCGAGTTTTTCGACGCCGGCACCCTTGATCTCGGACATGATTTTCACGACAGCGCCATATGAAACATCTTTGTCTGCTCTCAGGAAAACTTCCTGATCCGGATGCCCTTCCATAATCTTCCTTATCTTTTTTTGAAGAAGTTCCGGGGCAATTTTATAATTATTTATATATAATTTCCCTTTTTTATCGAGTGTTATCAAAAGATGATCCTTTTCCGTAACAATCGGTTTTGCAACAGCTTCGGGAAGAGAGACATCCACTCCCTGAATCATCATTGGGGCAGTTGCCATGAAAATTATCAGAAGGACAAGCATGACATCCACAAAAGGCGTAACATTTATATCGGACATAAGGCGATCCTTGTCTCCACCGATCATCATTTTTTATTTCCCTTGGCCTTTAAAATATCCCTTTCGATAATATTCAGAAAATCAGCGGCAAAGCTCTGAAGCTCAGACTCGATAGTTCTTATTTTCTGCATGAAATAATTGAATGCTATTACGGCCGGAATCGCTGCGGCAAGACCAGCAGCGGTGGCAACAAGCGCCTCCGATATTCCGGGGGCAACAACGGCAAGAGTGGCAGACCCCTTGAGTCCTATACCATGAAAAGAATTCATGATTCCCCATACGGTACCGAACAGACCGATAAAAGGTGTTGTGTTGCCGGTTGTAGCAAGAAATGGCACCATCTGAACCAGTCTGGTGACTTCCGTATTGATTGCTCTTCTTAATGCGCGCTTCACATTATCTATGCCTGCAAACCTGGCGCTTATTGACAAATCATCAGCCCCGGTTCCACGAGAAGCTATAGGGACACCCGACTGGCTCAATTTTGTCAGCTCCATATAACCTATTCTGAATATCCTTGCTATAGGACTTCCGGATAATTCCTTTGCCTTTGAATAAGCATCTGAAAAATCACGGCTTTTCCAAAAATAATCTGTGAAATATTCAGACTCTCTGATTGCTCGTCTGATGTATGAATATTTTATGAAAATAATCGCCCAGGAAGCTATGGAAAAGAAAACGAGCGTAAGCAGAACCGCCTGCACTATCAGTCCTGCATTGCCAATCATATTAATCAGGTCGAGATGCTGCGTAGGCATTTGATAACTCCGGTATTTTCTACATGTTATAAACGATAATAAGTACCAGTTTTCAATCATTTATTTTATATCGGCCATTACAAATCGTGTCAAGGATTAGTTGCCCTTTTAACAATAATTTAACATTATATTAACATTAAGATGAAAGTTCCATAAAAAGACGATAAGCAGTAACTTACAGCAATGCTATTGCCGCTGAATAAAATTTATTGACACAGATGATTTAAAACAATAATTATTTTTTTTCTCTGATTACCGCGTTGAGATCCATTAATAATGTTACAAAAGCCCGAATGTGTCAGATTAATAATTTTTGTAGTGAAATTCGGATATTATATAAGGCGGAGGGAACAATGAACTGGATTACCAAAACCTTCACAAGCTCCATCGGCAAGAAACTGCTGATGGCTTTAACCGGATTGAGTTTTTGCACATTTCTAACGGCACATCTTATAGGAAATCTGACTCTCTACGCCGGAAGTGATGCTTTCAATTCCTACGCTGAACATCTTCATTCACTCGGGCCGCTCATAACTGTTGCAGAAACAGGCCTTTTATTTTTCGGAATAATTCATGTTGTAACCGGACTTTTTCTTTTTTTTCAAAATATCACAGCCAGACCGGTAAGATACGAAGTTAATAAAAATGCCGGAGGCCGGACCATTGGCTCTGCGACAATGCCCTATACCGGCCTGATACTTATAGCCTTTATTACACTTCATCTGATAAATTTTCATTTTGTCGATAAAACCGGAACAACAATTTTTCAAATAGTCCGGGATGCGTTCGCCAAACCGGCATATATAGTAATTTATGTTCTTGCGGTTATAACAGCCGCATTCCATGTCAGCCACGGGTTCTGGAGCGCATTTCAAACACTCGGAATAAATCATCCGAAATATATGCCTTTTATAAGAAAAGCAGGGATAGCTTTCAGCCTTATAGTTGGGCTCGGTTTCGGTTTAATTCCGGTATTTATTTCGCTTGCAACATAACCCCGATAAACTGAACTTTACGGTACCCCCTCGTGGTGGTAGAAAAACGCAGGAAATAATTTCTAACTTGCCAAGGAAGGAAATATCATGAAGCTTGATGCAAAAATACCAACCGGTCCCATTGCGGAAAAATGGGACAAGCATCGTTTCGAGATGAAACTCGTCAATCCTGCAAATAAAAGAAAATATGAAATAATAGTCGTGGGAACAGGCCTTGCCGGAGGCTCGGCATCGGCATCCCTTGCCGAACTCGGGTACAATGTCAAAACATTCTGCATACAGGACAGTCCGAGGAGAGCCCACAGCATAGCAGCCCAGGGCGGTATAAACGCTTCAAAAAATTATCAGAATGACGGCGACAGCGATCGGCGTCTCTTTTATGATACGGTAAAAGGCGGCGATTTCAGGGCAAGAGAGGCAAACGTCTACAGGCTCGCCCAGTTAAGCGGAAACATAATAGACCAGTGCGTAGCCCAGGGTGTTCCGTTTGCCCGCGAATACGGCGGACAGCTTGCAAACAGGAGCTTCGGCGGGGCGCAGGTTTCAAGAACATTCTACGCCAGGGGCCAGACCGGTCAGCAGCTTCTGCTGGGAGCATACAGCGCGCTTTCAAGGCAGATTGCCGCCGGAAAAGTCAAAATGTTCCCGCGCAGGGAGATGCTGGATATAGTTGTAGTTGACGGCAAGGCACGGGGAATCGTGGTTCGTAATCTTATTACCGGAGAAATCGAAAAATATGCAGCAGATGCTGTTGTTCTCGCCACCGGAGGTTACGCCAATGTATTCTTTCTTTCAACGAATGCCATGGCGTCGAATGTCACAGCCACATACAGGGCATACAGGAGAGGCGCCTTTTTTGCCAACCCTTGTTTTACACAGATCCATCCGACATGCATACCGGTGCACGGTGCATACCAGTCAAAACTTACATTAATGAGTGAAAGCTTAAGAAACGACGGCCGGGTATGGGTTCCTAAAAAGCCGGGTGATAAGCGTTCACCATCCCAGATTCCCGAATCCGAGCGAGATTATTATCTTGAAAACAAGTACCCCAGTTTCGGGAATCTTGTCCCCCGTGATGTGGCATCACGAAATGCCAAGGAACAGTGCGACATTGGGAAAGGAGTCGGGGAAACAGGACTTGCGGTGTACCTCGATTTTGCGGATGCAATAAAAAGAGACGGCAGGGATGTGATAGCAAAAAAATACGGAAATCTTTTCCAGATGTATGAAAAGATAACCGCCGAAAACCCTTATGAAACCCCGATGATGATTTATCCGGCAGTTCACTATACCATGGGCGGGCTTTGGGTTGATTACAATCTCATGAGCACAATCAACGGTCTTTTTGTCCTGGGGGAAGCCAATTTTTCGGATCATGGCGCAAACCGTCTGGGAGCAAGCGCCCTCATGCAGGGTCTTGCTGACGGATATTTCATAATTCCCTATACGATAGGCGGATATCTGGCGGCAAATGTAAAAAATGATATATCGACCGATCACCCCGCGTTCAAAGAGTCGACAGCCGGCGTTGAATCCGCCGTAAGAAGACTTCTTTCCATAAAAGGTAGAAGGACCGTCGATGATTTCCACAGGCATCTCGGGAATATCCTGTGGGAATACTGCGGCATGTCAAGAAACGATGAAGGACTTAAAAAGGCAAGAAAGCTCATTCAGGATTTGAGAGGCGAATTCTGGGAAAATGTTCTTGTTCCCGGTTCGGAGAATGACTTCAACCAGAGTCTCGAAAAAGCCGGGCGGGTCGCAGATTTCCTCGAATTCGGAGAGCTGATGGTTATTGACGCTCTTGCCCGCAGAGAATCATGCGGAGGCCATTTCAACGAAGGCTACCAGACTGAAGAGAATGAAGCAAGGCGCGACGACGATAATTTCTGCCATGTTTCAGCGTGGGAGTACACAGGCGAAGGGGAAGAACCCGGTCTTAACAAGGAGCAGCTTGTTTTTGAAAACGTTAAATTAACACAAAGGAGTTACAAGTGACAAAGACTCTCAATTTAACACTCAAGGTTTGGCGCCAGAAGGGGCCGGATTCCGGAGGAAGACTTGAGACATATAATGCCCAGAATATCTCCACGGACATGTCCTTTCTTGAAATGATCGATGTCATAAACGAGCAGCTTACCATCGGGGGCAAAGAGCCGATAGCTTTTGACAATGACTGCCGCGAAGGGATATGCGGCATGTGCGGAGCTGTTGTAGACGGCCGTGCACACGGCCCGGAAAAGGGGACAACCTTGTGCCAGCTCCATATGCGCCATTTTTCAGACGGTGATACGATTGTGATTGAACCCTGGCGTTCCAGGGCATTTAAGATAATAAAGGACCTTGTAGTAGACCGGAGCGCTTTTGATAAAATTATACAGGCGGGAGGTTATGTCTCCGTCAATACAGGCGGAGCACCTGATGCCAATGCGATTCCGATATCTCAGGATACGGCGGAAAAAGCGATGGATGCCGCGGCATGCATCGGATGCGGGGCGTGCGTGGCTGCTTGCCCGAATGCTTCAGCCATGCTATTTACAAGCGCCAAGATTTCACAGCTTGCACTTCTTCCCCAGGGAAGGCCTGAGGCGGCAAAGAGGGCAATTGCAATGGTCCGGATGATGGATGAGCTCGGATTCGGCAACTGCACCAATGAAAGGGAATGTGAAGCCGAATGTCCGAAGGAGATTTCAATAGTAAACATCGCCAGGATGAACAGGGAATTTTTCAAAGCGGGGTTTTTATCTGAAGTAAAATAATCAGAAAGGGTTCAAGGATTCGAGGGTTCAAGGATTCAAGGTATTGGTTTGTGGTTTCTGGTTCGTAGTTTCTGGTTAAACCATAAACCATCTTCGCAGTACGATATTCGCCTCACGCCTTTGCCCCTTTGTGCCTCTGTGCCTTTGCTCCTTGCTTTTTATGCCTCTGCCCTTGAACCCTTGAATCCTCGACCCCTTGAACCCTTCTATTCCTTACTTCACCGTAACCACCGGGCATTTTGCGTTCAAAATAATGTACTGGGCGGTTGAGCCGAAAAGCAGTTTTCCGACCTTTGATCTTTTTCTTATGCCTATTACAACCTCATCGATATCGTTCTCTTCAATGAACCGTACAAGATCCTCACCTGGAGTCATTCCCCTGACAAGAAACCGTGTAGTACATGGGATTTCACCATCTAAAAAATAGGATTGTGAATATCTTAATTCTCCTTCGACCTTTTCAAACTCCTGTCTGGGAATATCAGGACCTCCCTCCATCGATGAAACTACAAATATTTCACCGCCAAAGGCCCTGGCATGTTTTTCCGCAACAGCTAAAGCGGCCTTCGCAGCTTCCGATCCGTCATAACCCACAAGTATCTTCATTCAGTTTCTCCATTATCAAATTTTGTACATAGTACATCGTATTTCGAATATCGATAAAAACCGAATTTCGAATATCGCACTTCGATGTCCGATATTCGATATTCTCTGTTCGCCTCTTGTATTATTTACCCGATAAAATCCTGTTTTTCAATATATTTAAACCCTTTTCAACCGAATTCGAAATAAAGAGAAGGGCGTCTCTCTTATCCAGCATCGGACTCGGCATCCCGAAAATCATTGGTATTTTGATGAAGAGGTCTTTGGCGCCCATAGGGCACCCTTTGATATGATATACTTTTTTGGCTTCAAGGCGGCCTTCTACCCTTGTGCATGTTCCGACAAGCAGGACAGGTGCATCCGGCATGATCACGTCTCCCTTGTAAATGCCGGTAACAATAGCGCCCTTTTTCGCCCCTTTAAGCGAACCCGGTCTTCGTTTTTCCACAGTGCCGAGGCATCCCTTTACCGCCCCTTCACAGCCACCGTCACAAACCCGTCCCGTATCCGGTGCTAAACCGGCAAAAAACCTTATCGGGGTTTCAAGTTCATTAAGAACCTGGAACAGTCTTGTTTTCCCCTTTGGTTTTGCGCGGAGTTCATCAATGGTGGTATCTCCCGATATCATTATATCGTCGAGCTTCAGGGAGCCGTAGCCCCTTTCTGCGGCAATTGCCAGATGCCTGACATTTTCCGGTTCATATCCCATTATATATGAAGCGGCGACATCCGCCGCGAGCGGATGATCCGATATGATAAGCGCGCCGAGCCGCGCAGGATAGGGAGCGGACTCAAATCCGTATGTAATGTCGACGGCATCTGATACGATAAGATCAGGGTATCCGGCCTCAAGCAGGTCAACGATTTTTTCGTGTATCCTGTAATCGTGATAAAGCATCCTCTCCTTGTGGTAAAGTATCCCTACATTTAATTTCAGGGTGTTGGTTATCGAGGCAAAGATGTGATACTTGAGCTTCGGCATCCATATTTTGAAATCAGCTTCCTTTATAAATCCGGATAGCATTATCTCTTTATGATAAACGCCTTTTTTAAGAGGCTCTTTGACGAAGGGATGTTCGTTCAAATCAACAAGTTTGAATCCGGCCTTTTTAGCAAGATCAAAATAACCTGATTCCTTGAAAAATAGCCTTGAAGGAACACCGTATCCGCCCGATTCTCCGGCAGTGATATCAGTAAGCCCTTTTTCTTTCAGCACCTTTACCATCGCCTCAACCACTCTTGGATCGGTATAGGAGTGATGGATATACTGCCTGTTTGCGGAAACGATGTTCGGCTTTATAAACACTTTCCCTGAAATTCTAACCTTTAGATCGGAAACGGATTCTCTTATGATTCCCGCAATAACATCCGTATCGTATTCATCACATTTTCTTAAGATTACTCTCGGTTTTCCCATTTCATCAACCTCTGATTCTAATTGATAAACTCATCGGAAACAGATTATCGTCTCCACGTATACTCTGCTCTCATATGCTTAATATACTTTCTGTCAGGCAAATTCAAGGTGCACTTTGAAGTTGAATTCACCTTTTCCCATTGATTTTTCCCTGCCCGTTGTGTTACACGTAAATTACGTGCAAAAGGAGGTAATACCTTGAAACAAAATATCACCATCAGTCTCGATAAGGACCTGATCCAGACCGGCAAGATGATTGCCGCACAGCAAGGGACGTCGCTGAATCGGATGCTGCGCCTTGAATTGGAAAAAATCATTCGGAACGCGAGACAATACGACATGGCGAAACAGAAAGCCATCGCCGCGATGAAGACTGGCTTTTATTCCGGCATGGATCACTACCCTTCCAAGGATGAGCTTCATGAGCGATAGAATATTTGTGGATACCAATATCCTCGTTTATGCTCACGATTTGAGCGCCGGAGACCGCCACGCCAAAGCCTCAGCCGTCATTGAAAGCCTCTGGGAAGCGGAAACGGGGATTATCAGCACACAGGTACTTCAGGAATTTTATGTCACCGTAACTCGTAAAATCAAGAATCCATTGACGCCGGCTGAAGCACGGGAAATCATCCGGAATTACCTCGCCTGGCCCGTGCAGAACAACGATCTGGAGACAACGATCAGAGCTTCTGAAATTGAAGAACGGAACAGTCTCTCTTTTTGGGATGCAATGATTGTTGCCGCAGCCCTTCGGCTGCAAGCGCAAAAAATAATCACGGAAGACCTGAATCACGGGCAGATCATCGAGGGCATTCTGGTTGAAAATCCTTTGATATAATTGGTTTCCATCCGGAAACGGCTCTTTTGTGCGATCTTAAGTGTCAATCTGCGGGATTTCTTGTGCAACATACTTTGCAGACTGCATTAAACACCGACTGACACTCTTTGATAATCTTTTCGGCCTATCCGGCGGGGCATACCCTGGTATCAGGAATCCGACTCATGAATAATAATGCCCGGAATCCATCACACCTTCACTTCGGACAGTTTCCCGAACGGATTATTAAACGGGACATTCTTCGGTCTTTCAAATTTTGCCGGTTTCTGAACAGGTTTTTTCATATCTCTCTTTTCAGGTTTTTCCTTCCTGCCTGGATTTGTTTTCATCGAAAGAGAAATTCTTTTCCTGTCAACATCAACATCAATTACAGTAACCGTAACCTTCTGATGCACCTTGACGATTTCTCCCGGATCACGGACATACCTATCCGAAAGTTCGCTCACATGCACAAGACCGTCCTGGTGTACTCCCACATCCACAAATGCTCCGAACGCAGTCACATTCGTCACGATGCCGGGCAGCTTCATCCCGGCTCTTAAATCTTCTATCTTTTCAACACCGCTCTCAAATGCAAACTCTTCGAAATCCTCCCTCGGATCACGCCCTGGCTTTGCAAGCTCTTCCATTATATCTCTTAATGTCGGAATTCCCGTGCTCTCCGTGACATACCGGGAAATGTCTATACTGTTTCTCTTTGCAGGATCCTTTATCAGGTCTTCAACACCGCATGAAAGATCTTGTGCCATTTTATTAACAATATGGTAGCTCTCGGGATGAACCGCGCTTCCGTCAAGCGGATTTTTTGCATCCCTTATTCTTAAAAAACCAGCCGACTGTTCAAAGGCCTTGGGGCCTAGCCGCGAAACCTTTTTAAGTTCTTTCCTTGAATCAAAAGGGCCGTTTTCATCCCTGTACGCTACAATGTTTTTTGCAAGCTGAGGGCCAAGTCCCGAAACATAGGTGAGAAGCTGTACGCTTGACCTGTTCACATCAACCCCCACCCCGTTCACGCAGCTCATTACTACATCATCAAGAGACTGCTTCAATGCGGCCTGATCGACATCATGCTGATACTGACCGACGCCTACCGATTTAGGGTCAATTTTTACAAGCTCGGAAAGGGGGTCCATGAGCCTTCTTCCTATCGAAACAGAGCCCCTTACGGTCAGATCAAGATCGGGAAACTCCTCTCTCGCTGTTTCAGAAGCCGAATAAATCGACGCTCCGCTCTCATTGACCATTATAACCGTAATTTTTCGCGGAAAACAGATGCTTTTGACAAAAGCCTCTGTCTCCCTTCCTGCCGTCCCGTTTCCGACTGCTATCGCTTCAATCTCAAAACGTTCGCAGAGATCTTTCATTTTTACCGAGGCTTCTTCCGCGCCTTTTTCAGAAAAATGAGGATATATCGTATCATGGCAAAGCAGCTTCCCCTGACGGTCAAGGCAAACTATCTTGCATCCTGTTCTGAACCCAGGATCAATTCCCATTACCCGCTTTGCTCCGAGAGGAGGAGCCAGCAGCAGGTTGCGGAGATTGTCGGCAAAAACCCTTATCGCTTCGGAATCGGCTCTCTCTTTCGTCATAAGCCTTGCTTCAGTCTCCATCGAGCGTGAAAGGAGCCTTTTGTAACTGTCATGCACGGCAATCCTGACCTGGCCCGAGTCGTCTCCCGGGCCTTTTACAAACAGACCTTCAAGCAGATTAACTGCATCTTCTTCCGAAGGAGCAATGGTGAGATTGAGAAGCTCCTCCTTCTCCCCTCTCCGCATGGCAAGAATCCTGTGGGAAGGCGCAGATACAGCAGGCTCCTGCCATTCAAAATAATCCCTGTATTTTGAGCCTTCCTCCTCCTTGCCGGTTGCAACCCTGCATATGAACATCCCCTTTGAAGTAAAGAGATTTCTCAAAGCCGCACGCGCATTCTGGTCTTCACTTACCATCTCAGCGATTATGTCCCTTGCCCCTGAAAGCGCGTCTTCCTTGCATTCTACACCCTTTTCGGGGTCAACAAAACATTCCGCTTCTTGACCCGGATCGGCGCCTTCCTGCTTAAAGAGAATAAGTGCAAGAGGTTCAAGGCCTTTTTCCTTCGCAATGGTAGCCTTTGTCCTCCGCTTAGGCCTGAATGGCAGATAAATATCCTCAAGAACCGCGAGGGTGGAGGCGGCCATGACCTTTTCACGAAGCTCATCCGTAAGATGGCCGTTCTGCTCCAGTGATTTTAAAACCGCTTCCCTTCGGCTGTCCAGCTCTTTAAGCTGTGCAAGACGGTCTCTTATCGCTGTTATCACAACCTCATCAAGGCTTCCGGTAACCTCCTTCCTGTATCTGGCTATAAAAGGTATTGTGGAACCATCTTCAAGAAGTTCCGACACAGATCTTACCTGCGATATATTTAAACTCAGCTCATCAGTTATGTTGGATATATGTGTTTCGTTCATTTATGCCCCTTTTTAGTTTCCGAATGGACACTTATTAAGAACTCAGGCTTCCGATTCCTGATCCGTACATCGTACATCGGACTTCGAATATCGAGAAAAGTCAAATTTAGAATTTCGCACTTCGAAGTTCGATCTCCGATATTCTATATTCTATATTCTATGTTCTATGTCCGATGTTCTATATTCTATATTCTATGTCCGGATTTTATATTTTTTCATAAAATCAATCGGATTATACGAAAGCTTGGCCTTCCTTAAACCTTCATCATCAAGATCCTGCTCCCTGTTTACCTTTTTATACCCCTCCTTGTTATGTTCAAGAAACATCTGGTTTATTGCCTGGTAAGCACCCTTGTATTCGGGGTTTCCCTTCTCAAAATGTATCAGAAGGGTATCATCCGACAGTCTCTCGGCAACAGTATAAGCCGCTATCTTACCGTCAGCCATAACGGCTCCGCCTTTCAGGCCCGGAAGTTTGTGCCATGACTTGAGCACTTTTTCTATAACCCGGTTTTCGGAAGAAAGGGTTTCGGATGCTTCGCAGTCCCTCCACGCGCACCAGTCATCCTGCATTGAAAGGGCCTTGTCAATTATATCATGATCCAAAGTGATATAATCATACTTGTATGTTTTCATGAACTGTGAAAGAAGATTTTTCTTTTTATGAAACCTGTTTCCTTTCAGTTCGACAAGCTCATCCACTGAATAAAGATAGTCCCAGTGCCCCCTTGCCTCTTCAAT
>RPRI01000038.1 GCA_003818505.1 Desulfobacteraceae bacterium | reverse complement strand
TTTTTTGCCGCATCTTCCCATGATTTTGTGCTTGTTCCGACAAGTTCGACTATCTTGTATACACTCTCTGCCATTTTGCCCTCCTTTTATTAAATGCTGGTTTCTGGTTTACGGTTTCAGATTGTTTAAAACAAATACCTTGACCTGTAAAAAATCCAATGGAAGCTCAACAATGACATTTTAAAAATTAAACTAAAAAAAGATGTTATATGGAATATTATCTTATATTGATTAATACGGTGCCGGGAAAATTATTTATTGATTCACATTTATAGAAGAAATATGAATAAGTCAAGCCTGATGCTGACCGCATGATGCAAGGATATGAGAAGCGTGTTTTAAAAACGAAGTTTATCCGTCACAGAAATTCTAAAGTGAGCAGGATATCGTGAAAATGGTTTGCATGACAGGACCTGCTTCAAAGACAATTCCATCCTGGTTTTTCCTGTTCATCTTAACTTCTTTTTTTAATATTGTTTGCGGCCATAAGTCTTTTCAGCATATCGTAAGGTTGCGCGCCGACCAGCCTGTCCTGTTTCATGACAAATGTCGGAACTGCTGTAATCTCCTTCTCACGGGATAGAGCCCAGTCCGCATCTACCGCCGCCTTAAAAGACCTTGTTTCAAGAACTTCGGCGGCTTCTTCGCGGGGAAGGCTGGCGGATTCCGCCAGATCCAGAAGCACCGGTAATTTGGCTATATTCTTCCCGTCTTCAAAGTAAGCTCTGAATACCGCATGATGGAACGCATCCCCTTTATTTTTTGATTCAGCCCAGAGTCCCAGCTCCTGCGACAAACGGCTGTTATAGGTTTTTTCCCGTTCTCCGAAAGGCAGCCCCAGATCTTCTGCTTTTTTACGCAATTTGCCCATCATTTTTTTCACATCTACCGGATAATCGGCAAACAATTTTTCGATCAGAAGGCCGTCTTCCGGTGTATCAGGATGAAGAGGAAAGGCCCGCCACCGGATGGATAGTTCATATTCTCTTTTCAACTGTTCAATACGCCCGGTAATGAAATAACACCAGGGTCAGACGTAATCCGAAAAGATTTCAAGCGCTGTAATTGAAGTCATTTTTTCTCATCCTTAATGCAGACCGGTAAATATCCGGGAGTCTGTTAGATATTTGCACACCGTTAAGAGACTGTATCAGGCCGGTAATCAAATCTCAAGGATATGCACATACATCCACAATCGCCCGATTTTAATACTTTCCCGGATAGGAACCCAGGAGCCTTATCTTTGCAAATTTCTTTAAAAAAAGATCCATGGGATTTTCCATGGCATGACCTCCCACTTCCAAAAGGTAAAAGTGACCGCCTGATCTTTCCGTGGTTGGGCGTTCATAAATGGATATAATTGAAATATTGAGGGCTATTAAACCACAAAGGACGGCATTAAGGTCTTCCTGCACCAACAAAGCCGTTATATCGTGCCCTGCAGGAGATTGAATCTTTCTTCCGAGAACCCAGAAACGAGTGAGGTTGTCGTGAATATCTTCGATATCGGAAGCCAGAATTTTCAATCCATATAGGTCGGCCGCAGTCTTTGATGCAATTGCCGCAACCGCCAAAGATCTTTTCCGGCTGACCTCTATTGGAGCCATGGATGATGAAGGTACCGTTTCCAGCTTAACATCCGGGAGGTTTTGCCGAAGCCATATTTTTGACTCTTCGATTGCTACAGGATGGCCTGCGACAACTCTAATTCTATGCAAATCCGACCCTGGTTTTGCCATTAAATGGTGATGGACAGGGATGAGGATTTCTCCGACAATAAACCCCTGGTCAATTTTTATCAGCTCATCAAGGTTTTCACGGACAATCCCTGTTATGGAGCTTTCAATGGCCAGAACGCAGTTTTTTACCTCTCGGGCCTTATACAGGTATAAGACATCTTTCACCGTATTTCGGGAAATGAATTCCTCTTCCGGTCCAAAATACCTTATAGCCGCTTCATGGGTAAAAGTCCCGTGCGGACCCAAATAGGCAATCTTTTTCCTGTCTGCATGAGAATTCAAACCATCTAACCTCTTTCTTTGATCAAAACGAGGGTGCGCATAATCTCTGAAGATATGGGAGGACACCCCTTGATGAAAATTCCTCTGTTTTTGATGTTCGAGGTGCAGTTTCCGATAAGGATGGTTCCCTCCGGACAGGAATCCAAATATTTCCCGATTCCGATATGAACTTTTTTGTCAGCCAGACGATAGTCATCGAGTTGTTGATGATACTTCTGAAGAAACAACAAAAGGGTCGAAAGGCAGGCACTGCATGATCCTTCATCATACACCACGACATCAGGGAAGGGAATGGAGAATTTGGAAGGGGGAAGATCGAAAGGGTCTTCCCATTTCAAATAATCCTGCGGCTCAACGGAAATGTTTTGAAGTTGAATTTCTCCCAATCCCTTTTCCGCCGATAATTGAAGGTAAGGAATTTCTTCAGGAGCAAATCCCATAAGTCGTGAAGCCACAGCATCCGCAGAGACGGGACTGTCACTGACCAGGACGATCCCCATTTTTTTCGGCTTCCCGTAAGCCGGCCCCATCCCCTCCATCCCCACCGTGCCGTCGATCACAGCGAGATCGGGCATGAGAACAGCAGCCATCTCGGCTATGCCAAAATCGAGTTCCTTATACCCCCGGGTAATTTTTTTATTAGACCGGAGATGGTGAAGTTTTGCCTTCTCCCTTCGCCACAGGAGACCCTTCATGTTTTTAATGCTCAAAGAAACCCTTGTATGCATATGGGTCTTCATCACGGGGATTGAAACAATCCAGTCAAAATCTTTCAGCATGGAGGAAACTTTCACCTTCTTCAGGAGTTTTCCGTTGGGAATGGCCCGTTCAGCCGGACCGAACCGGTCCATGTCAATAAGCTTCACATTTTTCTTCTCTGAAATCTCCTCCATACCCGTCATCCGGAACGCATCCCGTGCATCCACACCAAAAATACAGCCCTCCCCGATCACGATATCCTTTGCTCCGTTTTCTCTCAGACAGTCAATCGTGGCGGAAACCACCGAAGGATGGGTCGTGATACCCTCACCCGGAGAGGCCAATCGGGCGGCATTGGGTTTTATCAGGATCCTTTTGCCTTTCAGATCAGGAAGGGGAAAACGCTTTAGGGCCATTTTTGTGGTGTTGTAGGGGTCGTCACCTTTTGCAACAATAACAAGCGGCTTAACCATCCGAGCTCATCCTTTCACTTTCAAGCTTTTGAGGATTCGGTGTGTTTCGGTAGATCAGGTTCCGGTCCCAGACAACAAGGATCGTTCCAATTAAAGCCAGCAGATCCCAGAGCCAGTAATTCACAATCCACAGAACCCCCACAGAAAGCAGGACGAGCTTCCCCGGGATATTTAACTCCCTCCGGAACTGTCCGATAAATCCGGCGCTCAGGAAGATCATGGCCATGGTCACCCTGATTACGCATAAAAGAGTATCAAAGAGATTTCCCGTGATAAGCAGCATAGAGTTGTCATAGATAAAGACAAAGGGTAATAAAAAAGCTGCATAGCTCAACCGGAGACTGTAGCCGGCGGTCTCTATCCAATCGGCTCCGGCCATCCCCGAGGCAATAAAGACAGCGCCGCAGACAGGAGGGGTGATTGCCGAAAGAATAGCGTAATAGAAGATGAAAAAATGAGCTGCAAGGGGATGGATGCCCAGCTTAATCAGAACAGGGGCAGCCACTACGGCAGCCATTATATAAGCGGCCGTGGTGGGTACTTCCATTCCGAGAATGATGCAGGCGGCCATTGTGAGGACCAGAGTGAGGAAGAGATTACCCCCGCCCAAATCGACAATAAGAGTGGAGATCTTCACGCCAAACCCGGTATAGGATAGGATGGCAATGATGATCTGGGCGCATGCGCATATGCTGGCGATCATGGCGACCTGAGAAGCGCCTTCCTGAACCGCTCCTTTGATTTTTGTCAGGAAGGTCCTGTCAAATTTCCAATCCGTCGTGACAAAGGCGAGAGGTAGGGTGCTCAGTGTAGCCCAGAAAGCGGCATACTGGGGAGTGTAAAGACGGATAAGGAAGAATATCAATACAGCAAAAGGGATGATGAAAAAACCGCTTGCCCCGATAGTTTCGCTCCAGGATGGAATCTCTTTCGCCTCAAGCCCATGAAGACCATCCCTCATGGCAAAGAAATGGACTCCTATCCAGACGGTGAAAAAGTAGAGTATAGCCGGCAGGGAAGCGGCTATCGCAATTTTGAGGTAGGGAGTCTGGGTTAGTTCCGCCATGATGAAGGCCCCTGCGCCCATGATAGGGGGCATGATCTGGCCTCCTGTTGAGGCTACAGCCTCCACAGCCGCGGCAAAGGGCGGGCGGAACCCCAGCTTCTTCATCATGGGAATAGTGAAGGCGCCTGTGGTGACCACATTGGCGGAGGCGCTTCCGGAAATGCTTCCAAACATGGCGCTGGCAACGGTTGCCACTTTGCCCGGCCCGCCTTTCCGTCACCCTGCAAGGCGAACGGAGATTTTTCTGAACCCGATTCCTCCTCCCGTATAGCCGATAAATGCGCCCAGAAAGACGAATATGGCAATAATGCCGGCCGAAATTCCCGTGAGCTGGCCCCAGACACCTCCTGTCGTCAGATAGAGCATCCCCGCAACCTGGGAAAGATCGTACTGCACATGCCCAAAATAGCCGGGGATATGATGGCCATAAAGCGCATAGAGGAGGAAGAGAAGGGTGATTGCGGGAAGCACGGGCTTTATCATCCTGCGCGCACATTCCAGCACGATCAGCACCATTGCCAGACCCATAAGAACCTGATAGGAATTTTTGACGATTCCGAACTGATTGAGAACCCCTTCGAAGTCGACCATGATGTAAATACAGAGAAACAGCCCAATGGCAGTCAAAAAAAGGTCTACTGCGAGGGTCCGTTTTTTCTTTAATCCCTTCCCCGCCAAAAAGATGATCGGTATGGCGAGTCCCAAATGGACCGACCTCTCAATAAGATTCGGTATGAAGGCATAAACGGGAAGAAGCAGGGAAAAGAGCGCCAGAAGGACGGAAAAGCACAGGGTGGCAGCGGCGATAATCTTATTGATTTTTTCCATTAAATTATATCCTGAACCTTTCTGAAAGAGGGACAGGAAAAGCTGTAAGGTACGCTGTTCCTGTCCCTCAGATATTTATTATTTCATGGAAGGCGGGATGTCTATACCAACCTCTTTATAATACTTGAGCGCTCCCGGATGAATCTTTGCCAAACCATATTTAACCCCATTGACATCTATGCCTGTGCCGATTGGGTGGGCATCAGCCATAATCTTTTTGTTTTCCCAGAAAGCCTTGGTCACCTTATAGGCAATCTCTTCGGGAAGGTCATCTGTGGTATAGGCGAGAACCGGAGAAGCCACTGTCCTCACATCATTATCTATTCCCTTGTAGGTTCCTCCGGGAATAGTGGTAAGTGAATATGTTGGATCGACTTCGAGCAGCTTCTTAAATTCCTGCTCGCCTATTTCAAGGAGCCGGACAGGGGTTGTCGCCTTGATCTCCATCACCATTGGCGTGGGGAATGGACTACCGGTAGTAAATCCGACGGCTCTCCTGTTGACCACCGCATCAACGCCTTCCTTTAAATCAACGGCAGGAAGGTCTACTTTCCCTTCGAGGCCATAAGTCTTTAAGATAAGTTTAGTCAATCTTTCGGTAGATGTTCCGATTCCTCCCGGAATGAATCTTTTGCCTGCGAGATCCCGGATGGTTTTGACTCCGCTATCCTCTCTCACGACCCAGTGCATGGTAACTCCGGGGACGGCCCACAGAGTCCGGATCCTTTCATATCCGCCCTCTTCAAAAGGTTTTGCTTTTTTGAAAGCCTGTGCGATGAGATCCGAGGTGGAGGTGAAGATGAAATGGCTTCGCGTCCTTGCCTCCTTGACATTGGCCACGGAGCCGAGGCTTTCCTCTACAGAGGCTTCGATCCCGGGAACGGTTGAGATGGCCTTTGCCATCCCGATGGCCAGGGCATAGTAGGAAGTTCCTGCCCTCGCCGATTTGACTACCAGGCGTGTCTGAGCGCAGACCTCACCGATCAGAAACAGACTGAATACCAAGAGAGCCAAAGTAAAAAATGCCGCTTTCTTCATTATCATTGCCTCCTTTTTTGTTTGCCACTGTACGTCAAAGAGTGACTTGTTTGTTGGAAACAGTTTACAGCAAATCGGATTGCCATTTTTTAAACCTGTCATAAAAATTATTATCATTGCAAGATATCAAAAGTAAAACAAATTATTCTTATTTACATTATTAACATTTCTAATATATTGTTGTGAGAAGCGGATTATGCCGCGACCGAATCCGCACCAAAATCGAGCTAAAAAACATGTTTTTTGCATTAAATCAGGCACAAAATCATGGACCTTCAAAAACTGAAATCCTTCGTTGCCGCCGCACATCTGAACAGCATAACAGCGGCTTCCAAATCGGTAAACCTGACACAGTCAGCTGTAAGTCAGCAAATCAAGGACCTTGAGGAAGAGTTGGGTTGCACACTTATTGACAGAACCACTAGGCCTATCAGCATTACAAAAGAAGGCGCCGAACTGATTATTGCGGCGCGAAATATGCTGAGAATTTTCGATGATTACAAATCACACCGGCATCAAAGTGAGGTTACCGGATGTATCGTATTGGGTTACGTCCGGAGCGCCATAACAGATGTTCTTGCAGACGCTCTTTTATCAATAAGGGAAATTCATCCGAGCGTAACGATCCAGCTCATTTATACCCAGGGAGTGTCAAGCCTTCTTTCCCGGGAAGTTGCGGACGGGAAGCTCGATGCCGCGCTGGGAGTCGGGCCGCTGGAACTTCCAAAAGGACTACTCTGGTTGCCGTATTCGTCGGAAAAATACTATGTGGTTGCGCCAAATCACTATCCGGGCAATACGGATGAAGATCTGCTGGAACGCGGACCATACATACGGTTTAAGCCGCACCTGCTGACTCAAACCGTGATGGATCGTGAAATAGACAAGCGCGGCCTTCAATTAAAAACTGTAATGGAACTGGATGATTATGAGAGTATATTGATCATGGTGAAAAACAAGCTTGGCGTTGGTATCGTGCAAGAGCATTTCTTGACCAAAATGCATCGCAATACACTAAAATGTGTGCCATTCGGTCTTCCGCCATTAATACGCGAAGGAGGCATCATTGCCAGGGTGGACAACCCTAAATACAATCTGATTGATCTGCTTTGGACTTCATTACGGTCCGGGTAGATCGGGTTATATTTAAAAACAGCTTCAAATCCGTCTTATGAGCATTCCGGTCAGAAAATATGAATTAGTGTCCATCCGGAAACCAAGCTCGGACACAGTTAAGTTTCCAATTCGGAAATAGGCAATTTCGGGCAAGCTCAAGAAAACAAGGGATTGCGCTTAAGGCATACGCAATCTGTGCCGCACAAGTAATCCAGCGGATTGACACTTTAGATCGCACAAAAAGGCCATTTCCGGATGGAAACTGATTAATATCCCGGGAATAACGCATGCTGATAAGCTTTTTAGGAGAATAGTCCGAATTGCAGCATGACTGATATATTAATGAACGTGCCCCTCTCCTCCTGGTGTGTCATCAGCCACCCACATCATCTTTTGGGGACAATTTCTACCCAGTAATCGTCCGAATCATTGATAAAGTAGATTCCCATCGCCTTGTTTTCATAACAGATACAACCCATTTTTTCATGCAGGGCATGGGCGCCCGCAAAATCGTCAACCATAAGAGCCAGATGGAATTCGTTATCACCGAGATTATAAGGCGCCTTCCGGTCTCTGAGCCAGGTTAATTCGAGCTGGTGCGGCACATGGCCATCGCTTAAGAAAACAAGGGTAAAACTCCCGTCAGGCGCTTCACGCCTTCTGGCTTCAGTCAGTTGCAGCGCCTTTTTGTAGAAATCGAGGCTTTTTTCCAAATTCAATACGTTAAAATTATTGTGTGCAAAAGTGAATTTCATAAACGGATTTCTTTCCCGGTATTACCGGCAGCTATGGGGATTTTTTGATGGTCTCTTCACGCTCTTTTTTGTATCGATCATAAAGATAAGAATTTGCTTTTCACATTTTACCGTATCGCATTAATCGGCCTTTCTGTCAATTTTAAGAAGGCACAAACATCCGCCATCCGGTTTTGTTCCTTTTCCGGCAGGCCCAATCCGACCCGGAAAATTATTTCATCCGGTATCATCCTTAAATAACCTGGCCCGCCCGATTCCCCGGATAATGCGGCGTTGACCCGTGGAACGAAGCTTGCGGGTGCCGAAGGCACATGCAAGCGAGTAACATCGGTGTCCAATGGCCTGGTTGTTGACGCCGTAGGCGTCGCCAATGATATGATAAAGAGTTCCATCTTCATCAACGCTTGCCTTTCCTGGCATGTCATACTGATAGTAAAATATTCGGGCTATAAACTATGCATGTAAAGCGCGTTCCCGATATCGCCCTTAATATGGGGAAAGCAATTCATAATTGGGTTAAAGCCGGCCGGGAGTTGCAGAAGTCTGCGATATTCGGTTGCAAATATTAAGTGGGTAAGTTAAATTAATCCGTATATATATAATTAAAGGAGATTATCCAATTTCAGAAAAATCGCAGATCGAAAACAAATTTTATTTATTGGGCGATGAGAGGGTATTGCATACAAAAGCCCCTGAGATATTTTCCGCAATCATGAAGAAAGCCGGCGTAACAGGGACTTATGAGCCGTTTGTGATCAGCCCCGGGAAGTTAAGCGAGGCGATAAAAGAAATCAGAAGATTGAATATAGCCGGTGCAAACGTCACCACTCCCTACAAAGAAACAATGATCCCTTACCTCGACGAACTCTCCGAAGGTGCGACCATTATCGGATCAATTAACACGATTGTCCGAAAGGGGAATAAACTCAAAGGATATAACACAAACGCCATCGGCTTCATGGACGCCCTGAAAGAAGCCGGCCTGGATGCCTCAGGCAAACCGGCGCTTGTATTCGGGACGGGTGGTGCAGCCAGAGCGGTTATCTTCATCCTCAACTGGGTTCATGCAAATCCGATTCTTGTCACCGGCCGGAGTCAAGGCAAGGTCCGCGCTATCGTCAAACAGATAGGAGGAGAGGCCGTAATGCTGGACACGCTTTCGGATCAACACCTTCCGGTCAGTCTTGTGATCAATGCGACATCGGTATCCAGTCCTGATGAGGCGCCTGAATTGGTCGAAATAGTGAACCGCCTTAATTTACCGCATTGTGAAATGGTAATTGATCTTAATTACGGTCGCCCCCGTAATTTCTGGAAGGAGATGGCCCAAAGCAAAAGCATCCCGTTTATGGATGGTCTCTCTTCCGTTGCCAATCAGGCAAGGAGCACTTTTGCCCTGTGGACCGGAATTGAAGTCGATCCGGAAATAGTTATTACGGCCATTCAGGATTCAAGGTCAACCCAATAAACAATGAACGCACATAATATCGGTTATGCTTCTTATACTACCAGATACCCTCTCATTTCTTATGGTTATCTTAAATGGTGCACTTTGAAGTTGAATTCACCAATTCCGGAAAGATGCGCAAAAGCAGAGCCTGTAGCGGGCATTTATCCATTAATCCCAATCTGAGGATGTACCCGGTGACCTCGATACTGTTATCGAACATGTGGCGGCTTTCTTAATGCCGTTACTGGAAGCGGTACGAAGATACGAGTCGGTTGGGTTTTATTGGCCGCATTGAGAAACGTAGACGCAGATAATCAAAAACTGGTCGCAGAAAATGGATTTGCTCTACTATTGCGATGACTTTTTACGAAGCCGTCATTATTCCGCAACCGTAAAGACGTCGGTATATCCGTCTTTTGTCAGAAGTTTCTCATATTCTGCAGCCGTTGAAAGGTTCGAGCATTTTCCAACCCGCACTCTGTAATAAATTCTATCCCCGCTGTCATAAACGGTTATATGCGCATTCTGATATTTTTCATCGAGTTTGTTCCTAAGCTTTTCGGCGTTTGTTTTATCTATAAAAGCCCCGATCTGGAAAGTGAAATTGCCTTTATTGTAATCTACGGGAACAACCCTATCAGTAGCAGATTTGACTTCCTGACCTACGGCGGTTATCTCAACAGACGCCGTGCCTGGGCCGACCACGCCGATTCTCCTTGCTGCTTCATATGAAAGATCGATTATCCTGCCTCTTACAAAGGGACCCCTGTCATTGATCCTGACCTCGGTTTCCTTATCGTTATCAAGGTTCAATACCACAACATATGTGCCGAGAGGCAGAGTCTTATGGGCGGCCGTCATTTCATGCATATTATAGGTTTCACCATTTGCGGTCTTTTTGCCGTGAAAATCCTTGCCATACCAGGATGCAAGCCCGCGTTCGCGAAAACCCCCTGAATCAGGAACAGGCTGGTACCATTTCCCGAAAACCTGATACGGTCTCGGATATCCAGGGGCGGGACGGGAAACAGGCGAAGGCGACCTGCCTGCAGAACAGCTGCACAGGAATAAAAGAAGAATAATCCATATCGGAAAATATTTTATGAAAATTAATCTTGTATCAAATTTCATCTATTCCGCTTATTAAAAACTCGTTATGTTTGATGAAATTGTAAAAAGCAATTTTATGCCGCTTTGCGGCAATCTATATTCGACGAACTCGTTGGAAGCCTTGATTCTATCTGTATCGTCATTCCCGCGAAAGCGGGGCAGGTGGTGAAGCACCCGCTCTATCCAGTCTTTTCAGATATTTACGGAGACGTCATTTTTCAACAGCTATTTTGAGCACATCCAGCATCTTTTCAACAAAATGAAAATTTATCTCTTTCTGCACCTTCTTGGGTATCTCTTCAATATCTCTTTCATTCCACTTCGGCAGGATAAGAGTCTTTATTCCGATATTATGGGCCGCAAGAACCTTCTCTTTTATTCCTCCGACAGGAAGCACCTGCCCTCTCAGGGTGATCTCGCCGGTCATGGCAAGATATTTTTCTATCGGTTTGTTTTTTAAGAGCGAATATAAGGCAGTAAGCATTGTTACGCCGGCAGAAGGGCCGTCTTTAGGGATTGCTCCTGCCGGAACATGAACGTGTATCTCATGATTTTCGAAATATTCCTCATCAATACCCAAAGCTGCTGCATTTGTTCTTATAAAACTCAGGGCAGCAGTTGCGGATTCCTTCATCACGTCTCCGAGCTGCCCGGTAAGTATGAGTCCCTTTTTCCCTTTCATGGCTGTAGCTTCAACAAAAAGTATTTCTCCGCCTGTCTGGGTCCATGCAAGACCTATGGCAACACCCGGTACGGATGTTCTTGCAAGCACTTCGGGATATATCCGTTCAGGACCAAGATATTTGGCTATGTTCTGAACTTTTATTTCAACACTTCCAGCATCTCCCTCTGCTATTTTCGTTGCAACACCCCTGCATATCGTTGCAATTTCTCTCTCGAGGTTCCTTAATCCGGCTTCACGGGTGTAGCCGGTAATGATGCGTCTTACCGCTCCATTCGTGAATAATATCTGGTCCGATTTGAGGCCGTGCGCCTTCCGCTGGCGGGGAACAAGGTACCGTCCGGCAATCTTAATTTTTTCATCTTCCGTGTATCCCAGAAGCTCCAGGACCTCCATCCTGTCTCTTAAGGCAGGCGGAATTGTATGCAGTACGTTTGCCGTTGTAATGAACATTACCTTCGAAAGGTCAAATGAAACATCGAGATAGTGGTCCGAAAACGAATAGTTCTGCTCGGGATCGAGCACCTCAAGAAGAGCCGATGAAGGATCTCCGCGAAAATCGCTCCCAACCTTGTCTATTTCATCCAGCATGAAAACCGGGTTATTCGATCCGGCGCTTCTTATTCCCTGGATTACACGACCCGGAAGAGCGCCGACGTATGTGCGCCTGTGGCCCCTGATTTCAGCTTCATCACGAACACCACCGAGAGATATACGGATAAACTTCCTGCCAAGGGCTCTGGCAATGGATTTCCCGAGAGAAGTTTTGCCGGTTCCCGGAGGTCCGGCAAAGCAAAGAATCGGCCCCTTCGATTCAGGCTTCAGCTTTCGCACCGCAAGAAATTCGATAATGCGCTTCTTTGCCTTATCAAGCCCGAAATGATCTTCATCCAGGACTTTTCTTGCCTTTTTTATATCAAGATTATCCTTTGTGCTTTCATTCCAGGGAAGAGTTGTGAGCCAGTCTAAGTACGTTGATGCCACGGTATATTCAGCGGACGACGGATGCATGCGTGAAAGGCGGTTCAATTCCCGTTCCGCTTCTTTAAGCGCTTCCGGAGGGAGATTCTTATCTTTTACCTTTGTCCTGTAATCGTCAACTTCAACCGCCGCATCATCTTTTTCGCCAAGTTCCTCCCTGATTGCTTTCATCTGCTGGCGCAGATAATATTCCCGCTGGCTTTTTTCCATATCCCCCTTGACCTGGGATTGTATCTTATTGCCCAGCTCAAGTATTTCAAGGTGATGGTTAACCTGCCTTGTAACCTCTTTTAATCTCTTCCGAACATCGTCTGTTTCCAGTATTTTCTGTTTTTCCTCCGAGGCACTGTTAATGAGCGAGGCAACCATGTCGGCCAGGATTCCCGGCTCCTGTATCGATTTCGCCATGTTTGCCATATCCTTCGGAAGACCGGGAGTAAGCTCGACTATTCTTGCAAAGAGGGTTAAAAGGTTTGAAACAAGAGCTTCTGTTTCTTTTCCTTTCGATTCTTTATCTTTTATGTGCTCAACCCGGGCCTGCAGATAGGGTTTACCGTCAATAAATTCCAGAACCCTGAATCTTCCGAGTCCCTGAACGAGAAGCTGTGCATTATTGTCGTCCGACTTGGCCATCCTTAAAATCAAAGCGCTTGTTCCGACGGAGTAAAGATCTGCTTTCGGATCTTCAGCCTCTTTGCTCGCCTTTTTTGATGCAAGCAGCCCCACAATCCGGTCTTTCGACATTGCCTCGTCAACAAGCTGTACCGATCCTCCCTGCATTACCACAAGCGGTAATACCATCTTAGGATAAAGAGAGGAATCGAACAAAGGCAGAACAGGAAGAATCTCCGGGAGCTTTTCTGTGCCCAAATCGATCTGAGATTGCTGTTGAATCATAGATGCCTCCAAACTGCTGAATACAGAACTTCAATTCGTAAAAAGAATAACCCAGGATTCAGAATAATTCTTAAAAAAGGCCGGAATCACCCATCCGTTATTGTTATTTTCTGGGACTTATCTGATGATATCTTGGCAAGACGTATCTGCAGAAAGCCGTTATGATAAGAGGCTGAAACCTTCTCCGTGTCAATAGGAGCAGGGAGGTAAAGAATACGTTCAAATGTTCCGTACTGTATCTCTGCAAGCCGGTACGTTGCGCTTTCAACACGCGGAATTTCTTCGCGGTTTCCCCTTATCCTTATCGCTCTGCTGCTTATTTCAACCTCAAGATTCTCCTTGTCGATTCCGGCGACCTCAGCAAGAACAATAACTTCCTGAGGAGTTTCATAAATATCCATCTGGGGTTTCCACGCCCGTTCGGAAAGAGAAAACATCGGGCTTATCGATCTGAACATGTCTTCGATGGATTTTTCATATCCGGAATCCGACGTTCCAAAATCATTGCCGAATCGTATTTTGATATAGTCCATGTCAGTCTCCTGATTTATAAAACTTTTAATTTCTTTTGGACCCGGGAAAGCAAGCAAATTCACCGATTTTTGCTGAGCGAAACTTCTATCCTATATTAATGATAAGACTAACATTATATTATAACCAAGGCAATATTTTTGTAAGCATCTCATTTCAGTTTGCGGCGAAACATAAAAATTAATTTTGACCTTGACAAGAAATAACCTGTGATTAACTTTTTTATAAAAAGAGTTGGGGTTAATAAGAATATATAGACCAAATAATTAAAAGGAGGTGTTATTATGACACTGGTAAGATTTGACCCATTCAGGGGCGTGGCAACACTTCAGGATCGTATAAACCGAATATTTGATGACGCATTGGTTCGTTCGAGGGATAATGAAGACGATATCAATCTTTGCGCATGGAAACCCGCGGTTGATATTTATGACAATACGGATAGTATTGTCATAAAAGCGGAACTTCCCGGAGTTGAAAAGAAGGATGTTTCCGTTGAAATCAAGGACAACGTTATCACCTTGAAAGGTGAGAGGGTTATCGATAATGAAGTAAAAGAAGATAACTACTACAGGAAGGAAAGGAGCTTCGGGACATTCCAAAGGGCATTTACTCTGCCTGATGCAGTCAGTTCGGATAAGGTTAGAGCTAATTTCAAAGACGGCGTCCTCAAAATTGAAATTCCGAAACCTGAAGAGAAAAAACCGAAACAGATTACAGTCAATGTAGAATAGGACTGCATAACCATAAAAGAGAGCCTGTGTGTGACAGGCTCTCTCATTTTTCTCACCGGCGTCACTCGTAATCCAATAGCACGCCGCGGTTATTAACGGGAATTAATAAATAATCCTGCATAAAGATATTTACATTCCAATTGCTGTTTGGCGCTGAATCAGATATTAAAAGTTTATGAATAAGGCACCTGTCTCCGGCAAAGCAATCCTTGCTTCCCAGTACTTTCTGTACTTCGGCGTCATGGGGATATTTTTACCCTATTTTAACCTCTATTGTTATAAGCTGGGTTTTACAGGTTTTCAGATAGGAGTTCTTTCTTCTGCAAGGTCGGTGGTAATGGTATTATCTCCTCTTCTTTTCGGCGCTCTTGCCGACCGATTTCACGCAAGAAAGCTGATATATCTGGCATGCCATTTTTTAAGCGCAACGATATGGTCTCTCTATCTTTTTACTTCCGACTTCTGGATGATGCTAATAGTTACGGTCTGCTATACGGTATTCTATTCTCCTATCATATCCTTCCTTGAAGCCTTTACGATAGATATTCTCGGAAACAGGAAAGAAAGTTACGGCCGCATCAGGGTTTGGGGAACAGTTGCCTTTATAGTTATGGTTTTCCTGCTGGGAAAGATTCTTGACATATATCCTATCAGGATAATTCTTCCGCTTATCCTTGCCGGTTCCGCTATTCACGCCCTGTTTGCGATAAAAATTCCTGAAATCAAACCAAAAGACAACAAGACATTTTTGCGTGAAGCCTGGGAGCTTTTAAAGAAACGGCAGGTTATTTTTTTTCTTTCAAGCGCTTTTTTGATGCTTGTCAGCCATGGGGCATATTATGGTTTTTTCTCGATCCATCTCGAAAATATCGGATACGGGCGGACATTCATCGGAGCGGCCTGGGCTATAGCTTCAATTGCCGAAATACTTGTCATGATTAATTCGGACAGGATTTTTAAGCGTTTTTCAACGGATAATGTCATTATTTTTGCTTTCATTACGGCTGTCGCCAGGTGGCTGACTCTTTCCGCGGTGAAATCACCTGCGCTTATTCTCCTGTCTCAAACTCTTCATGCAGTGACGTATGGCGCTTTTCATGTATCGAGCATTCTTTATATTGATTCCATGACCTCGGATGAAACAAAGACCCTCGGACAGTCTTTAAATAATTCTGTTACATACGGACTTGGGCTTATGGTTGGTTTTTTTGCAAGCGGATGGCTTTATGGGAAAGCAGGTTCGCCGGCCCTTTTTGCCTTCAGCAGCCTCATTTCTCTTGCAGGCGGAATAATCTTTATGGTTTATAAAAATATGAGGTGTTTATAAAAAGCTAAGTTTATGCAGCTTGGCTGCAATCTGTTTCAGACGAACTTGTTGGAAATCCGCGGGACTAGTCGCCTTTATGCGGGAACAGCAGATAACGAAACCAGTGGAAAAAAGTATTTTTTCCGAGAGCATCCCTGTCCATTGCGTCAAAATAGATGGAAAGAAGGGCCGGATCTGAAAAGAAACTCTCTCTTGTTGTTATTTTCCCGGCTGCGTCAAGATGCCTGACAACCTTTGCCGGATTCCCCGCCGCAATCGTATTCGGCGGAATATCATTTACTACAACAGAACCTGCCCCTATGATACTGTTCTCCCCGATAACGACTCCCTTGCATACGATTGAGCTGTCACCTATCCACACATTATTCTCAATTTTTACGGGTTTGCTTTTACCTGTTGAAACCCTGTCGTATATGTCATGCCAGTCCGAATCGGTGATATAGGCTCCGCTAGCTATCATGCAGTTATCTCCTATAGACACACTGTATGCGGAGCTGATTCTCACTCCGGGGCATATAAGGCAGAAGCTGCCTATGCTGATATGTCCCATATCCTTCTTTTCAGACCAGACGGAAAGCCTTATCTTCTTGTCGGGAGTTGCGATTACTGTTGCGTAATCGCCGAGTTGAATAGAAGATCCGAAAATCTCAACATGCCAGGGTTTCATAAAATGGAACCCTTTTCCTAGAGATTCAAAATGAGGTTTTAAAAAACGGGCGGTATAAAATCTCTGGAACTTAAGATAAGCCTTTTTAATAAAATATGGCCGGTGGTCTTTTATCAAGCGGAATCAACCTCAAAAGGGGAAAAGACTTTTAGCGTTCAGCAATTATTACGGCTTTGCAAGAATTCAAATTTCAACACGAAGAGCACAAAGAAATAAAAAAATATACAATCTTTTCATTTTCTTGGTTTATTTATAGAATAATCACTATTATGCTGATCTATAAGAAACCATCAATCATATGTGCAGAATATGCGGTTTGTGTCCTGAACCGACGAGCCTGCAAATATTATTATCTTTTAATTCCGAATCCGCAGATGAAATGCCGGTCAGGTCCCACGAGTCGTGGGAAAAAAGCCTGCATGCCGGCGTAAGATTATAAATGGCATCAGCCGCCATGAGAACACCGGCGTTTGTCCATGTGATTTTTTCTACAGGCCATATGGCCATATCAGGCACGGTAAAGCCGCACCAGTATGATCCGTCTTCATATTTTTTGCCGCAAATCCATCCGAATAAAATTTGTGACAGATTGAAATTTCCAATTGCTGAAAGGGCAAGAGAGAGCTCGCTGGTTTCGGCAATTGTAACCCACGGCGCGTCCGATACACATCTGATACCCTGGCCTTTGACAATAAATTTTTTCCACGATCTGCTTATTCTCTTCTGCGCTTCAATGCCCGTGATTGCGCCGGTCAGCACAGGATAGAACCAGTCCATGGAAAAGCGTGATTTGGTCATATTAAAGAGATAGGGTTTATTTCTGATGGCATTTTCAAGCTTTAACAACGCATCGGCCCAGCCGGTGTTTTTGCGGCCAAGTAGCTGGGAAATGGCTATGGCGCATTTTAAGCTCATATATATCGAGCTCGATCCGGTCAATAAAGCCATTTTGTCAACATTGCCGTCAGGGCTTATTGCCCAGTATATTTCACCCCCGGGCGCTTGCAGCCCGACAGTAAATTCGACGGCCCGTTTCACGGTTTTCCACATTTTCTCCAGAAAACCGGCATCGCCTGAGGCAAGGTAATAATGAAAAACTCCCACCGCAATATATGAAGACATATTCGCGTCACGTGTTTTATCTTCGGGAATACCGTTCATATACGATGAATACCAGCTCCCATCGGGAAGCTGCATGCCGGCAAGCCATTCGAATGCAAGCCGTGCTTCCTTAAAACAACCGCCCGTAGTAAGCCCTATTGCAGACTCGACATGATCCCACGGGTCGGTTTTCTGGCCGGGACTCCAAGGAATCTCTCCGGTTTGCCTCTGTGTTTTAATAATCAGGTCTGTAATCGCAGAAATATCAACGGGAAGATCCTGTTTTATTTTTGAAATCTTATATTCCATTTTCCCCTTATCTTTTTGAGATCTTACGAAACATCCCGTTTAGGGTCAGACAGTATTGTCTGATCCGGCAAATATGAATAATTGTAGATTTCCCGAAGTTAGCTACGGAAAACCTTCGACCGCAGGGAACAGCGTCTATTTGTATTCGCTCGCTGACCTCGCGTTAAGCAGCAGTGTCATCACTCGCTGTTTTGGTTCAACGCTCTCTCATTATTAAAAAAAATTTCAAATAGCCAATAATCTGATTGTAAGCAAGAATTTTTTTTAATGAGTCCATCATTCGTGGTCAAAAAGATACCCGACTATCCTGATGCTTTTAAAATATATGGGTTTCCTCGGATCTATTTCGAAATATTTCCTGAAACGGACTATAAAATTGTCCACAGTCCTTGTAGTAACGGCGCCGGTGTATCCCCATCCTATTTCAAGAAGTTTTTTTCGCGAAAGGGGTTTCCCCTTGTTTGCAATAAAGAGCTTCAACAGCTTCAGTTCCTGTTCGGTGAGGGTGACTTTTCCAACTCTGCATATGGCTGTAGATTTTTGAAAATCGATTATATTCTCTCCGAACCTGTATAATCCGGAAAACATTTCTCCTGTTTCAGCTCTTTCTCCTTTTAATGACCAGGAGGCCCTGACCAGAAGGCGTTCGACCCTTAAGAGAAACTCTTCAAGATTGAATGGCTTTGCAAGATAATCGTCTACACCGCAGGATAGACCCATTATCCTGTCCTGGGCATCCGATTTCGCTGACAATATCAGGACAGGGATACGCTCATCCTCGAGCCGGATATTCTGAAGAATCGATAATCCGTCAATTCCCGGAAGCATTATATCAAGCACGATAAGATGCGGGTTCCATTCTTTCCATTCGTTAAGGCCCGAAATCCCGTCCTTTGCAGTCATGACATCATATCCCTGAAGGGAAAGATTCAGCTTAAGCCCTTCAGCGATATGAATATCGTCCTCTATGACAAGGATTCGCTTTTTATCCGGATTTTTCATAATGGTTTTTTATCAGAAAGATCAATCAGTCACAATGGCAAAATAAGGGTAAAAACCGACCCTTTCCCGTTTCCTTTGCTTTCTGCGACAACCCTTCCCTTATGGATACGTGCTATGTTCTGAACCAGATGAAGGCCAAGGCCGCTACCCTTAGCGGTCATATCCTTATACTTGCCGACCTGGTAAAATTTTCTGAATATCTTCTTTCTCTGGGCCTTTTCAATTCCGATTCCGTTATCTTCAAACTTTATGTGGAGACTTTGTTTATACAGATCAAAAGTAATGTCAATTCTGGGCTTTTCTGAATTATTATACTTAACCGCATTAGTCAAAAGGTTCATGAGAAGCATTTCAAAGAGATAACTGTTAACCGGATAATGAAATGATTTTTTTGAAGGATTATGGACATTAATTTCGCATCCCGGGAAAAGATGACTGTTTGTCTGACAAAAAGTTTCGATAACAGCAACAAGATCTGACTCAACCAGCTTTCCCTGGTAGCTTTTACTCTCAATCCGGGCAAGGTCGAGTATCCGCCCTATATTATCCGAAAGCCTGGTAACATCCTGTATCATATATCCTATATATTTAAGCTGCTCCGTACGGGACAGTTCGTGTTTTGAAAGAGTTTCAAGGAAAAGCTTCAAAGAGGTTACAGGGGTTTTAAGTTCATGGGTGAAATTGTTTATAAAGTTCTGCTGAAGACGGTATAGTTGGTATGTTTTGAGATTATATACGAATATTGTAAATATCCCGAGCAGTATTATGCCCACAAGAAGAGATAATACAAGAATAACCACCCATGATCGTGATTCAAGGACAACCGACGGCTCAAGGTTAAACCTGGCAACAACAGCCTCAAGGCCTGTGCTGGCCTCCATATACCAGTAAATAAACAAAAAAAGCGAGGCGGCCAACGCCAGAACGGAAAAAATAAAAACAATAATCGGATAAAACCATTTTGACTGATCCATAATATAACAAATTACTACAACACCTTATATTTTATGTCAACGCCCGAATGTTTTGCTTTTTAATCCTGCTTTGCCTTTGTAAAACTTTTGTAAAATTTCAGATTACTGTTTTATTTCCCGCCTGTTTTCATTATTCTCAACATAAAATTAATGAGTTCGTAAAAAATCTTAAAAGAGTAATTATTTTTAAAACCACGAAGATCACGAAGGACACGAAGTTTAAAAAAAAATTATAAATTCTATTTCTTTCTTCGTGCACTTCGTGCACTTTGTGATAAGAATTTGAACTTCTTACGAAACCATCAAATATAAGACGCTGCGTTAATTTTCTTTCCACCAAATAATGAGTCTTAATGAGGTATAAAATGAAAAACATTTTACTTGTATATCCAGAAGTACCGGGTAACACATACTGGAGCTTCAAGCATGCCCTTAAGTTCGTGCATAAAAAAAGCTCTATGCCTCCTCTTGGACTCATTACCATAGCTGCTCTTATTCCTCCGGAATATAATATCAGGCTTGTCGATATTAATATCGGGCTTCTTATGGAAGAGGATGTTCTATGGGCGGATGCTGTATTTATATCGGCAATGATAATCCAGAAAGAATCATTTATTAAAGTTGTCTCAACCTGCAACCGCCTTCACGTTCCGGTTGTAGCGGGCGGCCCTTACCCGACCTCAAGTTATGATAAGATAGAAGGTGTCGATCACTTTCTCCTTGGAGAGGTCGAAGATACTCTGAAAACATTTCTGTCTGACTATGAAAACGGATGTGCAAAAAAGACATATTCACAAGGCGGCCGTCCGGACCTGTCAAACTAAGTTACTCCAAGATTTGATCTCCTTGACATGAAAGCCTACTCCTCGATGTCAATTCAATATTCCCGGGGCTGTCCTTTCAGGTGCGAATTCTGCGATATCTGGATATCATACGGGAATACCCCGAGGTTAAAATCGGCAAATAATATAATTCTTGAACTCGATTCACTATACGATCTTGGATGGCGTGGGCCGGTCTTTATAGTGGATGATAACTTTATCGGAAATAAAAAACGGGTCAAGGGCGAACTGCTCCCGGCCCTTACTGATTGGCAGAAAATGCACAGATACATTTTCAGATTTTTCACGGAAGCCAGCATAAACCTTGCGGATGATGAAGAGCTTATGGAGCAAATGAAAAATGCGGGCTTTAATGAAGTTTTTATCGGGATCGAAACGCCATCACTGGAATCTTTGAAAGAAACCGGAAAATTACAAAATCTTAAAAGCGATTTACAGGAATCTGTGCTTAAAATACAGAGTCACGGAATGGAAGTCATGGCGGGTTTTATCGTTGGATTTGACAGCGACGGGGAAGATATATTCGACCGGCAGATCTCTTTTGTTCAGAACGCCGGGATTCCCAAAGCGATGGTAGGTCTTCTTATTGCGCTGCCCAACACGTCCCTTTTTTCACGATTAAAAAGAGAAGGCAGAATAATATGTGAGTCGATCGGTAACAACACACACGGGATGAGCACCAATTTTGTCACTAAAATGGATGTTGTAAAATTAAAAGAAGGTTACAAGAAGGTTTTGGACAATATTTACGACTCAAACCTGAAAAATTACTTTGCCCGCTGCAACATACTCCTTGATAATCTGGGGAATACGGCTTTTTTCCAGAGACAAGTCCGTTTTCCGGAAATAAGAATATTTATTGAATCGCTATTCCGGCAGATCTTCACACGTTATGGTTTTCAATATATTAAGTTTCTTACAAGAAATTTAATTAAGCACAGCAATATATTTGCCGAAACTATCCGGTTCGGCATTGTCGGGCACCATTTCCATGTAATTACGAGAGAAATGCTCAAGATGGATAGAATATATTTATCTCTTGAAGCATCTTACTGCAAATTCAGGGAACAGATTAAGAAATATCAGGAAACGGTAAAAGTTAATTCCAGAGAGACCATCATAAAAGCGACTTTGCTTTTAAATCAAAGCAGGCAAAATTTTGAGGAATTGAAGAAAAAAGCAGGCAAAATCGATGCAGACTTCCGCAACGAAATAATAATTAAGTTCAACGAGGTTTCAAAAAGGACGGAAGATCTGTTTAAAGAATTTGAACGTTCATGTCCGGCAATTTCATTAGAAGTCAGGAGAAACCCCATTTCCTGACACAGGAGAGGAAAGGAAAACAATCATGTTCAGTTTTTTACCCGGATATCTTCGCGGAGTATTATCGGTGCTGATTTATGCGGTCAATACAGTTTTCTGGACAACGCTCCTTTTTATAGCCGCATTTTTAAAACTGATCATGCCGTTTTGGAAAAAGCATTATAACAGACTGCTTAACTGGATTGCCGATAAGTGGATACTGGTCAATACGATTAACCAGAAACTTATGAACAATATACGGTGGGATGTTAAAGGTCTCGAAACCCTAAAGCCTGACGGATGGTATCTGGTCGTGGCTAACCACCAGTCGTGGACTGATATCCTCGTTCTGCAGAGAGTGTTTCACAGAAGAATTCCTTTTCTTAAATTTTTTTTAAAGAAGGAACTTATATGGGTCCCGTTTTTAGGTCTTGCATGGTGGGCGCTCGATTTTCCTTTCATGAAGAGGTATTCAAAGACATTTCTTGACAAGTATCCGCACTTGAAAGGGAAAGACATAGAAATTACAAAAAAGGCCTGTGAAAAATTCAAAACAATACCTGTATCAGTAATGAATTTTGTTGAAGGAACCAGATTTACCTCTGAAAAGCACAGGAAACAGAAATCCCGGTATGCAAACCTGCTTAATCCCAAGGCCGGAGGAACGGCCTTTGTTCTTTCAGCAATGGGTGAACAGTTGCATAAGATAGTGAATGTGACGATTGTATATCCAAATGGGGCAAAGAGCTTCTGGGATTTCCTGTGCGGGAAAATAGGGGAAATAAAAATAATGGTCGAAACTTTGCCGGTTAACAGAGAGATAATCGGGGATTATGTCAACAATGAGGAATTCAGGAACAATTTCCAGAAATGGATCAATTCGGTCTGGGAACGAAAAGACATGCAAATTAATGCCATGCTCAAATCATAAAAGATGGTCATCTGAAAATTAGTGGGTAGTCTCAGGGTTCAAAGGCTTAGATTCATCCCAGCTGCAAGCGGTTCGGAGACTCAGTTCCAGATGCAACAGCCATTATCAGGAATCCGGACTATCTCAACAGGGAAATCCTTTCAGAACTTCAGGGAGTAAAGCAGGGTTTTTTTATCTTCGGTATTTTTTATAGCCTGCGACAACCCAGCTTAAGCCCCATCCCAGGAAAATTGGCCATGCGCCTATATAACAGAAAGCAGCCAGATTATTGTTCCACGGTTCGAAATAAAATGCCACTGAGATAATCCACAGGAGGGAGAGAAATATTGCAAGGCGCACACGACCGGAAACAACGAGAGCTTTTTTTACCGGTTTGACAAAAGTTACCTCCTGCCTTTTACCGGCTCTCATTCTTGGTATAAAAAATATTGCGAAAGCTATCAAAGCTATTAACGCTATTTCATTTATTCCCGAACCCATCTTTCTCCATGTTATATTTTTGTTTTCCGTGTCAATTATGAAGGCTTCGTAATAAGTCTCATAAATATGTGTTTTTAACCCGATTGAAAAATCTTGAGAAGGCCGGTCTTTCGGGCAACTTCAATTGCATGCTTTCTAACACAAATAAAGGATATGGGCAAGCCGTCCTGTAGAAGTGAGTTATTCAATGCTCTTATATTAATAAAGACAGTTTTGACTTGACCGGGCGGCGGTTGGTGCTATTTATGATTATATGAAATTCATCAAAGGAATTTTATACTGGTCATCTTTTTGCGCGGGATTATTAATAATCCTCTTACTGACTCTTTACCTGTTACTTCCAAGGGTTATTAACGAAGAATATCTTAAGGCACGAATAGCCGGATATGTATCTGAAAGGACCGGAGTTTATATCAGCCTCCAGAATGTCGAGATGATGTTCTTTCCGCGCCTGCATGCGCAGATCCGCAACACAAGCCTGTCGGTTCCGCAGAAATTTGCCGTAAAAGTAAATTTAATAAGAGCATATCCCGAAATTATTCCTTTATTTAGAGGGGAGGTTAATGTAAAAAAGCTTTATCTTGACATTCCCCGCATTAAAATATTCTTGCCTGAAAAGATGCCTGAAGAGAATGAATTGTTTAAAGAAATTACTTTTCAGGAGATTGAAAAAAAGCTTAAATTTATCATTAGGCACCGGTCGATAAAAGATACTGATCTTGCCGTTCAGGTCAGAAACGCAGAAATAGATTTTTATACCGGGAACAGTCGTTCTTTCATATTTAACGGGATATCATTACGTTTAAGGTTAAAACCGGGCCGGATTAAAATTGATTTGACCGGCAAATCGAATATCTGTGAAAAGATATTATTTAACGGCCAGTTTCTTTCCGGCAGTTCGACCGGCGAAGGTCGTATTGAATTGCTGAACTTAAATCCCGGGGCTCTTGTTGATTATTATTTCCCCGGTTCAGGTATAAAGCTCAATAATTCGCAGGCAAATATAAAAGCGAATTTCAGCAAGGAAGGGCTTTTAAAGTTTTCTTCGAAATTCGAAGGAGAGATACCCCTTCTTTCATTTCAGAGAAATACCGAAAATTTAAATATCAACTGCAGAGCGTTCTCCGGTGATATAAGCGCCGATAAAGATAAAACCATCATTACTATTAAGAAGCTCGACCTGGTTAACCCGGAACTTAGTCTTGCCGGCAATTTTTTCACAAGCAAATCCCTTTCCCTGGTAAAATTTGATCTGGACGGAACAAATGTAGATATCAATACAACCAGGAGAGCAGCCCTTTTCCTTGAAGGTGATTCAGGTACGACTAAGGATATATTTGATATTATAAAAGATGGAAAGGTGCCTTTCATCAACATAACCGCCAGAGCGCATTCGCTGTCAGAGCTGGGGAATATTAAAAATATATCAATCAGGGGAAATATTCTTGACGGGAAAATAACCGTCCCTGAGCCGGCGCTTGAACTTGAAAGTGTTAAAGGGGATGTGACGGTTTCACTTGGTGTTCTTGAGGGAAACAACCTTGAAGGCCGGTTTGGAAATTCAACTGCAAAACAGGGTGTGCTTAAGCTCGGCTTATCTGACAACAGCGACCTCTTCTATCTGGACACATCTGTCCATGCCGATCTTTCGCGACTGCCTTCTGTGCTTGAACAGGTTGTGGAAGATGAAACTTTTTTGCACGAGCTTTCGTTGATAAAAAAATGCGAAGGTCAGGCAGACGGGATATTAACCGTTAATGACAGCGGAGGCTCTACTAATGTCAAGGTGGATGTTTCCAAATTTAACCTGCAGGCCTTATATGAAAGATTTCCAGCCCCGGTCGCAGTCAGTGGTGAAAAATTTTTCCTCGACGATTCGATGATTTATTTCAAACTTCAAAATGCTGCCTGCGGCAGATCTTCAATCTCGAACCTGTCGGCAGGATTCAGGCATAACAAAGATAACTCTTTTAAAATTTTATCTGAGAAATCGAGAATCCACGCAAAAGAAATCAATCCGTTTATTCTGTCTTTCCAAAGCGCCAAAAAAGCCTTGAAAAACATTTCATTCCCCAGGGGCAAGATAAACCTTAATAATTTTGAGTTAAACGGCCCCCTTTTTGACCCGCAGGCATGGAGCTTCAATACTTCCGGTAATATCGAAAATATGACCGTAAATTATGATGCCCTTTTCAGGGAGCCTGTTACAATAACAAGCCTGATATTCAAAACTCACGGGGAAAAATCTCAGAAAAAACTCAATGAAAGCAGAATCGAAATTGAAAAATGCAGAATCGAATCTGGAAGGAGCAATATAGCCTTTAGTGGAAACGCTATTTTGTCAAAGGAGAAATTACAGCTTGATGTGAATGCTACGGCCGATTTTCTGGAATGGTCAGATATAAAGGATTTTGCGGATAATAAATTATTTCAAACAGGCGGGGCTAAAAAGAGCTCCAGAGATTCTTTCCTTTCAGGAATAATAAAGACAAAAATAAAATATATAAAATACGGTAATCTGACCTTGAGCCCTGTTCATGCCGATATAACTCTTGGAGCGGACAATCTTTCAATTGCGTTGATTGGCGCTGATTTTTGCGGAGTATCGGTTACAGGAATAATTGAAGCAGCGCGGAATAAATTTGAATTCAGGATATTCCCCTTTGTCCGTGATGAAAAACTCGAATCTTCCATTAATTGCTTTTTCAACAAGCAACAGGTGGCAACCGGTTATTTCAGTTTAGACGGCGAAATATTTACAAGGGGTAAAGGATCCGAAATCGCAAGACTGCTTAACGGAACACTTGACTTCAAAGCAAAGGAAGGAAGAATATACCAACTCGGGTTTTTGTCGAAAATATTTGCCCTCTTGAATTTAACCGAAATATTCAGGGGTAAAATCCCTGATCTTGTCGGCGAAGGATTTGCCTATAACTCAATAACCGCATCCGGAAAACTGGAAAAAGGTAATTTTGTAATTACCAGGTTTGTTATCGACGGCGCTTCAATGGCAATAGTCTGCACCGGCAATATCAATCTTAATAAAGAGAGTATTGACCTTGTCATTCTTATCTCACCGTTTAAAACCGTCGATCTCATTATTAAATATATTCCCCTCGTCAACCGGATACTAGACGGCAACATAATATCAATTCCGTTCAGGGTCACAGGAAAGCTGGAAGATCCTGACGTTATACCTCTTTCTCCGACTGCAGTAGGTTCAGGATTGCTGAAAATGCTGCAAAGAACTATCGAGCTTCCGATCAGAATAATGCAACCGCTGTCCGGGGATTAAAGCCCCCCGCTGCAAGTTATCTAACACAGAGCTTTGCATAACATCTTATTAAAGTTGCATACCCGAACGGAATAGATTTATGATATTTACTATAGGTTAAAACAGTCTTGTTTTTTTCAGCCTGCCCGCAAGCCTGTCAGCAATATCAGTTATCTCTTTTATCCTGAAGACATAGCCTGCAGAAACAAAAATGGGCGCGAACAGTACGGAAAGGAATGCAACCATCAACAGGCTGCCTGAAAATGAAGCCACATCAAAACCACCCAAATAGTTTTCCTTGAACCACTCGATCAGAACCCCCATTACCGCGCTGAGCAGACATATTTTCACGAAAAACAGATAAACCTGCCTGCTGTGTAAGTTACTGCTTCGTCTGTTCCACATGGCATAGAGAATGACAACCTGGATAAATGCGGAAAGAGAGAGCGCAAGGGCAATGCCGTTAACCCCCATGACCTTCATGCCGTAATAGTAAAGGGGTATGCTGAGAAGAACCGACATGGTTCCGAAAACAGCGGGGAAAAATGTGTTCTGCATTGCATAAAACCCTCTTGAAACAACTGTCTGGGCTGCAAAAGCAAAAGTGCCTGCAAGGAGAAAGAGAAGAATACCGGAAGTCAGTTCCGTTGCGGCGGCATCAAACCTTCCTCTTTGAAATATGATCAGCACAATTTCATGTCTCAGCACCATCGCAAGCACTGAAAAAGGCACGACTGCGGCAAGGCCCCGCAAAGTGTCATTAAGCAGGTGATTCATCTCTTCCAGTCTCTTTTCAGCTGCAAGGTGTGCCATGAAGGGATATGTGGCCGTTCCAACGGCCTGTCCGAACAATCCAACCATGATAAACATTATCCTGAGACCATAATTAAGCGCTGCAATGCTGCCACCGGGCATGAAGCTGCCGAAGAATTTCAAAAAAAATTCGGTTGAAAATGTCATTGTCAGTCCAAACATAAGAGGTAATGTCAAAAATAGATATTTCCTGAAATCCGGATGCCTGAAATCAAAAGAAATCCTGTATTTCATTCCGGCTTTTTTTGCGCCCCGGTATTGCAGGATGAAATTTCCGATAAAAGCGCCGCCTAAAACCCCCCATGAAAAAGCTTCCATGCCTAAATAAGGTCCGAGCAGGATTCCGCCTGCTATAATCCCCAGGTTATATAAAAGCGGGGCCAGAGCAGGAACAAAGAACCTCTCCTTCGCAAACTGAACAGCCATAAAAAGGCCGCCTGTAAAAAAGAAAAACTGGGCCGGAAGAATTATCCTCGTCATCCGGACGGCTTTTGAAAATATTACGGGATCCCTCAGTCCCGGCGCTATTACAGAAACAAGTTCCGGTGCAAGAACCATGGCTGCAAGTATAAACAAAATCAGGAGTGAGCCAAAGCAGGTCATGATCAGCGAAAAAACTCGCCACCCTTCTTCTTCATCTTTAACCGCCAGATAGCCTGAAAAAATGGGTATAAAAGTTATTGAAAGGAATCCGCTTGCGGCGACATGATTCAGTATTTCAGGAATGACAAAAGCAATCTGGTAAGCATCAACGTCTCCGCCTGCTCCACCGGTAAAGGCAATTGCCATTTCCCTGAAAAGGCCTATTACGCGGCTTAAAAAAACCGACACCATCATAATGGCCGAAGCAATTCCGATTTTTTTATAAAGACCTGGAGACATGTTTTGTTAAATTCGCCCAAGATATAGTTTGATAATTGAAGCTCCCAGCCGCAGGCAGCATGGAATGCAATAGCTGTTCCGGTTCGAATAAAAAGGTTGATCTTTTATATTCAGGATGTTGCCATACCATAAATTCATGCAAAAAAACAAAATATGTTTATACATCAAAGACGGTTGCAAGTTTTAAACAAGTTTTAAACTTGCAACAATATTAAATATAGTGTAGTTCTAAAATGAGATATCTGTTTAAAGAAGGAGGTTTTATGCCTGACCCATACTGGACAGCTATGCTCAGCATAGGGATTATCGTCGTTGCCATAACTTTTCTTGCGGCTGTTTTCCTTCTCATATACTCTTTCATTCAGATAAAAAGAGCCGCAACCGCTTTGACCGATTTCCTTGCGGCAACCGACTCGAAATTAAACCCGCTGCTTAAAGAAGCTGAAGAAACATTAAAAAGTATAAGGGCTGTGAGTGATGATATCGGCTCAGCCACATCAAACATCAGAAATATATCCGGTGCACTTTCTAATATAGCGCTACAGGTCAGAATCTTCGGATTATTGACGGAAGGCCTGCAAAACCTGCTTTCCGACCGAATAACAGGCCTGAAAGCAGGCATAAAGGCGGCTCTTGATGTGCTGCTCAATAAGGAGAAAAAAGGAGGAGAATAATATGGATAAAAACACTTACGGTACAGGATCTTTGGTTGCTTCATTTCTTTTGGGAGGAATGATCGGCGCAGGAATCGCCATCTTGCTCGCACCTCAGTCCGGACGCGAAACAAGGGGAAAAATAAAAGAGTTTGCGGAAACCGTTAAAGAAAAGATGGCAGCTTCCGTTGAAAGCGCAAAGGATATCCTTGAAGAAAAAAAATCCGTTCTTTCAGCCGCGGTTGAGGCGGGGAAAGAGGCTTATAATAAGGAAGTAAATAAATAATCAGTCGAGGTCGACAGGTACGCCGCATTTATTGCACCGCTTTGCTCCTCTGAAGAGTTTATGCCCGCAGCCGGGGCAAAGGTACCGGGCCTCTTCATCCTCAATCCACTTTTGTGTGCCATGTTCCCGCCAGTAGGGAACAGATCTTAATATGACCCTTTTCCCAACCGGCATCGGGAAATTATTAATCTGATCACAGGGGAAATCATCGCAGTTATTACATCCTTCATAACCTTTGCCCTGAACGCAATCCCTTATGCCGCATATCCTGCAAAATATGGATTTCCTGTCTGAAAGGCACCCGTCACACAAGAGGTCTTCAGGCTCCAGCTTATCAATACCCGGAATATTTGATTTATATACACTTACAAGCTTTTCCAGAAACTTTCTGTTGTTGTCCCTTGTGGCATAATAGACACCGCATACTCCGCAATACAACCCGCACGGGGCAATAAGATTTGCTTTTTTTTCCATAACAAGACTCCCGCTGTTGTTTTTTAAAAATAACGAACCCATTAACAATAGTTATTTAACCCAATATCTGAACCCTTCTGATCAAAAAAAACCTGAATAAAAGATTGACAAACAAGATGAAATTTTATTATTATAAGTGAGCGTTTACTTACATTAATATGTTTTTTACAGTATACTGAAAAAGGAATTATATTTATGTCTGAAGAACAAACAAACAAGGTGACGGATTCAGAGAGCCGGGTCGGAAAATACGTCCGCTGGTTTTTCATCGGCGCGACCATGATTATAATTATTTATACTATTGTAATGGCGACCATGAAAAAATTCGGTGGAGCATAAGGAGCCTTTACGATTATTTTTGAACGACGTCTTAATCGTATCTGCCTGATAAAAACATCAACGCCGTATCACCATCCGGTGAAAAACATTCCATAGCGCGTCGAACTTTGCTGTAAGGTCAAAGCTGTAATTGCTTAAAGCCCAGGTATTAACAAGCCCCTGTATCATTCCAAAGACAAGAAGTGCGGTTGCTTCGGGATCAATATCTTCCCGAACCACTCCCTCCTTTATTCCATTATCCAGTACGCCCGTGAAATGCTGAAGGTAATTTTGTATATCATCATATACCTGCTTGTTTAATTTCCTGTCTCCGAAACTGATAATTTCGGCGATTACCTGAAATGAAACCCCCCGCTTCTGTTCAATTATGGAAAGATGGTTTCTTAATGTTTCGCCGATATTATCCGGACATTGAAGATCGCTTTGTGCCGCAGAATCGATGTCTTTTACCAGACTGTCGGTAATATGACGGGCAAGGAAGGAAAGGATCTCTTTTTTGTTGTGGAAGTGACGGTAGATAGCAGCTTCTGATATTTTAACTTCATTTGCTATATTTTTTACCGTAACATGTTCACTGCCTTTTTTGTATATAAGTTTCCTTGCGGCTTCAATTATTTCTCTTTTTCTTATTTCCGTGTTTTTGCGGGCGCTAGGCATTAGGGTTTATCTCCATCTGACGCTGACAAACAATGAATGGTCATTTACATTTACCTATCCATTTTCCACTCATGTTGCTGGTCATTTTGCCTTCACCTCCGCCCTCGTTCGGAAAGGTCATATTCATAACGCCTTCGTATGCATCTCCCTTATAGGTGATTTTACCCGTGCCTTTAGTTGGACCCTCTTTGCCGTTGCATTTTACGGTCCAGGATACTGTGTTGCCGTTTACGGTCACATTTACCTTCTCGCATTGCTCTCCTTTTTCGTTCTTCTGGGGGACAAAATCATTTTTTGTAAGACACTGTGTATATTTAACCGGTGGTATCGGCATTGTCATTCCAGGCATTTCCATTTTTGATGTAACGGTTATCTCCCACAAACCTTCCTTCATATCCGGCGCGGCAGCTGCAAAAGATACATATGTAAGCAATAACACGATTATCAGGAGCAATAAGAATTTTTTGTCCATTTTCTTCCTCCGGGATCCTTACTTTAATATAACGATCAGGCGCATTGATAAACAAACAGAACTGTTTACGTTAACATATCAACTGATAATAAGACGCCGTCTTGGTATCATGGAAAATATCCTTATGTCCAGAACAAATTGCTGCTGAATATCTCCGGTTTATAGTGATTGTCAGAATAATGTTCCGATTGGAGCTCGTTTAAATTGACTATTTCCTAATGCATCACTTATAAGTATGTTTAAATTGCTGCACTCTTTCCTCTGTCAGAGGATGTGTCGACAGGTAACCCGTCCATGTTCCAGATGAACTTTCCTGATCCGGTTTCTTTTTTTTATCAAGCCGAAGCAACAGTTCGGCGAAATGAACAGTCGGTATGTTGTGTGAGCGGAGATAATCAACGGCGTAGTCATCCGCTTCCTGCTCAAAATTTCTTGAGTATGAAAGCTGTGTCAATATGACCGGAAGACCGAGAAACAGCTCAGAAGATCCGGATATATCGCCTGTAATTGCAAGAAGGGCAAAAGAAAGCAGGGAGTCCTGGATTACAGTGCGCAAGGCATGTCGATGTACCACGTGACCGGCCTCGTGAGCCAGCACCGCAAGCATTTCATTATCGTGGCCCGATATCTTAACCATCTCATCTGTAAAGATAACAATCCCGGAAGGAAGCGCAAATGCATTGGGGCCAACCCTGCCGCCTTTTCTGAACAGAATTTTCAGTCCGTATTTTGAGTGATCATCGATAACCGGCTGTAAATGATTTGTAAGGCGGAACTTTACCTCTTCATCCAGCTCTGAAGGTTTAAATACCGACCTGTCCAGAATTTCGAGAGTCTGCCTGCCTGCATATCCGGCGGTTGCAAGAGGAAGGTGGAAGGCGATGGATTTTGAAGCGGCAGGAACACCGAATTTTATTGCCCCGAACATAAAAAGGAGAACCGTCGCGAGGCAGATCAGAACGTAGAGCCTGCGCGCTTCCAGATAGTGGACTGCCTGCATCCATGATCGTTGCTTCAGTCGTTTGAGAATATGGTCAACCGCTTCATTATCTTCCGTCTCAAATTTTTCACCGGTTGTGAAATATAAGTACCTTGGCGTTTCGGCAAGGCGGGGAGAGACTGAAATATCAAACCCGGCAACCTTCTTGAATACAGTTCCGTTTTCGGAGTCCTCAATCCCGATTGCGCCGTTATCGTAAACGCGGAAGACAGCCGCAGTCTGGGCCGAAGTTCTGCCGTCGTACCAGTATCCTTTAATTGCAATCATAGGCCGAAATCAATATCCATGAAATCGGTTGCTTCAGACCCGACCGCGTTTATCTGTTTTTTAGACTCAGCAACAAAACCGTCGAGATCTCCTCCGGGAGCGAGTTGAAGATGCTCAATCTTATACTTCATGCTCCGCACCTTTGCCCATGGGTGGAAAAGCCCCAAGGTTAGTGCTGTTGCCAGGGAATTTGTCAAAACAATAAATAAATAATCTTTCAGCTTCATGTCGGCTTCGAAACGGTGGTCTACAATGCTGCTTGAGTTGTAAAGGAGATTCCCGGTCTTAACCGATATGAAGGCAAAAATATAAAGATAGAGGGCAAGAGCAACAAGAATAAAAAGCGGAGGAAAGAGAAAAAAAGAGCCTGCAATCAGGAGAATTCCAATCAGGACAGGAATAAGAAGGCCGAGAAAAATACGGTTGTAATCCCCGTATTTTGCATTGAATTTAAAACCGGTAGTGCCGTAACCGGAGTTTTCAACCATGAATTTTCTCTGCCTGTAGTAAGCATAAGGAAACATGATACCAAGTGTCAGAAATGCAACCATCGGCCACAAAAGGTATGCTTTTGCAGCTTCCCTGTATGATCCGTTAAAAGCAAAGCGAATATTTCTCAGGGAGCTGTTTCTTGCATTGAAAGCAAGGGACCGGGTAATTAGCCAAGGAATGGCTACGACAAAGGTTATGCTCAGAACTACCCCTGCAATGGGTAATATTTTCGATAAGAGGCCCTGAAACAGGAAGAAACCTGCAACTATAAGACGGCCTTTCAGGATCTTGGAAGGTTTTGCCAGGTATTCGAAGCTTGCTCCTGTGATTCTTGTGTTGCCGTAAAAATACTGGTTCTTACGGACTTTGGCCCAGGCAGAATAGATTCCCAGGGTAATTATTGAAAGAAGGATATTGACAAGCCATATTCGGAAATATTCGGAACCGCTCCCGCGGAATTCAAACGGAATTTTATCCGGCTTTTTTTCCGCTGCTGCCGGTTTTGCCCCCTGAGTCTTTTCGCTGATCTCAACAGTTTCCACAGCGCCGGCATATGCGGATTTTTTTTCATCTCCCGGTTCCTGCATCAATGGAGTTTCTGAAGGCTTTTGCTCCTGAATGCCGGCCTGAACCTCTACAGGTTCCAGAAATATCTGCAATCCGGCTTTTTTGAGAACCTCGGCATATTTCCAGGCCGTACGCTCATCCAGATCTTTTTTTAAAATAAACCGCTTTTGTGCAAGAATCTGCCCGGCTTTTTCCTCACTTATTGAAAACAGCCTTGTAATATTACGTTTAACATTACCGGGCGCAAAGCCGGCCATGATTTCGCCCCTGAACACAATATTATATCTGATTTCAGCCATTCTTTCCTCCTACAGGAAGATGTTGCCCCGCACCTGTTATTACCCTGAAACCTTTGCATAACATCCTGTATAAAGCCATCGCTCTATATCTCCTGATCCCACAACCCTGATGTCAGTTCGGCGATGTTTTCTCTCTGAGCAACGGCCAGGGAGCAGAACGGTGAATTATCAAAGGTGGTGTTTCTGTTTTCGACTATCAGCACTTTAGCATCCCTGCTTAAGGTGTGTGTATGCCAGACCGACTTTTTTACGTTATAAATCTTGAACGGCTGCATATTCTCCGCAAATATTTCTGTGATTTTCTCGTTTCCTTCCCCTATAAAAAGAATGCATTCTCCACAAAGCAAAACGAAAACTTCGTCGGTCTCATTGTGGCGCTGCATCGCTTCAATCTTTTCCGGCAAAAGGTCGTTGCTGAAGTTTAGTATGGCGACGCGCCACGTGGCATAGTCAACCACAGGACTGTACCCTTCTTTGTCATAATCGCGTACTTCCAGGAGTTTTTTGCTGATGAATGATCTCATGGTTTTTTTCTCCGGATCTGTTTGCGTAATTGTAATCAGGCCTTTTTATAAACTATGATTACCATTTTTGCTGGTGGGTGTCCAGCCAAACACTGAAACTGCCTTTTCAGGCGGCAGATGGTGTATATAAATCACTTTAGCAATACAGTATCTAAATTTAAATTGATATTATTCCACAAATCTGTAAAGTTTTACATATAAAAAGCCAGCGACAGGCTGGCAACTAAAAATTCATTAATAAATGCAACAGAGGATCAAAGATATGGTGCCGGATTCAGTGATTATAACCGCCAACGTATGCCAGATTGCAACTACGTTCATTTCCCTGTCGGCTTATCTGCCCCAGTGGATCAAGCTGATCAATACGCGGTCAAGCTCGGATATATCCCTTCGTTCATGGTGTATCTGGATCGTGGCCGCGTCTTTTACTCTGTTCTACGCGATAGTCCAGTTCATGTTGAACGGCAGGGGGTGGCCTCTGATCATCTCGGCAGCTGCTTCGATGTGCTGCATTCTGTTCACTATTTTTCTTGTTGTGAAATTCAGGACGAAAAGTCTGAAAGTCAGGGAAACAGCGTGAAGGCGCTTCAATCGGCACAAAAGAGCAGTGTTCTGGACCTTAAAGCAATCGTATTACTGACCGTACTTTGCGCAAGCTGGGGCCTGCAGCAGGTAACCATCAAGATCGCCAACCAGGGAGTTTCTCCGATCCTGCAATCCGGTATCAGGTCTGTAGGCGCTGCAATTCTGGTCTGGATCTGGATGACGGCATGCCGTGAACCGCTATTTAAGAAAGACGGCACACTCTGGTGGGGAATAGGAATTGGTTTTCTGTTTTCAGGAGAATTTATTCTCATCTACTGGGGGCTCGTTTTTACCAACGCATCGCGCGCCGTAATTTTTCTGTACATGTCGCCTTTTGTTGTTGCACTGGGATCGCAGTTCTTTATCCCGGGTGAACATTTAAGAAAAATCCAAATCATGGGTCTGTGCTGTGCTTTTACCGGAATTGTCATAGCATTCTGGGAATCTTTGAGCTTTCCGACATATAAGATGCTGATAGGTGATTGCATGCTGGCTATTGCGGCTGTTTTATGGGGAGCCGTTACCGTAATGATCAAGGCGAGCCCTCTTGCCGGGATTGGGCATAGTAAAACACTGCTTTATCAGCTTGGCGTTTCCGCATTAGTTCTGCCGGCAGCATCAATAGTCATGAATGAAAGGGGTATTGTGCTGATGACCCCTCTTATTGCTTTATGTCTTGCCTACCAGGCTGTCTGGGTTGCATTTATCACATATCTTGTATGGTTCTGGCTCATCCGCCATTATCCTGTTTCACGTATCGCTTCGTTTACTTTTCTCACGCCGATTTTCGGCGTGCTGGCCGGAGGACTGCTGCTGAATGAGCCAGTTTCAAAATCGCTGCTGCTGGCGCTTCTTCTGGTAGGTACGGGCATTTATCTGGTCAACCGTCCGGACGTAAATCATGCTTCGGAACAATAAAATGGCGCATGAAGGCATTTTGTGATATAATTAATTTATGAATAAAAATTCTATTTTAGAATATTGGCTGAAATCAGCTGATAATGACTACCGAACCATGCAATATCTGTTTAAGGGCAAAAATTATCCGTGGTCGTTATTTATCGGGCATATCGTGATTGAAAAACTATTAAAAGCCTATAATGCAAAATATATTGATGTAAATACACCGTTTATTCACGATTTATTGCGCATTGCCGAAAAAGCAAAACTTGGCCTTTCGGAAGAACAGAAAAATTTCCTCGACACCCTGACAAGTTTCAATATTTAAGCGCGCTATGACGATTATAATTTGAAATTTTACACGATGTGCACGAAAAAATTTGCTGAAGAACATATTAACCAAATAAGGTCTTTCAGGATATGGATAAAAAAAATGCTTTGAAACTTGGGCGGGATTACGTGAACTTCCTTGTTTCTAACCGATATTATAACGTAAAAGAAGCCTTCCTATTCGGTTCATACACGCGTGGTCGATTCAACGATGACAGCGATATTGACATAGCTCTCGTATTGAAAGGATATAAAGATACAATAAAAGAACTGTCAAATTTAATGAGGCTTCGGAGAAAATTTGACCTGCGCATAGAGCCTCATCCTATAACTGAGGAGGATTTTAAAAGCGGGAATCCTTTTACTGAAGAAATAAAGCGAGGGGTGAAAATTTTGTAGTTTTTATTTGATTGTCTTTCCCGGAAAAAGCCTCCGTTGTTCTTTGTTAAAAAAACCAAAAATAAAAAAGAATGCTGTAAGGAACTGTATCGCTATATACAGTACCAGATCCTTTATAAACTTTCCGAATTTCTTCATGGCTTTTTTCTCCATTTTTATTTTGTTGCCACAGCAATCAAGTTATAAGGCGTTCCCTTGTCAAGGACTTCCTTATTTGGAAGACGCAGAGGAATCCTCTTATGGTTATAGCCCATGACCTCTGATGGAAGAGTATCGATGCCATATAGCTTTTCTTCTGGTAAATTTGCCTTGCCTGGATAATCAGTGTCGCTGTAGATGACGATGTCCTTGAATCCGGCACGAGTCAGTAATCCCTTCAGCCTTTCCTCCGTTCGGAAGTTAAGTCCCCATCCACCAAAGGGATTGTCCCTCGCACCGATGTGTTGAATAAGAAAACTGCTCAAGGGATCCGTACATTTCATGTGGTGGTTGGATGACGAAATGATCAGCTTGCCGCCTTCGTTCAGCTGATTGAAATCTTCTGCCAGAAGAACAGCCGCCACATCATCTCGGAGGCCGCAGATCACGCCGATCTTGATGATCAGATCCGCCATCTCCCTACTTTCTGTGAGGCTTTGCCGCTTATATTGGATGACTCCCGGTTTGATTATGCTCTGATCCTCAAGATGACGGGTGATCCGCTCTCCGAGATCAACCGCCTGCCGGCTGGTGTCGTAGTTGAGGACGGCGACCACGGCGCCGTCCGTATGTCTTGTTGCGTTGACTTTCTATTACCCACAAGTATCATGCCTGAGCCGCCAGTGTCCAGCCTTCACTCAGATCCGCGAGTCGCTTCCATCCTCTCCATAAGGTAATGGTCCCCGGAGGCCCGTCGCTTCTTCGGGCC
>RPRI01000037.1 GCA_003818505.1 Desulfobacteraceae bacterium | reverse complement strand
GCATTCTTTATCGTCAGTGCTTTCATACCATCCTCCTGTTTTTGAATTTAATATTCATCCACAGGAGATATTATTGAATAAAACATTTATTATGTCAAGTTATTTATGACGTTAGCTATAATGCATTGCTGGTTTCGTTCATTGCGTTATGGGAGGCTTTTAACGATTCTTCCAGCGAGCCAAATATACTACTAAGATCTTGTGTGATGAAGTGTGTGAGCTGTTTTGAGTTCTCTTGAATACTTAGACTAGTTTCTTTGAAATCCTCTAAGACAGCAAGCCTTTCACCAATTACCACCATTGGGGGTGCGAGGTGCTGAGCAATCGATTCTTCGAGACCATCCCTTATTAACTTTGCTAGCATCTCAGGGCCGGTCTTACCTTGCATGTTTTCGACAGTTTTACCCAATCCTTCAGCAGCAACAGCCATGCGGTTCATCGTTTCTTCTAGCGAGGCTTGTTTCCTTAAGTAGAACTCGGGTGATTCAGTAAAATATTTCTCTTTTAAGTCTTTAATTTTCTTGCTATGCAGATCTTTGAGATCATATATTAAACCCTTTTCTAAAGCCTGGAACAACAAGGCGCATGAAATGCCGAATAGTGATGTTGCAAAAGCTGTTTTCATTGCTGGAATTAGTTTTCTCATCCCAGCAAGCATGACGGTAGAATTGCTAATATCTTGAGGGAAAGAATAGAGTGCTATCGATACACCTAAGAAAGTGCCTAAAATACCAAGTCCTGTGAGGATTGCAGGAATATTCTCACCACCAACATCACTAAATCCCTTTTCTTCTAAATAATCATGTGGTAAGATACTGATTACTTTGTGGTTACCATATTTTAAGGGTTGACCGTGTTGATCCTTAACAAGGAATTCGCTTTCAATTTCATTAAAAATTTTGTTTTTCGTGACATATTTTGTTTTGTATATTAATCGACTTGCAAAATAGAAAAATATTAAAACAATAAAACCACATATCAAGTAATTAGCATAATCCGGGTTTATCCATAATATTAATTGATCTATGTATTTCTGCTCAGTTATTGAATTTAAAATCTCTGTCATTATTTGTTCTCTTTTTTAAGTAGTTGTTTGGAAATGTCAGGATCAATATCATCAAATGGGATATGACATGCATCCCCCTTTTTTCTCTTAAACTGGATAGAGTATATATCGTAGCCGAGTTTATCTGACTCGTCCTTATCTATTATGAGTTTTATATCATTACGATGTTCAGCCAATAACTCGTTTTGAAGAGTAGTTTTTCTGCGTTTGAAAAAGGCGGTGGCGTCTTTATCGTCTACTTCAAGCGAGATATGCCAAAGATTGTTTACATAATGAATGTGGTCAATCATGGTCTCTCTTAAGTGGTGCGATTGAAGTTGAACCGAAACAGCGTGCGCATTATTTGTTTTCCTCATCTTCTTCCTCATTCATTTCGAGCTCACAATTGTTTCACTCTCTTTTTCATAATAAGCGATATGTTCTGATAAAGCACCAAACATGGCAATCTCTTTCCATCCGATGTCAAGCGTATTGTCATTGTCTGAGCCATCCAAGAACAACGAAGCGCGGGACACGATGCATGCTCTGCATGAATGTCCCCCATGCCTTAGTTCTGTAAACTTAACTGCTTTTGTGAACACGCCTCAGTGTTGTCTTAGCTTTACTGAGAAAAGTGTTAAAAGTGGTCAGTTTGCCATCTCCTTTCCTGCGCATTTCAAGCAAAGCAATTCTAAGTTCTTCGGGAGAGTATTCCTTGATCCATGGCTCGTGACTTTTGTATGCCTCCGGTTGGTGCTGAAGCAATTTCTCATAAGTACCTAAACTGTCCGGCATTTGAAAGGCAAGTCTCTGACAAACAAGTCTCGTGTAATATTGTGCTAAGCCTTCTCTAAGTGGATGTTCAGCTTGTGCAAATTCTTGCGTATGCCAACGAGAACCGTCAATATCAGCGCCAAGATGAGTATAGGCATGTGCTAATTCGTGCGCAAGCACTACTACTGTTAAATCCTCAACGGATTTTCCAATCGATTGAGCGACAAGTCCAATTACAGCCCAGTAAAGTTCAATATGCGCTGGCCTTTTGAAAAAATAAGCTCCGAGGACATCCGCATCAATTTTTAATATCCAGTCTACAATGTCATACTTCTGAATTATGCTTAAAAGATTGGTAGATAACTCTTCTGAGGTACGAATAGCACTTTCTTCACTTTCAGATATTTCATCTGAACAATTACTTTTCCTAATTGCAGGAATAATATTAGAGTTAAAAAACTGCAACACATATTGCATACTCTCAATCTCTGGTTTCCACCTTGCGATAATTTTGGCAAGTTGAGGATGGTCAGAAGTCTCTTGTTTTTTTAAAACAGCTTCAGGATATCCTGAGACCACACTAATGGCTATATTAACAGAATTCTTTTTTTCATCCTCCAATTGATATGCGAGACCAACTCCTGTCTCTCGCCGTAGAGCCTTCCTTATATTCTGATTAAATCGTGTTTTTGCACGTTCAACCTTTTCTTCTGTCTGTGGAGGAACCGTGTTCAGTAACTCATCTATAAATCTCATGTTTGAATAACTCCTGCCGTCAATAGTAGACGCCAATCTGTTCGTTTATTCCGCTTTTTGCCATGCCTAAAACTGCTTCCCAAAGGCAGCTGGTGATAAATAATTTAGCATGGCCGGTCGCCCTTTTCGATTATGGAAAATCTCAATGTATTCGGTGAGAATCATAATGGCGTCTTCCACGATACATATATTCTGTGGTGCACAAGTTTATTCTTAAACGTCTACCGGAAGGTCTCTATCGATGCCTTATCCAAAACTGTTCAAGCAGTTTCCGATAACTATTCGCACAGTACTGGCTGCCCCGGTCTGAGTGATGGATAATTCCATAACAAGAACGCCAGAAACACTCTGCACGTATCTCTCTATGTACTTTCACCGATAGAAAGGTGTATCCAAAGCTTTAAAGAGATTTATCCTGATGTTTTTTTCATTTTGAATAAGATATCGATCTATCGTCACCTCTTCCACTAATTTTAATATGTCCATCAATCTCCAATACCCGAATTGAAGCCCCTAAACTACCACTATCTTTATAATTATATTTTTGGATAAGGCTCTTTTTTAAATCCTTCCAAGGTATTTTCCCTGCTTCCTTTATTAATTTTAGCATTATTGAAGGAATGGAGTCTGGATTTTCTATCATTTTCCGATATTTTTTAATATAGCCTGGTTCTTCTTGTTCTTGTGGATGAGGTATTATATTTGTAACATCATTACTCAATGCTTTTTTGTAAAATATTAATTTTTCATGTTGTTCGCGCGTTATCAACTTCTTAGTTAAAATAAATTCCTTGTCTTGTTCTTCTATCTGATGAAATAAATTTGATGCAAGTTCTTTAATATTACCTTCGGGAGTAATGTATCGAGATTTTTTATCTGTTGTTTCTCCAAGATATATAAAATATTTTCCAGTTTCATTATTCCTGCAAACTTCAACTGTATCTTTGGGCGGTAAGGGTTCTTTGGGATCGGGTTTTCCAGCACCTGGAATATATATTATTTTCTTTAAGCGAGGGTCAGGCTTGGGAGGTTGTGGTTCTGGAACCGGTAATGACTTTACCGGGTCTTTGGGGGTAATCTTTTGAAACGGACTGATAATAGTAAGTAGTTTTAGAAGATATCCAAAGATGATATGAGCATCAGCTTCAGTTTCGGTATCTTTGTCGTCTTGCCCATCATGTGAAGCTTTGTTTCTAATACTGACCATCGTATCAAAATCAATTGCATCCAATTTCTTTTTGTCGATCTTATAAAAATCAGATAATAAGCTGAACCCATCATTTTTTTTATAAATTATAAGTAAACTACCTAAAGTCAGTTTTCCATTATATGAGTATGACCGCCTGAAGGCATCCTTTTTATTATTGTAAGTGTTTTTTAGTATATCTTCTAATATCACGCCACATTGGATAGAACATAATTTAAAGTTGCAAGCATTTAACTGCACCATCGCTTTTTCAATTTCATTATGATGGTTCATAAAGCCTTAACCCTCCATGTACAAATATAATTGAAGTCGATATTTTATTCGTTAAGAATAGACTTTTGCACCAACATCTGACAATTTGAATAAAACGGGATATCCATAAATAAGTAAATAACTTGACAGGCCGGTTCGAAGAAACTTCATAAGTATAGAAAGTTACGCAGGTCCCGCTCACGCTATACTTATATTTTTGACTTACGTCCTCGATTCACCTCAAGCCTATAGCCCGGGTCCCCTTTTCTTATAAAGAGTAGCGAGTTATTGAAATAATGAAAGATGCGTCATCCTCATGCGCTATCTCCACCAAGTTTTTGGGCTCGCTGCATAAAATCCTTCTTTGCCTTTGGCGGTAATTCCTTAAATTTTTCAAGCAACCACTCAACATTCAGTGCATCTAACCGCGCCCGTACTTTCCTAACCACAACAGCCGTGCGCTGCAGATGCGGATCTGTCACGACAGGGGGAGGGGTGAGGATTCGATTGTGGAAACGATTGGCTTCGTCTGCCGGCATGGCCGGAATGCTTTCTACTTGGGCTTCTATAGACTCAATCCATGCTGTGCTATTTAGCTTGCGACGCTTTGAAATGGCCTGGACGAAACCATCCATTGTGTCGTCAGGTAGCCAGGGCGGCTCCTCTTCCCCAAGGGTAACGGCCCATTCCTTTCGAATCTCTTCGATTAAGGTCTCGAACTCGCCCCAATTCAAGTTGTCGTCCGAGAGGCGTGTATATTCTTTCTGATAGAGCCTGAGGGCACGTCGCATAAGCTGGAGGTCCTCAAGATCTCGGGGTAAGTTCTCAAAAGCGCCAACCAAGGACTCCACTTCTCCGAGGATAGGATCTATGTCCGCTTCGGTTTGAATTTTGGTTTGCCAGAGGCGAGATGCACGTTTGGTGGTTTCGGCTTCGGTATTCTTCAGTTTTGATAGGAACCCTGAGAGCCTTGCACGCGTCTCGATAATCTCAGGTATCTGTATGCGCCCAGCAATGCCCTGTAACTTATTAGAATAGTCCTTGCCAACCTCAACAAGACCTCGTATTTCCGCAACCCGCACAATGCGAATGGCATCGCCTTTTGTGGTCAACCAGGAATTCACATCTCGCAAAAGCTGATGGGCCTCTGCTATTGTTTCTGCTTTTCGGATTACCTGAAGTGTGTGCGTCTCCAATTCTTGAAACTGCTGCTCCAGATCCAGTTTTTTGAGGTTTCCTCCCACTATGCGGAGCATTTTATGCTTGAAATCACCCACAGATTCGGGGGCATCGTTTATGGGTGTCTGTTGGGTGACCCAGTCCGGGAAGAACAAGATGGTCCCCTGGCGAGCCCTCTCGTAGTGTGGTTGGACTTCGGCAATCTGGGACTCAGTCCAAAGGGACTCCTCGGTAGCCATTTTCTCACAGAGCTCTTTGAGAGATACAGCTCCCCACGTCATCTTGCTGATATCACGATATTTTCCTCCATGCTCTATTTTCGATATAGCTTCATCCTGAGATTTCTCCATCTTTTCCATGGCTTCTGCGGACGCCAACGCCTGTTCACGCAGATGCACCTCTCGGTACCCCAATAAAGGGGGAACTGGTACGCGGTTCTTTAGCTCATAAGACCTTTCTAGACAGCTCTTGCGCGCAAGATGACTCTCGGCCTGCTCCCATTCATCTAAGAGCGTCTCCCATTCCGAGGACACCTCGCCGAGAAGAATAAGTTCAATGCCATGAAGAGCTGACAAGTCGATGAATTTACCTCGGAAAACTCCTTCCTGCACCCATTGAGAAACGGCTATTTGCTGCCCGTTGCGCACGATAACGAGTTTTTCAGCGCGCGGTGCAACAAAGACACTCAAAAGAAGCCCCGCAGAAGCAATATTCCCGCCATACGGGGGACGGCATAGTTGACTGATAACATCCGCAACTGGTAATCTCCGTTCATTTGCGGCCAAAGCATCATCCCATTTTTCCGTGATCGCACGTACGACTGGATACGCAGGCCGCCTTGAAACTTTACCGTTCTTTGTGAAAATTCCCCACGTTTCTTTCAATACCGTTACAGCCCTGTTCTTTGACTTAATCGGCTTTGCAATAGCCCCGTCATAGTCGAGCTTGCCAAGAAGCAGCTCGAGAGTTAACTCCTGACAAGTGTCAGCGGCGTTTCCTTTTGCAGTGCTAAAGCCATCAAAAGGGAATGGTATTGGAGTCTTGTATATCTTTGCAAACAACTCAGTACCTGCTCGGCTAAGTCTATGAGTCTCCAATTCTTCTTTGAGTCCCGTAATATAGCGCCTTTGTTTCACCAAACTTTCGACTTGTTCCCGGATCACCTGTCGCAACTTTTCTTTGTGGGCACCAATCAGATTGCCGAACCTAACACGATCCTCTTCGCTGAGTGATTCTTCAAGGACAGCAAACTCCGCCAAAGCCTGTCCCAATGTTCCGTTCTCGTCGCACAAGAGTACCATTAAGATTGGCAAAGCTGACACACCATATTCTTGCGCCATGGTCTTCAAAAGCCTCCGGGCGTCTGAAACAATAGTATCCGGGTCCCGGCTTTGCTCCACATAGATATAAACGATCGTGCCTCGGGAATCATCCACCGCTATGGCTCCCGACCAACGATCACTGGCAATCTTGATCTGTTGAGGGAGATAGTCAAGATTGGACGTCACGGCTTGATAACGCCATTCTCGGGTCGTGATTTTGTTCTCTTCTGCAAAATCACATTCTAAGTCACTGAGCAGATCGCACCATTCAGCCGCTTTGCTTGCAAACAGTTTTGCCTTCCCGGCTTCATCATAGGAACTCGCAACACGTTGGCGGACAAAAGACAGAAATTGAGTGCGTGGAACCGCATCACCGAGAATGTAGAATGCTTTAAAGGCCTCGTCCCACTCCAAGACGTTATACTCTTCCTGCAGGAGTTTAACACCCTTTGCAGCAACACCGAGAGACAGACCTCCGAGTTCCCCCAACGCTTCGATTGCATCGTTCTTGTCTATTGCCTGGAGTCCGAGTTTCGATGCCAAGACAACAGAGCAGAGGAGGCGCTGCAATTCCTGAGACAGACGTGATCCATGCCTTGCCATCACTGATGCATAAGATAGCGTTATGGACCCTTGCTGGCCAGTCTCTTCAGAACTGATGAGTTCCTGTTGAAGAGCATCCGACCACAAGTCAGCTGGTGATAGCGACCAATTCCCATCGTCGGATACCTCGACATTCTCGTAACGGTGAAAAACATCACCCAACAAGGCTAAGGCAGATCTTTCCTGTAGGTGCTTTCCAGCTGAAGCAAGATAGAAGAGAAGCCATGAAGAATAGGGCGACAGCGGCCAGCACCCCTTGCGGATCACGGCATGAAACTGATCGGAATCGCCCCAAAGCCTGTGATTCTTAGATTGAGGGAACCATCGGGCAATATTCGCCATCGTGACTTCCGAATCGCTTTTAGCCTTCTTACCCTCAAACCACTTATCCAAAAGCTTATGCTTATACTTCTCAATAAGGCTCGCTATCAGTGTCTCAAGGTTGATGGACAGGTAGACCCTATTGGCTGACTGGTAACGAGTCACATACCTCAGAATCTCATTCTTGTGCTCAGGGGCTACTCGCTGTACGTATGCGTTCAGCTCAAACTGAATAAATCCCAAGAAACATGTGCTATTTGCGTTCGCCTGTATTGCCTCAAACAAGTCCTGTAGAACTCCGCTGCCGGCAATCTGGCTGCGAACTGTAGCGAATTCAGTATACTTTCCAAACTCGTCGAACAGTACTAGAAGGCATCGATAGGGCTTCCCTTTACCGCAAAACTCGCGAACCGTGACGTCAATGACATCCCGAACGGATTCTCCACTGAGCGCCCTAATAGACATTCCTTGTGCTGCAAAGAAACCGTGTACCTTCGCGTAAGTTTGTTCATCATGTTGATCCAGGCCGGTGAGAATATCTTTGACGCTCATGGCTTCAAATGCCGCCTCAAGTTCCCTGACGACTCCCTCATTCGACATTCGGATTAAGCTCGCGGCCTGACCAAATCTGGGCCGAAGATCATCCAAAGGCTTTGGGTCGTGTCCGTCATTTTTGAGGGTCCGCACAATCTGCTTTGTGATTTCGGCGGTAAGGTCAAAACTCTGCATTCCGTTTAGGGTAAGAGCCAAACACGGCTGTCTTGCCTCCTGCAGCAATACCCGTATGTCACTTCCTATTTCGGCATCTGCGGTCTCTATGGCTGAAAGCACGTTCTGGGCGCTCTCTCCATCAGGGTCGCTGAGTAGACCCGCAAGCGTTAGCCCCAAGTGCGATTTGCCAGTGCCATATCCGGCTATAGCCAGCGTAAACGGCTGATCCTCCAACCCATAACATCTTCGAACCACGGCGTGGGCGAGACTTGCTGTATCCATGAGACGATGCCCATGTCCACTGCCCACATCTTTCTGCTGGACCCCGTGGTATTTCGGGCCGTGGAAAATAAATGCTTGACTGGCCGCCTTGAATTTTGCCTCATCCGTGCCAAACCAACTTATGCTGACCGCACCATTGAACAAGCGATCGCCTCGAAAGCGAACGATGTCATTAAGCCGTTGAGTCATGGGGCCTCCTTTTTATAGCATATCGTCATAGATGCGCCCCCAAGCCTCATCAGGCCCAGCTTTCGGGATCAGAAGCCAAGGCTCCATATGTCGATCAACCTCAATTATTCCTTTGCGCTCAACGAGTTCCAGCACCCTCTGTAGGCTGGAGACATCCCACCCGGGAATTGTGCGCCACCCGGCTGTTGCATCGAGATCCGTAATCGGCACCTGACGCAGTTTCGGGAAATGGTCGCTCATCAACTGAAGCATCCAAGCGCCATAAGCAAGCCCAAGCTCCACTCCGATAGGTGCTGGCCGTCGCACAATTGTGCCACCAATTTCAGACAGCGCGCCACACATCTTAAAAGCAGCATCCTCCTCGTATGTCCCGACCAGTGGCCCTATGATTCCGCTTTTCTCGATCCCATAAATGACACTTAAATGGGTCTCAAGTTTTGACCTAGAAAAATTCATACCGAGAGCCTGTGTCCCGGCAAAGAAGGTGTGGTACCACACGTCTGCTCCGGTGAGAGGGCCGCATAGGTTTAAGTGTGCTATCCACTGGCTGGTAGTGGACTTCAGGTAGGGATCTTCCAGCAATACGATCCGGCCAAAAGGTGTCAAATCCGGCTTCTTGATTGAAGACCGGTCCGATCCCGTAAATCGTATCAGGCCCATTCCTCTGCAATAGTCCAAAATGGCCGGGACCTTGCCGCTCGATGTACCCGTCGGAATTCCCGTAGCAGCAGCAATGGCCTGATAGTCACCCTCTTCGCCGGAAGCCGCATATCGTAACATGGCGTTGATGTAGTGACGTTCAGGTTTAAACGTCTTGTGGAAGTTCCGCGGCATGCGACTATGTTCCGCTGCTTTAAGCATTGAACCCTCGCTCCTCTAATGAGGTTATCCTGATGCGCTGTGCTTGAAAGACCAATTTCCCTGTCGCTTCGTTCAAGCTCCGGCCCAAGGACCAACACTCACCTTTTTGGAGGGAAGCAAGGCGAGTTGCCCAATCCTGTACGCTGACGTTGCTGATAGCGTTGTGTAAAAGTTGAGCGTGTTCGCGCATCTCGTTCTCAGTCGGTTTGAAAAACAACTTCTGTTCAGCTTGAAAAAAACGGCTGACTCTGGCATCATTGACTCCACCAACTCCCTTAACTGTTTGTGTGGCGGTGATCATGGCAAGCCCGTGTTTCCGACCTTCCGTGAGGTATTTAGCGACAGGAGCATCGGGACCGAGATCGAGATTTTGCACTTCATCAAGCACAACCACCCGAGGTGTGTTCTCGTTCCCATGGCTGCTGACGAATGCATACAGATCCCACAAGACGAACTCAATCAACGCGCGCGCCGAATGTTTGTCGACCTTAAAGAACTGAAACACGTGACAGCGGCAATCCACATCGCTGAATAGTTCTTGCCAGCCAATCCCATTCACGTCGTCCGAGAAGGGGTTGCTCTGGATAAACGGTTTCAACTTGCTAACTGTCGTCCGCACTGTGGCGGTCCCATGAATATCATCCTCGATGTAGGTCTGAAGGATTTCAAGGAGTCTATTTAAGCTAAAGTTGTCGCCAAACCTCTCGACACCCTCGCTGATAGCATCAATCAAAATGGGGAATTGTTGATTGCCAAGCTCGTAAACGCTCTTGAATATTGAAGCTACCCGCTTGCCGATTGTTATGGGGCTATCCGGAAATTCCATTCCGGCTTCATGGCTGACCTGTACTTTGAAAGGCCGAATAGGCAATGGTGCTTGCTGGATGAAGTGTTGCTTCGGCTTAAGACATGTAGCAGTTGCTTTTTCTAACTTACTTGGAATGAATCCATCCGTATAGTCGATGATCAGGGAGTTTTGCCCAACACGCCCAAACTCACTCAATAAGCATTGAATGGCATAAGTCTTTCCCATGCCGGAGGTTCCGAACACAAGCATATGGCGGTTTGCAAGCTCCGGGTGCCCAAACTCCCAGTAGACCGGTTTGCCTCCGCTGAGTGTTCTCCCCAAAAGTATGCGTTTGGGAAACGTCTGGAACTCCGCTATGAAGTCTTTTTCAGGCTCTGTTATGATCGGAAGAAAAGCCCTTGGCTCATCGAGAGCGGACGTCTGATCAGGAATCAGATCTGTTGCTACTGGCTGGAATTCAGAATCAGGTGATATATGTGAAAGCTCAGTTTCTTGAATTTCGACTTGCGGTGCTTCTTTCTCCAAACCTTGCTCAGATGGTTCGAAATCTTCGGACTTCTCACCGTCGTCTTGATCGGCCCACAATGGTGAGTCTTCATCGTCATCATCTCCTGGGGGTAACTCAATATCTTCGAGGCCATCACATACATTACCATGCCCTGTGGAAGCGAGGTCTTCCCACTCTCGCCAGGTCACTGGGAACCCAGTACCGTTTAATGCAAGCCTGCGCACGAATTCGTTGCCCATGACGTAGATGTCAGTTTTCAACTCATCCGCTTCGCCCACTGTCCAACTCCCGATTCGCGTGGGGAACGCTGCGTCACTGTCACTCCAAAATGCAAATACTGCAGCGCCCCATTCGATCTCATAATCGCCTTCAGCCAGTCGCTCAAGAGCCGAAAGAACCTCAAATTGTTCGCGATTTTCAATTTCTGCTTTACTGGCAATTAACCTGTGGAGCTGTAGCCACCAGTAGCGTTGGTCGGGTCGGATGTCTTCCCCTAATGCTCCATCATTCTTGTTTCGCGGGGCAAAGGCCGGGACTAGCACGCGCAGACCATTGTTGATTTGGGCTCGGGCTTTGATCAAGTGCTCTTCCGACTGCTGTGCCAATTTGCATTCGATTAACCGGATACTTATGCAAACGCGCTTGTTTTCATCTAACCATGCCGTCAGCCACATCAGATCAGGGCGGCGCTCGTTGTCCGACAAGTCGAACCAGTGCCGGTAGGCGTCCAACGAAACCAAATTGTCGCACAGCACCTTGCGTTTTTCGCGCAATATCTTGCGGGTCAACGAGTAGGCCATGAAATCACGGATGTAGTGGCCGACTCCGGTTGCTCGCACAAGGGACAGCCCCGAAAGCTCACGAGCTTCGTGCAGCACGCTCTTCGCCGCTGCCTCGCAGTCGTCGCCACTCCAGTTACATGCTGCATAAACCTCTTGAATGGATGCGGCTAAGCGAACGTGAATGTCGGCCAGCGAAAACTGCTCGGTTGAAATCGTATAATTAGCCTCGCCATGGGAACCAACCCCGGAACCGAATCCGATGATTTCCCGTTCGCGCCTATTTTCTCCAGCCGGAATCTTAATCAGACGATCGTCCATATTTGGATCAATGCAAATCACCCATTCAGCTTTGGCATGCAAGGCATCAATGACACCGCGCCAAGGTGCGAAATCACCTATACCAAGAACAACAAATTCCCTGCCCGGCTGTACTCCTTGATTCTTGAGTCTATGCATTATTTGGGTGTGCAACATACCCATGTTGAACTGTAGATTGCTCATCACCCGTGAGCGTTTATAACTATCTGTGGGATGGCGCACCGCACAACAGGACTTTTCCAAGATCGGGAATTTTAACGTCCTTGTGGTGATGTCAAAGGGGGTGACCTCCGTAAACCTGTTGCCGCCTTGGCCTGCACCGATGAAATCGTACAACACCACGATATCAGCCTCTAGGTTGTCATTGATAAGCCTTTGAAAGGACAAAAGTTGTGTGGTCTGAACAATCCGATGAGCTACGGCAAAACGGCAGCGACGGTAAGCCTGAAACTTGCCCTCCGTTTCAGCCGCCTCCCATCGTTCTCTCCATTGATCGATCCAACGTGCAACATCCACATCGTCACCCGATTCGGTAAAGATAGTCACACCGATGGCGTAGGGCTTCTGACGCTCTGGCGATAGGGCGTAATAGCGCCGGTCCTTCTCATCAGCGAGTTTGTTCAGATACTGGTGAACAGCGGCAATTACCGTTTGTATGTCCTGGTTGCGGTAAACCGCAATCGCCAGACCATCTCGGGCGTGCGGATGCAGCCGGAAATAATCTGTCATCAGGCGAAAGAGCAACTTGGACTCCCGACTCTCACGGAACATTTCGGTGTCCGTTACCTCTTCTTCCTCGTTGACACTTTCGTAACGCAAAAGAAGGCGGGTAGAAAGCGTTGCTTCGCTTTGCTCAGGAGAACCGATCCGATGAATCAATTCCTGACCTCGAATGTTGGTATCCAAGTTCAGGTCTGTGTTGTAAAGCAGACCGGCGATTGGTGATTGAATAGATGCGAGATCAACGTAGCCATTCCAGATCTTCTCAGCGAACGCCTTGCTACGGTCATCTCGACGCTGTTCCGAAGCAACGGCAGCATTGAAGCAAGAGAACAGAAATACTATCTTCGCCTCCAGCATTTCTAAGACTGCTGGGTGCAATACTGTTGCAACCGCGGAACGTTCATATGGTTCCGTCCCCCAAGCCACACCGAATTCCGCACTGCGTCTTTGTACAACCAAAAAGGTACGGATCAACATCGCCAACATCTGGGACACCGATGTAGAACCGTCATCGACCACTGATTCACATGCAGCAGTATAGGCCTGCCTCAACTGTGTCCATTCATCACCGAAAAGCGCAACATGCAAACCGCTTATGTAGGCTGCGGAAATGAAACGAGTATACTTGTCCGCCAATCGTTTCAGGTGGGGAAGCAAAATATCACCACTTGCCAACCATTCCCGCCCCAATAGGTTGGTCCACTTGGCATCGTCCTGATGCGCGTCGCGGATACAATGCAACATTACGCGGCGAGTCTCTTCATCATCAGTGGCGCGCAGAAGTTCTTCATAGTATGGAAGGTGGAATACAGGTAATTTCCACACTCCATGATCTTCCTCCAGCGCATCCTTGGCCCAGTGGAGTAAGCCTTCCGATAGGCGATATGTCTGGATTTCCGGCAGTCGCCACGCAAATTTACGGCGGTACGGATTGTCGTCAGCATCATGAAAGAAGTAAACGGAGAATTCAAGTCGTGGTTCCGCAGTCTTGCTATAGCTGCATGCAACTTCTTCGCTGGCGAGTCTGCAGGCAACGGGCACGTTTTGCACATCAGCGCCTGACACCTCCACACGCGCTGCGACCAATCCGTCAACGCCTCCCAGAAGGCGCATTAAGTATTGTCGTGCCGAATCGGTGCGATCAATTGTTGCGTCAGATACGTCCGCTGCACTTTCATAATCGTGTTTAAAGTGGTCACACGCGATCTCGACGCGTTGCAGCTCTGCATTGTTAAATCGTTTGTCGCGCTTGAAATCCCGGAACGTCTGCCAAAGAGAGTACAATACCATCTCCACAGGGCTTCCTGAGAGCTTACGGAAAGGATCTGGGTCCTTTTTTTCCCCTTTTTTTCGAAACTTCAATATCTTATCTATGATCGTTACAAAGTCGCACTGTCGCAATCTTTCTCGGTCATCATGGTCTTCAGTTTGTATATAGTTGTTCAACCCCTCCAGAAAGGCCTCCCTCGTCTCATACGGGCCACGAACATCTTCATCGTCTAATGGAAGTCCTGTATCTTCTCGCCGGTCAATGCATGATAGTATCTGTCTGATGGCTTTATCTGCTTTATCGCGTTCCTTGTTGTCGAGAAATAGCGCATATGTAAAGAAAGCGTGTGCTTTTTCGATGTATGGGCCCAAGGAGACCCTCGTGCGTCCCAGTTGGAACTTACTAAACTTTGGAAGCTGAAAAGCCTGATACCGACCAAGCATTATACGCTGCGCTTCACGGATTGTGCTCGCAGCGTTCAAGTCTAAAGCCTCGAACCATGCACTGATCTGCAAGAGATCCGCACGGCCCTGCTCCAACAGCGGCTTCATCAAACGATCGAATTCTCTCAATTCTGAAGGTTGGTCATAAGCAAGGCCAATGCTTTGCAATTTGACCCTTGTCCATGATTGGAAACTGCCCCTCATTTCAATCTGCCAGACCGTTTCCAAGTCACACCGGTAGAAATCGTCAAGGCTGCCTGCATCTGTCACGCGGTCAGCGCCACAAAGCACAACCAAGCTGACTTTCCCGGGCACTAAGGGTAGATTGCTGCGGTAGTATGCCAGATTGCCTCGTTCGTCCAGCCATCTCTGGTCTTTTGCATTATTAAAACCTGAGGAAGACCAGGAAGCCGTCACTACTTGGGCTATTTTCAGAGTCAGATCTACCGTATTGTCGGCAGCACATCTGCTGGCCAACGTTGTAGCTAAGTCCAGTGTAGCTCCTTCCGACAATGCAGGCACCATTACCAACAGTTTTTTACCGACCGCAATATCAGATTGCAGCTTCGTCTTTGCTATCTTCTTGTCGATTGACTTCCACGCGGAGTCCGCAAAATAGCTCATGATTTGGCGCTCCTAATCATTCTGAATTAGCATTTGCTGCCGGGTTTTCGACCAGTGCACAGGAATCTGAGAGTTCTATCAGCAGGCCCGCTGCCTGCAGCATTTCTTGAAGCCATGCATCACAGTGACTTCCAAGATGGACCTCGCCCACACCGTCCGCCCAAGTGCTAGCCTGAGCGAAACCATCAGCGTCGAACACCAGCCCGCACCTCGCCTTCACAAGTTTCTTGAAGCTGTCATAGGTAAGCCGGCCACCTACAGGAACAGTAGTCACAACCAATAAACGCAACAATTGTTCGTTCAGAGTGAATCGCACTCCAGCCCCGCGCCGCGGCACTATCATGCCAATACGCTTCGCCGTGCTAACGAACAACTTCCCGCCATAACTCGTATCAGCTTCCTTTAGAATCTTGTTTCTATCATTATCAGAAGGTGGCGGTTTCATCTCAACGCAACGGATGGCGCGGTAGATAATTTTCTCTATAGTCTTGACCGTGTGCTGAGATATACGCTTGACCGCTAACCGCTTCTCATCTGGGGCTGATACTGCTATGCGGTAGCCAGGCCATGAGACTGTGCGTTCAGGCGGGCAATGACGGACGCTTTGCACCGCAAGACTTCGCAAAACCTGCATAGCACAGGCAGTTTCGAACAATTGCAGACGCTCTATTACATCCAAATCGGCCAAGCACAGGCGGAGCAGTTCAACAGCAAAGAGATAGCCTTCCTGCCAACTGTCCGCTGGGCACCAACCGGAATCAACAAAACGCGGTTCGGAATCATTGCCGTCTGTTTTTTTAGAAGTTACATGGTCAACACCAGCGTCAATGAACTCGGCGATATCGGTCACCGTCTGCGGACAATGGGTAAGCAATAGTCCCAGTTCCCGCTGCAATTCAGCATGCAGCCACGCTGGTTCTTGTTCCTGCGGTTCGATCTCAATCCCGCTTTCGCTAACCCACTCACTCACTGATTCCGGCTTCTGGCGCAGGGCATTGCATAATTGCAAATACAACACCTCGCCCCCACGGGCGAGAAAATTATGTTTATCCATTGCAAAATATGTCTTGAGGTTTTCGATCGCATAGTGCCAATCTGAGGGAGGATTCCTTCGAGCGACTGTCTCATTCCAAATGGTTTCTCCGGCTATGAGACCAGGACAAACGGGGAGGAAGCTTTGAGCGCACCAGGTACGGCCGGATCCTGCCCCTTGGAAACCGAGGAACAGATTTTCCAGTGTCCGCAGAACATCATTCTCGGTGCCGCTTTCCATTACCCTGATGTTGGTATGCAACCGCTCCAATAATTCCTTGTAGTGTAGTCGGTGCGTTTCATGACGCGAATCCAGCCGTGATGCTCCCATGAAGGAGAATAGTTTCAGGTTGAGCCGCGCCTTCGGGGCATATTGAAGCGTCCCCATGTACGGCCATCCTGTCAGTGTTTTAAAGTCTGGCAGTGAGGTGGAAAACGGTATGCCTCTATCGGTAATCCGTTTGGAGGAGGCCATCACTAATAAGAATTCGACCAGCAATTCTATTGGGGACTGATCATTAACCAGTCGATTTCCATACATCTGTATGGCCGGGTTCTTGGCACGAGTGGCTCCACCGGGGAAAGACTCACAGCACATCATTTACCTCCAGTATTCCGTCAAGGACCGCGTATTGCTGGCGGCGGAACGTATGGTCGGTTTTCAAGCGAACCAGCATGACGTCGGAGCGGTTTTCCTTGGCGTGTTGTATAACTTGCGTCTTGAAGCGTTCCAGCCTTTCCACATAAGCGGGCTGAAGTATTTCGCCCACTTCGCCATAATGGCGCATTACCACATAGTCCAGGAACGGCAGCGTCAGTACAAGATTTGATCCATGAATGCGGCCACGTCCTTTAAGTTCCAGATCGGTACGGGCCCTCCCGGAAGCGTTTTTACTCCGTGTCAACTCAAGCGCTGTTTCATTGCTCCAATCGATCTGGGCCAGTACTACCTGTGCACTCTGCCGAAATCCCTTCCTTCCGCGGCTCAGGGTAATGTAGAGACGCCGGTCGTGCTCTGTCACCCCTTCAGGCAGGCGGACACCAGTAAAGTGCTCCTGTAAAACGTGAAAGATGCGAAGCTCGAGCACGTTCCTTTCCGACATCTCCAGTCGTACCTTCGGGCTCTGCCATTCTTGCCAGCGCAGGATGGTTGAAGAGTTGAGGAACTGTTTCAAGAACGATACATCCTCATTCGGGAAATCATAAAGGAAGTAGAGCATACGACGGACCTGTTCTCGCGCTTGGTCAGGGTTTAAACCAGGTTTATTGTCATTGCCTGGACCTGACCCGTGCTCCCGAAGCAAATCGAACTCCTTGTTGCAATCCTCCACGCCCAGTCGAAAATAGCGGTCCCTCAACTTGAGCCAAAGCTTCCGTTCCCATATTGGGCATGGCCTCTCTCCAAAACCCTGCTTGCTGATTTCCGAGACCGCACGCATCTGTTGCGCTCCCGGATGCCCCTCCTTGCCATTGTCCCCGAAGAAGCGATTAAAGAACATGAATTCCGCTTTGAGTGGGGATTGGTGCTTCTCTCTCATTTCAGCAATGTCGCTCTCCTCAAGCCCTGAGGTCACTATATACGAGAGATGTTCGGTAATCTGGCGTACTGTCAGCCGGGTACCGTATTCATACATGCGGCGGTACGCGAGAAAAATCCGATCGAAGACGATGTTCTGCCTGTTATTGATCAAATCGACATTCAAACAAATGGGGCAGTTGACACGGCAGGAGAGCTCTTTACAAAACGCCCACCGTTCCGGTGCGACCATGCGCGCAAAAATTTGCCGCGCGAACTCTAGGTTGTCCATACGTGCCAGGTTGACAACCCAAAACCGGGTGCTGATCAAGGCAATTTCAGCCTCGCCACGCTCGGTGCCTATGGAGTTCAGAATTTCGCTCTCGATTTGCACCTTGGACATCCCGAAGGCTGCCGCCTGTCCGCATAGTAAGTCGAGCAGCGTACCGGTGTTTGACACCAGCAGAAATCGGCGTTCGTTACCCAACAGTTCCTGAACCAATGCCGGGTCTTCTTCTCGGCGGCGCTCGCTTAAGTCCTTCATTATGCTTATGCCCGCCCCAGGCAAATCCTCCCTAGGCCGCAAAGGATGAGACAGGGACTGCTCATTCGAAATGTTCGCCAACTGCTTGTATATTTCCAGGGCAATCGTTGATTTACCATCCCCTGCGTGGCCAGTGAGGATAACATGTCGCCCTCCCGGCTTCTTAAGCTCGTCAAGAATGGCTTGTGCCAGAGGATGCGGAACGTGAAGGTAGGAAAAGAACGGGTTACAGGCTTGGTACTCGGCAAGGGCGTTATCATTGTTAGCATTTAGCCGCTGCAGGGAATTAAGATAGCCCACAAAAGGATTTAAATTCCCATCACGCGCTTTAGCCATGAAAATTCGTTCGAAGTTTTTTTTATTTCCACTTGCCAAGGAACAATTAGCCGCATGAAAAAGCCTCTTCAGTTCCATACAAAATACTTCTCGATTACCTGCATCCCGAAGATATTTGTCAAATTGTTCTGACAAGTGTGCATGACTAACTATATAAATAAGCCTTTTCTTGGTAAAACGAGTATTAGAAGAGTTTTCAATTTGATAATATTGATCCTCTAATCCTGGTTTTATATTCAAAAACCAAAAACCATCATTTTTTAGATAATAAAATGGGAGATCTATTGTGGCCAAAGATATGTCGTAGGTTGGAGCTAATTTTTGAAAACAATCTTTAAAAATATTTTCAAGCTTATCAGTAATGCAAAATTTATTTTCTATAAATGGATCATCTTCGTATAGCGTGGCTAATGCTAACAGCATAGCAAATTTATGAGGGCTGACATTTTCATCGCGCTTACCAAATCTCAGTTTATTTAGTTGCTCAAAAACTGTATTCATAATGTCCCCTGTTCAGATCAGTTCAAATCATCGCTTAAAGCTCCAGAGATATTTTCTTTTGTCGGTTTTCCTGTGTATCAGAATATAGTGGAGATAATGAATAAGATCCATCAATATGGCAGTATCTACCCCTATAATATTTTGAACTTTTGAACTCAATTCAGACAACCTATAAATACCAGAACATTTCCTGCTTTGGATTGATAGGCCTAAATTGAATAGCTTTTGGAGAGAATAGGTATAATGTTTCTGCCTCTCAAAAACATAATTGTCTCTGAGTGTATCTGATATTTCTTTTGGAGTGAGATCATAATCAAGAGATAGGACGGTTAAGACATTAGTGACTTCTTCTGGCGGGGCGTTATCGAGATAAAAATGAGTATCTTCTTTGATCTTTCTCAATTCAAATCTCCAAAAAATATTTTACAGATGGCATACAAAACAGAAGTCATCGGAGAAAACTTCAACTAACGTCTTGTTGGGCTGGCTCAGCTTTTTCTTGTTTATAGCATTTATATGTTCTTCTATAATTTTTTCTTTTCTTGATACAATATCTATTAAAGATTCTCTACGATTCCAAAGATATTTTCTTCCATCAGCATGTTCCTGTTCATATCTGACTGATTTTTCAAATAGGTCTGGGTGTATTTCTGATAGCCTCACCCATTCAATTTTTTGCTGAAAGAAACAGAAGTAGCAGCCTGATCTTGAACGCCACTTGTAATAATCAGGCATCCCAATTCCGCTTTCTTCGATGATCCTGAATATGTCCTTTTTTACAAGACCTTCTTTCATAAAAGGAAATACTGGTTTAATATTTGGTTTAGTGGAAATATAACCTGCTCGATCCTCATCAGCTCTTATCGCAATGTAGCTGATGGTTTCGTCTTCTCCAATGAATTTTTCGAAGGGTATGATTTTGAGCTGTTTTGTACACCATCTTGCTTGAGGAGATGGTAGAAAGCCACCATATATAGAAAGCCAATGATCAAAGCCTCTTTCAGGTTCAAGAAACGCGATTTTTTTTCCAAGCAAGATTTCAAGCTTTTTTAGGTAAGCATAGGTTTCAGGCAATTCCTTATGTGTATCACAGAAGAAATATTCTATATCAGGCACTCTGTCTTTTAGATACAGAGCTAATGCAGTGCTGTCTTTCCCCCCTGAGAGCCCCAATATGTGACGAACTTTTTTTTCAGACAACCTTACGCTCCTTTTTCAGCTCCTGCTTCTTGGTTTCAGTCTTTTCGCTTCGTTTATGAAATATTTTTTCTATTAAAGCGGCTGTCACAGCCTGTTTTAGGTTCATATCGTCATTCAGGTTATGACTCTCGATTATATGATCGGCAATCCGTTCAATATTTGCCTGCTTATCACGGTCAATCCATAGCACCTGATGTATCTCATCGCCATCAGGGTATGTGATGGTGATCCTTCTTGCATCGATCCCTTCACTTGGAATCGCGATTTCCTTTTGCAGCGACTCAATATTCATGAACCTTCTTGCGATATCGCTTAGTTTTGTTTCAAAAATTATAACATCTTCATCCGTCCATAATTTTGGAGGCTTATTTGATATTATTAGCAATAGCGATTCAAGCCAAGATCTATTATCTGATTCTTTATCAGTGGATGCTGAAATGAAGCTTTTCAGGCGTGATTCAATCACCTGGGAAGAAAGATTCATCGCCCTATAACGGAGGTTGCCTCGAAATTCAGGAGAATCTATCTTAATTGCAAAAGCACGCTTAATTAGGTTTTCGCATTGGCCGAGCAGGTCATCATAGGCAACTTGAAGAGAACTTAGAGCCTGTACTAGTCTTTCTCTGAATGTTTTGACTGATTTTTTGTAATCGTTTTTGTCGTCCAATATGTCCGGAAGGTCGCATGCCAGTGGAAGTGCTTTAAAAAGAAGCTCATCTGGTTCTTTTGCATCAAGAAGTGCCTTTCTTACCGCCTTTGCCCTTTCAGTCACCTTAGTTTTTGTTGTCAATGTAAAGGATGGCAATCGTTTTACAAATCCGACTAGAGGTTTGACAATGCTTAGAATCGTCGTATTCCTAAAATTTATGTCTAACCTGGAACGGTCACCAGAAAGGATTTTTCCAAGTTCTCGAAAAATTTCAGCTCTCAAACCCGACACTTCGAAATATTTAACAGCGAATCGCTCTGGTTTCTTTAGTAAAAGTTCAAAATGTTCCGTGCCGAGAATCGGCATGAAGCTTCCGTCGATGTAGATGCTTACATATTCATTATGATAAAGTAGAACTGCGAGCAAAAGGATCGGAATGATACCTTTCTTTGCACCGTAAGGGGGAGCTTCAAGCAAATCATATAAAAGGCTTATGTTCTTTGATTCTGTCTTGGCTGACTTACAGAAATCCTCTATTGCTATCCATACGTGATAAACGCCCTCATATTTTTTTGGAGGCCTTGAGAATACCCAACCATCTTCTGATTCGATATAAAGGCCCGTCTGAATGAGAGTGGATTCGAACATGCTGTATTCCGGCCCATTTCCCACAATTCCAAGTCTTGGCTGGCCGGCATTCTCAAGCATTGCATTCAGCAGCTTATTTCGTGCTGAAGCTCCCTGAGTTGTCAGCTCTCTTCTATTTATCAACTCGTTCCAGAGACACGGGCCTTGGTGATAGATTTTATCGCAGGTAAGCGATAGATAGTTCTGGAAAGAGGTCCCGTTCTTAAACTTAACCTTTTCATCGGGCTCGTAGAAATTAACCTTTCCAGAAGCAAAGTCAAACGACCTCGACAGAGCATCATTTAGCAGTCTTTGCGCATATAGGATCCGTTGGCTGACTTCCTTTCGTGCAACGCCATCGGTCTGCAACTGCGTTGCGTTCTTTTTTACGTTTCTTAGAGCGACATACTCATGACATGCGATCTGAAGCGCACTAAGTTCAGATGCACAGATTATTAATGCAGGCTTGCCATCTGATGTCTTTTCCGGAATTTTTTCAAGCTTTTTGATATCTCTTTCATTCCCAACCCAATAGCAGATGAGTCCGTCGCTGTCTTTGCTTCGGCATTCCAAAGATTTAATGGATTTGGTTGTATCGAAGTATTGCCTTTCAAAATAACGCAGGATCCCGGTCTCATAACTATGCCTTTGCACAACAAGAGGCTTTAACGGGGCATATTCGTTGAGCAAATCAGCAAGGGATATATTGAGTATCTCGACCTGCTCAGAGAGCTCTTTTTCGATATCAAAATCAGACCCCTCCCATATCCGAAGCTCGTCTATCCGCTTTCTCCAGATCAAGAATCCTTTGTTCAACAACTCATTAATCTTAACGTTCCAGTTTTGGAGTTCATTCCGATCATCCGGATGATTACACATCGCAAGAGCGACTATACTCTTAGAGGCTCTGAGAGTACCTGTTGTCGAGACAAGATTCAGGAGCCCGATGGTCTTAAGAACCAGTAAAACATCAGGATCAAGATGACTTGCATCAGATAATCTCGATTGAATTTCTACCCATCTCTGAAATTGCGGCCTTGCCGAGATCGACATCCCGGCGGACTCCACAAAATAATCATATACTTTGTGCAGCTTGAAGCTTGGCAATTTCTCGTTGCTGAAAATCGCTTGGGATAGGAACGTGGAAAAAGAATCAGGTTCAGCGCTTGCGAGGAACGTGAAAAGAGTCCGGTCGTTCTGTGAATATTTAGTACAGAGGATTGGCAGGATCAGTGCAGAAAGCGGATGAAGAGGATAGATCGATTCAAGGTCGCCTTTTGAAAATTGATTCGACATTTCATGATCTGACAAAGCCGCTTTCCACTTTGTAGCCCACTGGTCTACGCTCGATTTGAATGAATTATCGTTTGATTGGTCAATAGCCTGCCCAACAAGCCGCATCATCCGATCTGGAGATTCTATAAAAGGGATGTCCTCAAACCTTCCCTGAATCTTAGCCCATTCATTCCTCTGTGCTGAAGCTATCCCGTGGGCATAGTCAATGAATGATTGATGCAGAAGGCCGAAAATGGACACATTGAATCCATCTCTGTTAGACGGCAGTTCAGCAATCTGCTGGAGCAGATAAAGGTCATCTATGCGTTGGTTCTGCGCTGAGAATTCAAGATTCTTACCAAGTTCGTCTATTATCAGCAATATTCCGGCCTTTGATGCTTGAGCCAATGAGTCCATCACCTGAAGCAGATGACTGTTGTCGATTGCAGCGCCTTGCTGGGATTTAATAAAGAGTGAATTGAGTTCATCCAAAGCATCCGGTTTTCTTCCTCTTATGTTCTGCCAGAACATCGTCGCACCGCTATTGAGGGCCCGGATGACTGTCCTTGTTATGGGCTCTCGCTGCGCTGTTGCTACGGCTCTTATCAGTCCTGATTCGGGAAGCCTGCTTTTGATCTGCCTTTGCAGGGAATTGGATTTTTCGGTCTGTTTTATTATTTGGATTGCGTTTTGATGATTCTCATCGTCTCTGGGCGCAGATAGTGCTAACAAAAAATTTGCGAATGCTGATTTTCCTGTTCCATATGCGCCTGTCAGTGTCCAGGCACGGACGGAATTGCTGAGCGCTACTGACCTCATAAACCTTTCGATGCAGTCGATAGCTCTTGAAGTTGGGATATAACCTATCAGGCTGTCGGGGATTCCAAAATCGCGTTCAAGATTTACAGATCGTGAATACCTTCGTTTTACTGACACAAAATCCGATAGGATTGGCATATCAGTTCCTTTTTCTGAAATAACTATTTAGAATTCTTTCAGATAAAACCGATGGATCATCGTCATAAGCAAACTGAATCATCCCTGCTGTGTCAGTCAGGTATATATGCTTTTCCTTTTTCGAAATCGTCTCGATTGCCTCGCTAAGCGAGCTTTCAGTCATCTTGAAGACTTGGCCGGGGCTTCCGGCATCATAAAGCAACCGTGAAATCGCCATCGTTTTAGCATCATATTGAAAGGATGCAGCAAACTCAAGGCAGGCTGAGACAATTATTTCAGGAGGCAAACTCGGTTTATTTCCGAAATTGAAGGTGAATCTTTTTGAATCAGAGTATGCGTTGATTATTCCAAGGTCGGTGAATGGGCAGTCAAGCGAATCTTCTTTTAAGTTTTTCTGACCAATCCTTTGTGCATACATCCTGAGCAGGCAATTGACATCCTTATTCAAGGAAGAATCAAATATCTTCTTGTCCGGGAACTTCCTGTTTTTGTATTCTTTAAGCCAAAACAGGAGATCATCAGCAGAAAAATCGATCTTGTTGAGCTCATTGAACGTGAAATACCATGCAGGAGCGTAGCAGGGCATCTTGAATAGGTTCCAATGAAGAAGCCATAGAGATGAGGGGTTTTCAAGAAACGGGTCCCATCCGCCATCTTTTAAGAGCTTTTCTGCAAATTCAGTTGGCTTATGGAGGTATTTACCATTGTCTCTGGATTCATCGACGACTTTGAACGCTATGCACCAGTACTTTATGGCCTTGACCATGTTTTTCCCGACACCCAAAACGGCGGGCGCAGATTCCTGTGAAAAAACCGAATTATCCTTATCGGCCTTTTCAAAGCCTTTCTTCAACCAACCGAATCTCGGATGAAAGGTCTCATGGCGAGCAAAAATAGGGTGAATCGTTATGTCATGTTCCATTGATCCATATCTTGTTTAGATAAATTAATTTTCTTCATAAAATTTTCACCAGTTTTTGTCAACTAATATCGTACGTTATATTGTGTTTAAAAAACTGTTGAAAGCTACATGTAGTGGTCTAAAGGTTTTTTATTAATTAACCTGTCAATTGATGCAGAGCGTGCATGGTGAAACAGCCCTCTCCGAAAGCTTCCACAGCAAAGAATTCCCGGTAATTATAAAAGACAGGCTGGAACAAAGCTGTTCGCGTCTGAAATATTTACAAATCTCCCTCCTGCAACACTCTACCAAAACCATTCTTCTCCAGGTACCAGTATGTAAAGTGCTTGGAAAGCCAGCTTGCGGCTTTCTCTTCGGCTAACGGTTTGTATTGAGAGGCATAAATAACCGGAATACCGAATTTGGCTTCCAGGGCATCGAGCGTTCCTGAAACAGCATTGGGATGAGCCAGTGTATAGTCCGCGTCGTATGGCGACTTGATATCTTCGTAGCTGGCTTCTACAAGCAGGGCACGCCACCGGTATTTTGCAAGCTGTTCACAAAGCCTGAAAAAACGCGGGCGATCCTGCATCAATGTCGTGACCAGATCAGAGAGCGTTTTCCGTTCCAAAGCGAGAAGCTTTTCCATGCCTTCAACACTGTAATCACCGGCTTTAAGTTTATGCCTTTTTTCTTCGGCGATCCAGTTGGGAAATCTTTCGAAGTCAAAAGGTAGCTTTTCACGGGTATCTATAAGTATGACAGGCTTGGGAATTTGCCGGGTAATGCTGTGTCCATCGCGCTTGATAATCAATCTACTGGAAGTTGGATCAACATAATAACTATTTTGCTGCATATTACCTCCGATACGCTTTGCATAATACCCCCTTTTGCCTGATTACCGCGTCAGGCTCAAATTTCATTCCTCGAAATACTCAAATGTATTCCTGCGGTTAAAATTATCGCCTTTCTTGTACTTGAGCAAAATTGAATGTTCTTCAAAGGTCTCGCTCCTATATGTGTTTATATTATAGAAATCAGTTACAGAATTCTTTCATGAACTCTCTCGTGATCTTCCCGAGGCGTTTATCGAGAAGGTCGTAAACCTTAATTGCAATTGGGTCAGGAACACCACTGTAGAACGCCTGGGCTATTCCTCCGGTAATACAGGCCAGCGTATCGGTGTCCCCGCCCAGAGAGACCGCCGTTCTGATGGCATCCTCGAAACTGGTCGAGTCTATGAATGCGCGGATTGCCTGCGGGACAGTTTCCTGCGATGATTCATTAAATTTATAGGACGGGCGTATCTCGTCAACGTGTTTGCTTAAGTCATATTGAAACTCTGTCTCGATGAAATCCTTTATCTCGTCTTTGGACTTACCTTTTCGGGCAAGAAATATAGCTGCGGCAGTCGCCTGTCCTCCTTTGATTCCTTCCGGATGATTGTGCGTGATTTCAGTGAATTCCGCTGCTTTCTGCAGGACGGTATCAAGATCGTCGTATGCATACCCGGCAGGACTGATGCGCATTGCCGCGCCATTTCCCCAGCTGTTATATGGTTCCGAATCCACGCTCTTTGCCCAGCGATGGAAGCCCCCGCCGTAGCCGCTGTCGGGATACAGGTGGTAGAATTTCTTCAGGTTATCGACATAGGGGGTGTCCGTAAGGATAGAGTACGCCAGAGCAACTGTCAGAACCGTGTCGTCCGTGAAGAAGCACCTGTCGGAAAACAACTCAAACTTCTTGGTCTTTATGTTGTTCCACTCGTACACAGATCCAATGATGTCACCTGCAATTGCGCCTATCATTGTATTTTCCTTTCTAAAAGAAATATCACAAACTGCATTTATCGTGTCCTGTTCATCTTTCTTCTGGATAATGGCGACATATGGCCGGCTTTTTCAGCTTCTGTGATGCCGAAGAATGCCATGTGGATCACGGTATTTTCATGAATAAGGGCAGACCCGACAATCTTCTTGCCCTCATAGCGGTAATCCTGACCGTGGCCGACTGAGTCGTATCTCCTCTCCGTGCATTCAAGAATTTTGTTCATGAAGGATTCCGCCTTTCCATGTGAAGAGGCCGCTTTTCCTTTTCCCGGCTTTTCCAGGATGGCGTCCATGAGGTAACTCCTGATAAGCTTCGGATATATGACCCTGAAAGCACCGGTATCTGAAACCATGTCAAGACCGACAACTTTGCCGTTTACCATGACAAGAAGACCCTTTTGTTCCGCTGCGAGTGGATAATGCTCAAGCCAGTCATCAAGGTCCTCTTTCCTTGCTTCGTGGATATCCCTCATTGCTCCTGTTTTTGAACGGACACCGGCAGCTTCGGCCTGTTCACTGATACCATCCCACACGGCACCCTGATTCGAGGCGAACTCCCCTGTATTTTGCAGTGAATACGATACTGACACATTCTTTATATTCCTGAGAGTTGCAGACATCATGTATGCCGATTCCTCAAAATGACCTGATTTATAACTCCAGCGTCCATGCTCGGTGCAGCTTACCGGTATGACTGTTTCCGATTTTTCCTTGAGCAGGATGGTGGTATTGAGCACCCGGTTCTGCTTGGCACCGACCAACTCCTCGCCGTCTATCAAGAGAACCGGCTTATCCGCACTGTTTATGACTTTGAGCTCCGGGACATGGCCTTCCTCCGAAACCTCCGTTACTGTAAGGAGACCGCTCTCTATCGCCTCTTTCATGGTAAGATAAACCGGTCCTGAACCGTTATTGCTCAACATGGGCATAACTGATACATGTTTGTGGGTCTGAATCTCTCCGAATTTTATTCCTTCCAGATGGCTTGTTATGATCGCTTCCATTTCTTCCCTCCTTTGACGGCTTCTTAAAAAGCCATTCTGCTTTGTTGCGCTTCATCTTTCGTCATTGCAGCGTACCATAAAGTACGCTTCATTCCTCAAGATTCGCGCGCCTTGCATAATGAGCTTTTTACTTTGCCGTCCCCGACTGCTGTTTATGAAATCGTTTTATCATTTGCATTGATATTATAAGCCTTCTGCTGATAAATAAAGACCCGGACGACAGCCGTACGTCGCATTATTTTCCTTCAGATAAAAGTTTATATTTGCAATTATTTCAAGGGAGGCAGAAGCGATGACCCGTACAAAAAGCGCACGAACAAAACTGGTACGCCTGGGCCAGATACTCAGGGTTTTCATGGAAAAGGAGAAGGTATCAAGCTCCTGGCTCAGCAAAGAGTTCCATACGACGCCCCGTACTATCCAGCGAGACCTGCAGCTTCTTAAGGAATCAGGTTTTCCTCTTCATGAGGTTCAGAAAGGAAGCTATCATATGAGCAAGGACCTGGTGAAGAATCTGGAGGTTTTTGATGACACGGAGCTGGCTCTTATAGTTGCGTTGAAGAATATGGTCGGACAACTTGGGCAGTCTTTTCAGAAGGCGGCTGATGCTGTTCTTGACCGTCTGCATGAATGTGTCACAACCATGCCGGTGTTCGTGAAGATCGATGATGCCATACCCATGGACAGCTTACTGCTAAACCGGATAGTTAAGGCCATAAGGGAGAAAAAGCAGGCCGGCTTTCATTACGACTCCGGCAAAGGATCTCATCCGGTAATTATTGAGCCTTACCGAATCGCATATTTCGGCGGTTTCTGGTATCTCATCGGCAAAGAGCCAAGCACAGGGATTATCAAGCGATATGCCATGGATAAAATCGGTAATTTCAAATTATCAAAAACCGGCTTCAAGTCCGTTCCCGAAAACCTTGACACGCTTCTAAAAGGCAGCGTCAACATCTGGTTTACTGAGGATAGAAACCTTGAGGTTACCGTTCTGGTGGATGCCTCCTGCAGCAACTATTTCAAACGCCGGAAGATGCTTCCCGACCAGGAGATCAAGGAAGAAAGGCCGGACGGATCTCTGGTTGTTTCCTGCCGGGTTGGTCAGTATGAGGCTATTCGGAGCATGCTAAAATCATGGATTCCACACATTCTCATTCTGGCGCCGGAAGATTTCAAAATGAGCCTGCTTAAGGATATGAAACAGTGGATAAAGAAACAGGAGAAGGCCGTCATCAGGCATGGTATTACAAAAAGACCATACTTTGCTGATAATACTTGATGTATTGTTGGATTCGTTGCTCATATTCGTTTAATTTCCTCGTATTTTTCAAATAACTGGCTTCTCCTAATTGCAGCTACTTTTGCAATATTATTGAGAATAAGGTCTGCTCTTTGGTTTAAAAATTTTTTAAACCCATTTCCAATACTTTGTTCCCACACACCGGATGATGAATGGGCAGGAATTAAATGGGATTTCATCACGCTGCCGAAAAAGGATTTTTTTTCAAATTCGCCAAGATAATTATGTGGATAATCATCTTTAATGTAGTCATTTTCCTTTTTAGCGAGAAAACATATGTTTAAAAAAGAGTCTTTCCATCTCGGTGAGATTCCTTTCCTGCTTAACAAGGCTTTTGGGAAAATGTGATGTCGGTCCTTTTTATTGATATGTGCAGTTGCATCATCCAGCATCATCGTATAGCCTACTTCAAGATATCGTGGCTTCAGCTTCTTCAGAAAGAGATAATATCCTAAAACTGCAGATGAGTTGGTTCTCCTGTAATCATATCTTAAAAAATCATTAGGGTTAATTTTATCAGTAATTATATACTTATGGTTTTTTTTGCGTGCCAGTTTTTTAAAGAACTGAATATCACTGGGAATGTTACGGTTAAACCTGCTGCCGGAATACCGTTCACCAAGAGCTGTATGCCAAAACCATTTTTTAATCTCCCTTTTCTGCTGCGAGGAGGGCATGCCATGATTTAAGTAAAAGAAAAGTGCAAGAATTGTAAATATGTTATCTGATGGCAACTGGTAGTAGGATGTTATACCAAAATTTTCAAACATGAAATCAACGGTCTGTAAAAATGCATTATGATACTTTTTCCATTCATCCTTGAAATCGGATTTCAGTTGCTCATCTTCCTTAAATTGATTTACGAATCCTCTCAACGCTACCTTACCTACCGTTCTTTGTCCTTTTGATAATGATAAGGTATAAATAAATGTTTCCGGTTTCATTTCATTATACTGCCGCTTTATTAAAGCTCTCCTAGTGCTGTTTACCAAATCCCTTAACCCGATACTTGCCATTTTTGTAAACAAAGCGTCTGCCTGACTAACAGTCATCCCCTGCGAGTTGATGCGTATAAATGTTTCCTCAACTTCATCCTTTGAATCAGTTTCCATATACATAAAAAAGAATCTATACGATTGAATTTTTGCTTTTAATTTTGTTATTTCTCTCAACTGCGTGTTATTCAAATTAAAACGGCGCTTTAATTGATTTTGGCTATTTTTTATTACTTCATATACAGGGATATATTCCTTCCTTGCACTATCGTAAAGCTTGAGAAAAACAAATCTCTCGGCATTTTTGCTGTTCAGTGAAAAGTATATTTTGCGAAAATCAAATATTGAATTGAAATCCAGCGCTTCGTTGATGCCGGCAATAATTCCATAGAGCGAGGTTAAGCGCTGTTGCCCGTCAATAATAAAATCTACCCTTCCATGATTTAAATTAAAAGCCGGGAGGATAGTTTTATTGTTCGGACGGATTTCTGCAACCATATTGCTTTTTGCTTTCCAAATAAGAAAAATTCCTGTTGGGTAATGATTATAGATGCTGTCAAGCAACAGACATACCCGTTTTTTATCCCAAACATAGTTACGCTGTAATTGCGGGATAGCATAGATGCAATCTTCAAAGTTTCTTTTGAGCGTTGAGAATGAAATAACTTTAGACGAAATTTTACTCATCACTCACCTCCCAATTTCTTTTTAGTTTTTATCTTCTTCTCCGGTTTATTCTTTTCTCTTTCAGCCTTGATCCGAGCCAATAAACTCAAAATAGTTTGTATATTTTTTTGGGTTGCTTCAAATGCATCCTTTTTTGTTCCAGTCATCTCATCCATATAGAGCTTGCGATTGACCTCGATCATTATTGACGATACTCGGCGATCATTATGATAAAAAGCCATTGGCACTATTGATCCCGCATATGGCTGGTTGATTCCTAAAGTGTAGCCCATATCTTTTATTTTCTGATCTGCTATCCGGATTAATGAATCCGGTGTGTGAAAGGAATCTGTGCCGATACAGAAATCTGGTCTCGGAATAGATTTGTTCATATCACATGGCAAAGGAATGCTCGGGAAACTATGGCAATCGACAATCAAAGCTTGACCATAATTCTCCAACTCCTTATTCACTTCTTCAAACAATCTCTCATGGTGAGTTGTATAGTATTGCACAAGACTTTGCCTCTCATGCGGTTGGAGTTCGCGCTTCAGTTCATTCCCATAGACCGTCCGATTGTAAATCATTCCCATTCCGACACTGCTCATGGGTTCTTTGGTATCGTCAGAAAATCGTTCTACATCTACAAGAAGTCTGGAAATTGGAAACCGCAGTATTGTTGCCTCCGGCAAGGCAAAAAGCTTGTCAGTGAACGCATCGGTCATCAACAGTAGTTCAGCTAAAAGCTCTTTATCAGAAAGCACAATCTGATCTCTGAACTTTTCAGGAATGACACAAGAAGAGTGTGGAATATGAAGGATCATCTCACATATGTCAACAAAACATGAGCATCTTGAAAGAGTGCCCAGTTTTTTTACGGGTTGGCTACCCTGAACGGATGAAGCCGGGTACTTGGGAACAAACTTTTTTTATGCTGCGGCTCACCTGCCGGAATGAAGTGCAGGGCAATTCCGTTCAGATGCAGCCACTTGTTCGGGAATTTGTTTCCTCACTCGGCGTACGAGCTTTTTTCCCAGGGCGCCTTGTTGCTTCCGCAGAGCTTCGAATATAGCTTCTACATCGAAGTTATATTTTTCCGCCAAACGTTCCCGTGTCTTTCTAACTTCATCAACTATCGGATCTTCATACATAGCGTTAAACCCCCATTAATTCCTCCGGAGTGCAGATCACCGGCATGCTGTATCCTCGTGTATTGCATATTACTGATATCCTGCGAATGATTTGTGCGTTCGCCAAGTGCCTGCAGTTCCATGTCAAAAGGTAGTCGATATCGTTCACCGCAGCAACAGCGATATGGGCTGCATCACGGATGGCTCTTTTAGGAATGGCTCCACCGTCAATGATCGCTTCGGTCAAACGCTCTGCTTCGATAGTCGCCTCTAAAACTGCAAGATTGCCAATTTCTGCCATTCTTTTCTCTACTGCCGTATTATCACCAGCCTGTATTTCATCAATCACAACCTGCGAAATATAACACTCGAATTCCTGACGTCGTGAAGTCCACCACTCGTATGTCGTCTGCTGATGAGCTGCGACCAGAATATCACGGCTCGGTCGAGAGACCAAATAACTGATCACCGTTGTCTCAATATAGACAGACTCCATTATTACATCCTTTATTTTATGCCATCATTACGCGTAATTAGTTGCCGAACATTATATATTAAGTAGCTTCTCATTTTTTCGAGATAATATCAATTTTAATAAAATGCGGGGTTCAAAAATACATTTATCACTTATCACACTTCCAAATTTTAATAAAGACCTCTTTATTTTATCAATCTGTTCGGCTCCCTATCATGGTGATCCTTCCATCCTCCAAAAATTTATCGCCTCTGCCTATTTTGAATTAGAGCGTATCCCATTGAATCCATGAAGATTTATAGCCCCCCCAGTATACCCAGTGTTTGCGTGTAGTTAGCAAACTAACAATTAACCACAATTCATAAACCAGCAATAAAGGGCAGTGAGCCGTCATAAGCTCCTGCCCTTTACTGCTTTTGAAAGGAGGTGAATTAATATGGCTTACACGCCGGAATTAACTATGCAGTCATCCAGCAGTTTGAGAAGGATCTCCTGGGCATTGGGTGTTCCAATGACCCAGGGTATTGAGTTCGTGTTCGATTATCTTCCGAAAATTCTTGATAAGGAACTGATCTGTCAGGAATGCCGTGACAAATCAAAATGTTCAGAGTGCTCGTTTAACAATCAAAGACAAAATGAAAAGGAGGTGATTGCACAAGAATAAATCATTCAGAATATAGCCGGTGATCTTTGATCACCAATAACCCAATGAAAGCTCGGTGAGCATTACGCTTGCCGGGCTTTTGTCATTTCAAAACCCATAAATATATCAGGAGGACACACCATGTTACATCAAAATCAAAACACCAAGAGATTGAACAGCGCGGAAGTTCTATTACCCCCGGAATCAAACCAGGAAGGCGCTGTAGCCATTCCCATCATAATGCCGAGGTATCCAATGGATATGCCGGCAGAGCGTTTTTCCGAGGCTCTCATACGCCGTGAAGACAACCGTAATGCTCTTTTGAAATGGATAAAATCCAATCTTCAGATGGGCACCGATTATGGTCAGATTCATGTTTTCGGAAAGGACAAGTGCAGTTTTGCTAAAGATGGGCGTATTAACGAATGCACCAATCCGAAGCACTGGAGCAAACCTTCACTCTGGAAGCCTGGTGCTGAAAAAATCTGCGGTATGCTCGGACTGATCCCCCGGTTCCCCAATCTGAGCGAGTATGAAAATGCCGTGATTCGTGGAGGAGACATTAAAGTAATTATCCTCAAGTGCGAACTTCACACGGGAAACGGCTTCGTGGCTGCAGAAGGCACAGGAGCCAGGCGCGTTGCCCAGGATAGCGGGGACATCAACAAAAGCCTGAAGATGGCGGAGAAATCCGCGCACATCGACGCCACCTTACGAGTGGGAGGCCTTTCGGAACTCTTCACGCAGGACCTGGAAGACATGACCAGTGCTGCCAGAGACAACATTTCGCCCGATATCGGCAGACCGGCTCCACAATCTCAATCGACAGAAATACCGGCTTCACAAGAGCCGTCCAACCAAACCCAGACTGAAAGAGAAACCAACCACAACGGGAACGGTCAGGGTTCCGGCAACGGCCGCATCACAGCAAAGCAATACAAATACATCATAGACCTGACTGAAAAAGCCGGGGGAAGCGAGCAAGAATTGAACACTCACTGTGTCGAGGCTTACGGTTCGGAAGTGAGCTACATCTCATGTGCTGATGCTTCAAGTCTGATCGCATGGCTAAAAAGCCGGTAATTAATTCAAACCCGAAAACCCTGGCTATCACATGGTAGCCGGGGTTTTCCATTTCAAGGAGGTCCAACAATGCCAATCGAAATTGTATGCGCCTGGTGCCGAAGGGATATTGGAACGAAGGAAGGTGAAGCGCTTTGTTCTGTATCCCACGGCATCTGCCCTGAGTGCGCGCAAAAGGTTTGGGATGAATTGCATAAACGAAAAAGTCAGATGGAGGAGGAACAAAAGACAGCAAGAATATCCCATCAGGAAATCAACACCTGTTCTGTTTTTAATACAATCTAACATAACTACTAAAAGGAGATCGTACCATGAGAGAAAAAATCACATTAGAAAACGCCATCGGCAAAGTGCATGAACTGTCAGCCAGCAATTATGACATGATCGTACCTGTTCAGGACATGTTGTTTAACAGCCTGACACAAATTGACATAGCGGGTAAATCGTTCGGGATACTCCCAAGTGCTCAAAGACTGTTCGCCAACCGTTTACATGTACCTCATTCTTATCTTTCACGCTGTTCCAGGGAATTACAGGCTGAAAACCTTAATTACTGGATTAAGGAGGAAATCAAGAACCGTCAGACACTGTTCTGCCGGTTTGATGGAAACAATCTACGTGCGGTCTTTACCGAGCGGTATACCGCCATCGATCATATGGAGGTGCTCACGAAGATGCTCGATTACGGTTTCAATCCTTCCGGAGAAGTGCATCTTTCTCTGGACAACGAGATGATGTTGTTAAAAGTTCCTGAGTACGAGCGGGCATTTCGATTGTCTGAAAACGACAAGATAATTCCTGGAATATGCATTTGCAATTCTGAAACAGGAATTCTCAGCCTGCAAATTTCTGCGTTCTATTACCGCCTGGTATGTACAAATGGAATGATTGCGAAGACAGCTGTCGATGCCAGATACAAGCACATCTCACGAAAGATAATGGATGAATTTCCTCAAATTCTTTCAGGCGTTGTCAGTCAATCGCATAACGGTCAGGAGCAGTTCAGAATATCTGCTCAAACGCCAGTGTCTAATCCTGAAAGTACAATCGAAGCTTTCGCTCGTCAGTTCCAAATCAGCCAGGAAGAGGCTCAAATCGTCAAGCAGGCGTTTTTCCTGGAGCAAGGGGCAACTATGTTCCATGTCATAAACGCCTTTACCAGAGGAGCACAGGACCCTTCATTGACAGCGTCAGGAGCCTACAGGCTTGAGAAAGCCGGAGGAACGATACTTTCTATGGTGAAGCATTAACAAATAATTATTTGCCGGCAACAACAAACTGAAAGCCCTCATGGTTATTAAAATCGTGAGGGCTTTTCGCATTTATAGGAGGACATGATATGAATATCGGAATAGTCGGTTCGCGAAAGTATCAGGACCGTCAATCTGTAATAAATCTTGTAAACGCGCTTTCTGCTGATACACAGGTAAAAATAATAACCTCAAAATGCAAGGGGGTATGCTCTTGGGCAATAGAGGCTTCGGCGGAAAGAAATATGAAGGTCGAGATTTACGCGCCGGATCTCAAAGACATACGCTCGTGGTTCGATATCCCGAAAAGATATTATCAGCGTAATCGCGAGCTGATAGAAGCCTGTGATGTTTTATACGCTTTTACAAGCCGTGATGGCCTTGTCGGTGGAACCTTATTCGAAGTGGCATATGCTGTAAAAGCAGGAATACCTACACAACTTCGCAGTGAGAACGGAATTATTCAGACTATTTATCAAAATCAATTTCCCTTTATGAACCCACCTGCATTTTCGGATAACTGGCAGGCGTTCTTTAGACAAACTTTTTCATAAGTGATAGAATATAAACCGAAAGGAGAAAATCAATGGATGATTTTATGGACGATAGCTTTGATAATGACAATTCTTTTGATGACAACCCTGATGGCAATATTGAAAATGATGACGGCCTGAATGGAGATATGCTGGATAGTTCAGACAATGACGATACAATCGACATCGGGTGGCAAGAGATTGCCATGCTGGGTGCTTTGTCAGAAGAAATAGCTGATGATGAAAGAGAACGTTTAAGAATTGAGCGCGAAATGAATAAGCAGGAAGATGAGGAAAATCTGTAATGAGCTAAATCCAAATTCTTCATAATCACTCTCCCCCACATTGTTAATTATGTATCCTCCTATAATTTAATAACGAATACCTTTTCTCAAACCTATATTCCAGACATAGGAATAAACTAACCTGTCTTAAATACAGAAGGGGTTAGTTTTTCATCCCCAATAAATTATAGGAGGTGTTTTTTATGTTTGAGAAATATGAAAAAACTTTTTCGATTGGCGACGCTTCTGAACTAACCGGCGTCAGTCAGAAAAAGCTACGGAGCTGGGGAGGTAAATGTATTCCGGAGCCGGAACGCATTGTATGCGGTGAAAGAGCCTATCGGCGCTATACCCAGGACCAGATCAATTTGATAGCCAAAATCAAAGAGTATCAAGAACAGGGTTTTACACTTAAAAGTGCCGTTCAAAAAGCAACCGGCGAGACTTTATCAAAAATGGAGGTGGTTAATAATGCGTAATAAAATTGACTTGAGAAAGCTGTGCCCTTTTATAAATAAATCCTGCGTGACGAATGAATGCGCAATCTTCAACGAGAAATTTGAGCGGTGCGAGGTGGGTTTAATGACATACAATTTATACCTTGTTCAAGAAAGGCTCAAGCAATGGTTAGATCCCAATCGGAAGTAAATGTAAGAAACCCGCCTCTTAACCGGGGCGGGCGCTTTTCAGCAACAATCAACTAAAGGAGGCATTATGTAAAATGAATAATATTTGTATCGACAGAATACCAGAGGAACTAAAAAAATTAAATCAGTGGGTCGCATGGAAAATTCAACCGAAAGAAAACGGCAAGACAACAAAAATTCCGATAAATCCTAATACAGGAAAATATGCAAAAGTGAATGAAAATGGAAGCTGGGGATCATTTGAAGAGGCGCTACTGCGCTATAACGAGAATGGACTTCAAGGCATAGGGTTCGTATTTAAGAAGGACAGCCCTTATGTCGGCATAGATCTGGATGACTGTCTTGATCCGGCGACGCATTCATTCAGCCAGGAAGCCCTGTCAACCATAAAACATTTCGGAAGTTATACGGAAATCAGCCCTTCAGGAAAGGGTTTACATATCATTGTAAAAGGGTCTCTTCCAGCGCAGGGGAGGAAAAACGGCAGTATCGAGATGTATGCTTATGGAAGATTTTTTACCATTACTGGAAATGTACCAGATGAAGCCCCATCAGAAATTGCCGACCGCAGGGACGAGCTTCTATTGTTTCATCAACAACACTTTGGCGTGCAGGTTAAGCAACTTGACCAAGGCGTCATGCAGGATGGAGAGGATGATCCTATCATCCAGATGGCTCGAAAGGCTGCAAACGGTAAAAAGTTCGATCAGCTTTGGAAAGGCGATTATTCGGGCTATCCCTCGCAGAGTGAAGCAGACTTGGCTCTATGTCAGATGCTATCGTTCTGGACCAGGGGAGACAGCAGGATAATCGACAGCATGTTTCGGAAATCAGGGTTGTTTCGTCCCAAATTTGATGAGCGTCGATATTCTGATGGAGAAACATACGGTCAGGCAACAATAAGAAAAGCTTTAACAAACAATAATTTATCCGTTGGGCCTTCTCCTCAAACCGAAAGTAAGCAACCAAAATTTAACCTCACAGAATTGGGGAATTCCGAGCGTCTGGTTTATAGACACAGACAAGACATCAGATATTGCCACACCTGGAAAAGCTGGATGATTTGGGACGGACAGCGCTGGGTTCAGGATAAATCTGACAAGATCAAAATGTTAGCCAAAGAGGTGGTTCGGTCAATCTATTTTGAAGCCGGGCAGGCAACCGATACGACCGAGCGCCAGGAAATATCAAAACATGCCAGGAAATCGGAATCCAGCTACAATGTCAATGCAATGATAAAACTTGCCGAAAGTGAGGTTCCTGTTCGCACTGAAGAACTCGATCAAGATCCCTGGCTCTTCAACTGTCAAAATGGAACGCT